>MGVB01000052.1 GCA_001800275.1 Elusimicrobia bacterium RIFOXYA12_FULL_57_11
GGCCCGGCGGTCGGCCAAGCCTTGCGGAACTGGCCGCCGCCGCCGATATCCTTGCCCCCGCCCGCGCGATGCCGGAGGGTCATTACGCCCTGGCGCACGCCGATCTCTCCCAAAAAAAGCTCACACTTGTCGGGGACGTCAATGACGCCATCCAACTTTATTACCATGTATCCGCAGGAGTGCTGTTCTTTTCTACTTCGGTAAAACCCATTCTGGCGCTTTTCCCGGAGACCGCCGGGGCATCGGCGGCCTGCGCCGCGGAATTCATACTTTGCAAGGACATCCCGCCGGATACCGCTACCGCCTTTCCCGGCATCTCCCGGGTGCCGCCCGGCGCTATTCTGGTGGCGGCGGGAAAAGATATTACGCTTACGCGCCGGGAGAACAGCCTGCTGGCAAGGTCCGTACCGGACCCGGCCAATACCCCGGAAGAATTCAGGCGCATACTGCTGGCCGCCACCCGAACGGCTATAGGCCAAGACCGTGAAATAGCGGTGTTGCTGTCCGGCGGCATAGATTCCGCCACTTTCGCCGCCCTGGCGCGCGAAAGCGTCGGGGCAAAGAACGTGCGCGGCTTCGCTTACGAATTTTCCGACAGTTCAAAACCGCCGGAGACCGATTACGCCAGGCTCACCGCCAGGCACCTTGGCATAGAACTTGAGGTCGTAAAGATATCCTATGAGCAGATGCTGGACGCGGTCCCGGAAACCTACTGGCGCTCTGAAATCCCCGCGTCGCCGAACCTCCACCATACCCGCATGGTGCTGATGTCCCGGCATATCGCCGGGGCGGGCTTTAAAAAAGCCATTACAGGGTTCGGGATAATAGAACTGCTGGGATATTTCTCCAACCATGACCGGTATATAAAAACTCTTTCGGACCGCCTGGCCGCGGCCGGCCGCGCCGGGCCGGACCCGGCGCACTGGCGGCCGGCGTTGTTCGGCGGCGGAGAGGGCGGGCAGGAAGCGCCGCCGCCCTCCAGGGAAATATATTACCAGGTGCTGCTGGTTTTATTGAAACTCGGGTTTATAAAGGATATCACGTCGTTCTATCCGCCGGAACTGGCCTCCTTTGTGTCGGACGCCGCGCGGCGCTCGTTGTCGGCCGCCTCGCTTTTCGCCCAATCCGGGCCGGACCTTTTTTCACAGCTGCGCGGCGCGGTGTATAATTCCCTCGCCGGCGCCAGGCTTTTCCAGTCGCGCACAAAACTTTCCGGCGAAACCGGGGCCATGCTTATAGCGCCAGCGCTGTTTTCAAGCTGCACCGCGGCCGCAAAAATATTTTCCTGGAACCCGGGCGGGGACCTGCCGCAGGGCCGGGTACTGCACAAGCAAGCGGTTAAAGGCCTGGTACCGGAAGAAATCCTGAACCGCTCGAAAACGCCCTATGACGCGATCATGTCCAGGAACTGGTATGCCAACGCCAACCGCGCCATAGCCGCCAGGCTTGCCGGCACGTTTCCCGGCCTGCCAGGCATCGGCCCCCACACCCCCGCGCTGGAGAAGTATTTTCCTAACCGCCTGGCGCAGTACGCGCTCTGGCACGCGCTGTTCGCCGGCGAAAAGCCGCGCAATTGCCCCCCGCGCTGGGAAGACATAGGAACGCGGGCCTGACCGCGGCAGACACTGGAGCAAACGATGTGCGGCATAGCCGGATATTTACATTTTGACGCGGCCCGCATAGACGGCGGCGCCATCCTGCGCATGGCGCAGCGCCTGCGGCACAGGGGCCCCGATTCTGCGGGCGAGCAGTACTGGGACACCGCCGGCTTCCATAAAGATCCCGCTTTACCCTGCCGGGCGGCCCTGGGCCACCGCAGGCTGGAATTACTGGACCCGGGCGGCGCGTCGGCCCAGCCCATGCTTTTCGATCCAGCCGGGCTGTGCGTGAGCTTTAACGGGGAGATCTACAACCACGAAGCCCTGCGCTGCGAACTCCGGGCCGCGGGCCACACTTTCCGCAGCTCAGGCGACGCCGAAGTAATACTCAAAGCTTACGCGCAATACGGCACGGATTGTTTCTCCCGCTTCAACGGCATGTGGGCCGTGGCCATCTGGGACGCTGCCAGGCATAAACTGGTGCTCTCCAGGGATCGGCTGGGAAAAAAGCCGCTTTATTTCACCCGCGGAGCGAATAGCTTTGTTTTCGCCTCCGAGCCTCACGCCATATTATCTTTTCCCGGAACGCGGGCACGGGCGGACCACACAAAACTGGGGGCCTATCTCGGCCTGTTTTTTTATGAGGACAACAGCACCAGTTTTTTTTCGGACATCTCCCAGGTTCCGCCGGCGCACATACTTGAAATAACGCTGGACGGAAAATGCGCCAGCCGGAAATACTGGTCTTTAACCGACGCCCCCCCGGAAAAACGCGCCTCCGACGACAGCGTTGCGCAGGAATTTTCCTGTCTGCTGCGCGATGCCGTGCGCATAAGGTTCAACGGTGACGCTTCCGCCGCCTTTATGCTCAGCGGAGGGCTGGATTCAGGCGCGGTGCTTGCTGCCCTGGGAACCCCCGGAGCCTCGGCCGCCCGCGCCTTCTGCGCGGTCCCGGAACAGCGCGGCGGCGATGAAACGGAGCAGGCGCAGGCTACGGCGGGACACTACGGAGCCCGCCTTGACCTCGTAACAACGGACAAGCAGCCCCTGGTGGCCGGCCTGGAAGAAATAATTTCCGCCATCGGTGAGCCCGCGGGCGTACCCTCCGCTTTCGCCCAATACCATATAGCGAAAGCCGCGAAAGCCGCGAACTACAGCGTACTCCTTAGCGGTTACGGCGGGGACGAGTTACTGGCCGGGTACACCCGCTATATATCCTCCCACCTCGCCGACCTGTGGCGGCTGGATAATTACGCGGATTTTTTGACAGAAACCGCTTTCACCTGCGCGCGGCACCCGGAATACAGGAACACCGCCTGGTGGGGAGACCTGCGCGCGGCCGGGGAACAGCCGCCTCGCACCGCCTTCAGGAACCCGCGGCCCGCTACGGACATGTACGTGCCCGGCGTATTACCCTTCCCCCCTGCCGGCGCGGACGGCCCCCCGCCGGTCAGCGGGGAATTCTGCGGCTCCCTGCTGCACGGCATCCGGCGCTTCGATATAGAGCGCGGACTGCTGCCGCTTATACTGGGATATTCGGACAGGGCCTCCATGGCCGCCGCGGTGGAGGTACGGTCTCCGTTCCTCGACTACCGGCTTGTGGAATTTTCTTTCAAACTCCGCCAAAGCGCGCTGATCCGCAACGGGATAACAAAGCATCTCCTGCGCAGGGTTATGCGCGGTAAACTGCCCGGCCGCGTGCTCGCGGACAGTAACAAGAAGAAATTCCCGCATCCGGTTTTGGACGCGCGCCGCCTGCTGGAAATAAAAGAAGCCGTCCCGGCGCGCGGAGAATTCGCGCGGCGGTTCTTAAAACCCGGTGCCTTCGAGGGGATAATTGACGCCGGCATTACCGGGCACTGGCATTCCTATACTATCGTGTGGCGGATACTCAACGCGGCGCTGTGGTATGAAAAGTGGATAACACCCCGCACCTGAACCTCAGCCGGTAAAAACCGGAGCGGCGCGTTTAACCAGCGTCATTTTTTGCCCACGGCACCAGGCGCCGGGTAAGTTTTCCAAGGCCCCAGACCAGCACGACGCCGGTAAGCGCCATTACCGCCAGGTAGCCGTAGTAGATTTCCATCTTTATCCATTCCCCGGCCAACCACAGCATGCGGCCCATTCCCCTGGCAGACAAAAGCATTTCGGCCACCACCACAGCCTGGATAGCGCCCAAAAGCCCCAGCCGCGCCCCGGACAGCAGGTACGGCACCACCGACGGAAAAATAACCTCGCGCGCCACCTGGGCGCGCCCGGCGCCGAGGTTTACGGCGGCGTCCACCAGCGTGCGGTCCACCCGCAGCACCCCGGCGCGGACGGTTACGGCCATAGGGAAAAAAGCGGAAAAAGCCGCCAGCACGATTATAAGAACATTGCCAAACCCGCAGATGAACATCAACAAAGGAATCAGCGCCACTTTAGGGATGGGGTAGGCCGCGTTGATAAGCGGGTCCAGCACCGAATCCGCCAGCCGCCAGGTCCCGCAAATAAAACCCGCCGCCACGCCAACGGCGGCCCCCGCCGAAAAGCCCAGGCCGAGCCTGAAAAGAGTGGGACAGAGGCACTTCAACAATTCGCCTGAAACCGCAGAATGGTACAGGCTCGCAAGGATGGCCGTAGGCGGCGGGAAAAGGAGCGGCGGCCGCGCCGCGCCGCGGCTTAAAACTTCCCAAACCAGCGCCAGCAGGCCCAGCGCGATAAGAGCGTTGCGCGGGCCGGAGGCCCGCCCCTGTCCCACAATGATCTTCGTTGATCCGCGCTTTTCCATTATTTTGCGGGCAAAGCTTTGCGCGCGGCGGCCAGCCAGGAGAAATCATACATCTGCTCCGGGCCGGTTTTTTTCTTTATCATGCCGGCGGCCAGCGCGTAATCCTGTATGCCGGAAAGATAGGCGGTATCCACCGCGGCGTCGGTCCCCACGTGCAGGGCGGCCAGGGAACTGGCGTCCACAGGGAACGGAAAATATTTGCCGGCTATCTTTTGCTGTTCCGCCATGGGCATCGCCTGGAAATCCCGAACGGCACGGAGATAGGCGTTCATGAACCCCTGGGCGGATTTTTTATTTTTTCTGAACCGCCCCGAATAGAACATAAGCGCCACTTCGCTGTCGCTTTCGGCTATGCTTGAATTTTCGAACACTTCGGCCACCCCCATACGCACCAGCTGCCCGGCCACCGGCTCCAGGAACATGCAGACGTCCAGCTCCCCGGCTATCAGGAGGCCCGCCCGCAGGCCGAAAGCGACGTTTTTTATCGTCAGGTCTTTTTCAGACAAACCGGCTTTTTCCAGCGACCGCAGCACGTCTATCTGCATGGGGCTGGCAGGGGAATAGGAAGCGATAGTCCGCCCCTTCAGGTCGCCCCAGGTCCTGACGGTCCCGGCCAGGTCCTTGCGCACCAGGAAATAAGACGGCCGCGCGAGCCCCTTTACCTGGCGCTGCGCGTCGGCCACTATCCTGAAATTCGCCGAAGGCATCAGCTCGCCCATGCTGGTGTGGTAAGACATGCGGAACACGTCCACCACGCCTGACACCAGGGAATTAAGCTTGTCCGCGGAGGTAAAAGAAGAGCCGGGGATAATATTCAGGTCCAGCCCTTCTTGTTTGAAATAACCTTTCTCCATGCCTATGTAGATCACCAGAGAGGCGGGCGCGTCGGCCATGTTGAGGTTTACTTTTTCAAGGGCGCACAGCTGGCCACCGAAAGCTAGCGCCAGCGCCGCCGCGGCCGCTGAACGGAATAAAATATTTTTATTCATAGGTCTCTCCTGACTTTAAATGGACGCTTAAAAGAACAGCGCGCACATCACCTGGAACGAGTTGTTGTTTATGACGCGGGTACCCTGCTCTTCCTTGAAGTTATAATTCACCATTACCCTGGCGTTATCCCCGTCCAGGTAGTAGTTGAACCCCACTGTGGTAATTTCCTCCTGCCAGCCGGACGCGTCTTTGTTAAGGTCCGTGAACTGGTAGCGCGCCACCGGCTCCAGTATGTGCCCCGCCCACACCGGGACGGCGTAGCCCGCCTGTGCCGACCAGTGCAGCTGGTCCTTACCGGTTACACTTATGTTCTTTACATCCTGCGTAGCCACCAGGGCCCTGGCAAAAAGACCGTTCCATTTAACGTAGGCGTTGGCGTTCCACCAGTTCTTATCCTGGCGCTTCACGCCAAAGATCTTTTTATCCCGGGAGTGCGCCCCGGTGGCGGATACGCCGAAGCGCAGGTCACTGCGTTTAATGTCGTTCTGCGCGTTGGAAATTTCGCCCAGCGGCTCATAACGGCCATGCAGGTAGTACAGGAAACTGGTATTGTCGTTGGCAGCATCCGTACCCAGCACGCCGCTGCCATTTACCAACTGGGCCTCGTAAAACACGGTTCTGCGCAGCAGACGGCCGCTCAGCGCCACGCCACGGTCGTTAAGACAGAATTTCAGGGTATCGGAACTATTAAGCAGGGCCGCGAAACCCTGGTTCTCCGCTGGCGGGTTACCCATGGTTTTAGGCTGGCGCTGCCCGATGGTAAAGATTAACTGCTCCGGCACGATGTCATAGCTTATATAGGCCTCGTTCAGCAGCACACCTGTGCCCCGATTCGAAAAATCGGCTTTCAGCCGGTAGCCCACACCCTGGTTCAGCGCGCCATCCACCCAAAGCCTGGTATGCACCATGGAAAACCCTGTCAGCGGGGCCACTACCGCCCCGGTGGCCCGCCTTTTTCCCTTTTCCACATACTCGTACTGGGTGCGGACCAGCCCTTTGATCTGCGCCTTTCGGGCTGCGGTCTCCACCTTGGGAAGTTCTTTTTTCCCGCCCGGCGCGCCGCCGGCCAACGCCGCTTCGGCCTTGATAGTAAGCAGTTCCGCCGCAAAGAATTCCTGCGTGGCGCGCAGCTTTTTTTCCAGCTCCGCCACCTTATCTTCCTGCGCGGCCGCACCGGCCGCGAACAGGCTTAAAAGCAGGGCCGCCGGCAAGACATCTTTGATTTTAAAAATCGGCATGCAAAATTCCTTTTTGAATAACCAGATCCTGGGAATAAAGGACCGCAAAATGATACATTTATAACAATAAGATATGCCAGTCAAATTTTCCGCCGGGGAACTCTCCAAAACTTTCGACAACGGGCTGCGCGCGCTGGGCGGCGTAAGTTTCAGCCTGCACGAGCGTGAATTCCTGTGCCTGCTGGGGCCTTCGGGCTGCGGCAAGACCACTTTGCTCAAGATACTGGCCGGCCTGCTTGCGCCCTCCTCCGGGAAAATAGCCGCCCCGCCCACGGCCGGCCCGCGCCCGTCCTTCGGCCTGCTCTTCCAGGACCTGGCGCTGTTCCCCTGGAAAACCGTCCGCCAGAACGTGGAACTGGGCCTGAAATTCCAGGGACAGCCACGGCCGCACGTTAAAAAAGCCGCCGACCTGCAAATAAAGAACATGCGGCTCGGGGGCTTTGAGGATTATTACCCGCACCAGCTGTCCGGCGGCATGAAACAGCGCGTGGCCCTGGCCCGGCTGCTCGCCTGCGCACCGGAGGTGATGCTGATGGACGAACCCCTGGGCGCGCTGGACGCCGGCATGCGCCGCCTGCTGCAGGGGGAATTGCTGGAAGCCTGGGAAAAAGACCGCACAACGGCCATTTTAGTTACGCACAGCATAGAGGAAGCCCTGCTCCTGGGCGACCGCGTGCTGGTTTTTTCCGCCAGGCCAGGCAGAATAAAAGCGGAACTCAAGGTCCCCTTCGTCCGCCCGCGCTCCCTGGATATAGTAAACTCCCCCGAATTTGCCGCGCTGTCAAAAACCCTCTGGCGCCTGCTGGAAGAAGAGATCCGCCTGGCCGAAGCCGCAGGCTGACACGCGCCCGGCCGCGGCCCGGGCCCGGCAGACAAAGACATATCCGACTCCGGCAAAAAGCAATATAATACCTTCGTGAAGACTATGGCTAAAACAAATATCGGCCTGGTTTTTTGCCCGGGCTGGAGCATAGACGCGCCGCCCCTGGCGCTGGCCACGCTGGCGGCCTATGTGCGCGGGCAAACCCGGCACACCGCCGCCTGCTTCGACCTCAACAGCCGGTTTTACCGGGCCGCCGGCAGGTTCCAGACCTATTGGGACAATCTCCGCCTCTCTATCCTGTTCTGGCTGGATGAGGGCAGCGTCGAGCGGTTCATCCGGGAGAACGGGAACTTGGTAGAAGGCTGCGTCCGGGAAATACTGGCGAGCCCCTGCCGGGTGCTGGGTTTCTCGGTCTGCAACAGCCAGGCGCTGTTCGCTCTGGCGCTGGCGCGGCGCATAAAGGCGGCGGACCCTTCCCGCATCATAATATTCGGCGGGCCGGAGTGCGACCGCCATATTTCCGGTCCGGCCTTCGCCCGCGAAAGCGCCGTGGACGGGGTGGTAATGGGCGAAGGCGAGGCCGTACTGGGACCGCTGCTCGACGGCGTAAGCGAAACCGGCCTCCTGCCCGCCATCCCCGGGCTGCTGCTGAACCTCGGGGGCGGCCGCATACAGGACTGCGGCCCGGCCGCACCCTGCAGGGACCTGGACCAGCTGCCTTTCGCGGATTACTCGGATTTTTCCGCGCAGTGGGCCGCCGGGGAGTACAGGGCCGCGGGCGACCTGTGGCTGTTTACCAGCCGCGGCTGCCTGGGACACTGCCATTTTTGCCAGCAATGCCTGCTGTGCGGGGGCTTCCGCACTAAAAGCGCCGAACGCATTTTCGCCGAAATAAAACACCTCGCGCAACAGCTGCCCGGGATAAAAAAAATATTTTTTTCCGACCTGCTGATAAACGGGGACCTGCAGGTCCTGGAGCGCCTTTGCGATCTGCTCCTGGCCGCCAGGCTGCAGCTGAAATGGGGCGGGCACGCCGTAGTATCCCCCCGGATGTCCGAAGCGCTCCTGCGCAAAATGGCCGCCGCCGGCTGCTCTTTCCTGTGGCTGGGCCTGGAGAGCGGTTCCGAGCGGGTGCGCAGGCTCATGAATAAAAATCCGTTCACCAACGACGAGGCGGCCGGTTTCCTGCAGCGCGGCGCACGGGCGGGAATAGAACTACAGGGGAATTTCATGTTCGGCATGCCGGGCGAAACAAGGGGGGACTTCAGCGAGACTCTGGCCTTTCTCACCCGGGTAAAACCCTGGCTGCACAGCGTGGCGGAATCCAACCGCCTCTGCGCCATATACCCCGAAACCTATCTTTACAGTCACGCCGGGGATCTGGGCATCCTCCACGCGGACAGCATACTGTTCTGGGAGATGGCGGATGGGAGCAACGGTTACCTGGAGCGCCTGCGCCGCTCGGAGGAATTCACACGCCTTGCCCGCAGCCTCGGAATACCGAGCTGCAGCCGCGGCCTGCCTTTCCCTAAATGGCTCTACCTGGGCGACTACTTTTCATTCAAGGGAGACCGGCGTCTGGCCGGCCTCTGCTACCGCCGGTCCCGGCGCTATGAAAGCCTGCCGGAACTGGCGGACCGCAAGCTTGCCGGCCTCTCCGGGGCCGGGCCGGCTCCCGGTTCATTGCCGGGGCACGGAAAATGAAGCATTACAAAGAACCGATATTCCGCCTGCTTGCGGTTTTATTGGGCATAGCGCTGGCACTGGCGAGCCTCGAAGCCGCGCTGCGGACCGCCGCCTGGCTCATTTCGGCCGCACAGGCGCGGGCGAACCCACAACCGGACCCGCAAGACCGCAATGAGTTCAGGATCGTCACACTGGGAGAATCCACAACGGCGCTGTTCTGGTCCAAAAGGCGCGACCGGTCCTGGCCGGGAGCGCTTGAAAAAAAATTAAACGCGGCCGGCCTGGGGCGGACCTTTAAAGTTATAAACCTGGCACAATCGGGCACCTCAAGCCCTTTTCAAACGGCCGAATTCCTGCAGCAGGCGCAGGCACTGCGGCCGCACGCCGTAATTTCCATGATGGGGATAAACGACTGGGTACCGCTTGAATACCTGCGCCAAAGCGGCCTGCAGTCGCTGCGCATCGTAAAACTGGCCCGCTGGCTGCGCCGGCGCCACCCGAAAAAAACTATAAGCGACAGCGAAAATGGCCGGATAATCGCCCTTCTCAAGGACAGGCTCGGCGATCTTGCCGCGGCGTCCCCGGAGGCGACACGAACAGCAAAAAAACTGGCGTACACACTGGCCGCTGAAGAACGGGAAAATGACTGGTGCGCGCTATCCTGGGCCAGCCATATTTTTTACAATGCGGCGGCCCGGATGGCGCAAAAGGGCGGACCAGGCGGCGCCGCCGCGCCGCAAGTGCGGGAGCTTGCGCTCGCGGCTTTTGAATTGGCCGGGCGCGCTCTTAAGCTAAACCCGTTATCCCCGCGGCTGGCGACATACCTCGTCTACCCCGCCATTCTGCTCTCCGACGAAGATTTGGGTAACAGGGCGCTGGCCCTGCTGCATGCGGCCATGGACGAAGGGCTGGAACCGGACCCGGCCCTCCTTACGCTGCTTGCCGGAATAAACGGGCTCAACAATCCGAAAATGAACGCCATTGTAAAGGAACGCGGCTTCAGACTGAACTACAGCCAATCCTACTTCATGATAACCATGTTCAATTACCGCCGCCTCGCGGCCGCCGCGCGGGAGCGCGGGATAGTTTACCTGGCCATGCAATATCCCACCGGCAACACGGCGGCACTGAAGAACCTGTTCTCCAGCATACCCAAGACCGGATATTCCGCATTCAGGGATTCCATCTACGACACGTTCCCGGACCAAAATATACTGCCGCAATACCAGGACATCATATTCATCGGCAATGAAAACTTTAAAAAATTTACCGGGGACGACTTATATAGCGCATATTTCACCGACCAGTTCGTCCAGGGCACGGGCGGCCGTTTCGGGCATGCCACTTCCGTGGGGCACGAACTGATAGCGCGCAACGCCGCCGGCACGATCATCGCCAATTGGCCGGAGATCTCCGGGCGCCCACGGGACCCCGCCCGGTAAACCGCGCCCTCCGCCCCCTTATGGCAAATAAAAGCTTTCACCCAAAAAACCTGCTCAGCGTCCGCTACCTGGCCGCCAGGCTAAAAACGCTGGAATCTTTTGACGACCTGTCCTACCGCCTCATTAATCTTGTGCTGCTGCTTGCCGCGACGGTCAACTGGCGGCGGCATAAAAAACGGCTGGAGCGCCGGCGCGCGCAGCTGCAGGCCTTTGCCAGCGCTCTTTTAGCCGGCCGCGCCCCCGCTGGCAAAGATCCACTGCCAGCGCAGGCTCCGCGCACCGCCCGCGCGCACTACAAGCTTGCCGCGGCCCACAGGGAACGGGGGGAATTCGCGCAAAGCGTGACCGAATACCGCGCGGTGCTTACCCTGCTGGACCGCGGGCGGCCCCGGTCCCTGCTGAATAAGTACATCTTCAATAACACCGTGTCCGCCATGGCGGAGATCTGCGAGCATATCATCTCCTGTGCCGCGGCAGCCCGCGGCGCCGAAGGAAACTTACCGGAAACCGCCGGCGATTACATAGCGGCGGCCTGCCAGCTGCCCGCGGACTTCACTGGCACCTGGGAATACCACCGGTTCCTGGGCAGGATCTTTATACACCTGGGGGAACAAGCGCGGTCGCTTGAGCATTTTGCCAAAGCGCTAGCCCTGGCTCCGGATGAAGACGCGCAATACAAAAACATACTCCTGTGTGAGCGAGACTTCGCGCTGAAAAATACGGTTCTGGAGGCAAAGCCGCAGGGATTGATAGTGACCCTCACCAACCGCTGCAACCTCCGCTGCAAAATGTGCGCCCAGTACAAGGAGCCCTGCGAGCTCCCGGCAAAAACCATCCGGGAAATACGGGAACTGCTCCCCTGCCTGGTGGAAATAACCTGGCTGGGCGGTGAAGTGTTCCTCGCCGACAGCTTCAGGGAGCTGTTCACTTACGCGGCGCGCTTTAAAAAACTCAGGCAGACCATCCTTACCAACGGGCTTTTGATAGATGCGGCCTGGGCGCGCCTGCTTACAAGCGCCAGCGCCACCATAAGGTATTCACTGGACGGGGTAACCAAAGACACCTATGAAAAGATCCGGACGGGAGCCGCGTTCGAAGATCTGCTTAAAAGCGTAGCCCTTATAAACGAACACCGCCACAAGAACAGGAAAGGGACAAGAACCGAAATATGCTTCACGGTAATGAAAAGCAATTACCCGGAACTTGAACCGGCCATGGACTTCGCGGCGGAGCAGGGCTTCAGCGCCATAGCGTTCAACCCAGTTATGGGTTTTAACGACGAAGAGGATATTTTCAACCGGCCGGATGAGCGCGCCCGCGCCTACTTTCAAAACATTTTACCTAAACTGCGGGAAAAGGCCGGCAAATACGCCATAGACCTGTCTTACAACCTGCCGGCTTTGGGGAGTTCGCCGCGCGGCAGCGCGCCGCCGCCCGTTGCCGCGCGGCAGAGCGGCGCAGGCTGCCTGTTCAACCCCGCAGGCCGCAGGCTTTTTTGCCATCTGCCCTGGAAACATCTGCGGATATCCGGCAACAAGGCGCAGTTCGATTGCTACTGCCTCCGGGCCGTGGGCAATGTGGAAGAGAATTCACTGGAAGAAATATGGAATAACGGGGTAGCCCGGGAATACAGGAAAAAAATACTGGCCGGCAGCCTGGACTGGTGTTCAGACGCGTGCAAGGCCGGCACAGTCCCGCAGATCAGTAATTTTTAGCGCCGGCCGCAGGGAGTTCACGGAGTTCGCGCCGGGCGAAAGCCCAGGTCGCCGCCGCGGCGGCCGGGAACGCGGCGGTAGGCGGCCCGCGCGAAGTCCGCGCCGGAACCCCAGGAGCCGCCGCGGTTAACGCGGTATTCCCCTTCCGGCTTTTCCCGCGCGCTGCCGTCGGCGGGCGCGCCGTCATACCCGGCGTGGTACCAGTCGGCTACCCACTCCCAGACATTGCCGGA
>MGVB01000053.1:0-7143 GCA_001800275.1 Elusimicrobia bacterium RIFOXYA12_FULL_57_11
TACGCAAAGGGGGCGCTGTTCCTGTTTTTTGCCGCCGCCGCCGCGGCCTACCTGGCCCTTCCCCTCATCCTGGCCTTAGCCGGAGGAACAAGCATCTCGCCGGCCGACATTTCCAACATCAGGTCGGTTTTTCTCAGTCTAAGCGTCTGGTACGGCCTGGTCATATTCGAGGCTGCTTTTGTGTCGGTCTGCGTGGCCGCCAAAGACAGCCTAGTCTTTATCGCCACAAACTCCGTTTTCAGCGTTATTTACTGGGCCGTGGTTTTCACCGCGCTGCCCCGGTTCGGGGTTTACGCCCTGGCTATCGGAGCGGCGCTGGCACAGGCGGTAAATCTTACCGTATATTACTCCGCCGCCATGCGTCATTTGCGCGCCGGGGAGGCCGCTTGAACCCTGTCCCGGTAGACATAATAATACCTACGCTTAACCGCGCCGCAATGCTTGAGACCGCCCTGCGCTCGGCGCTGGCGCAGGACTACGCCCACCTCCGGGTGATAGTTTCCGACAACGCCTCTTCCGACGCCACCGGGGAAGTGTGCGGCAGGTTCGCGGCGGACCCAAGGCTCACATATGTAAGACAGGCCGGCACCCTCCCCATGTATAAACACTGGAGCACCGTGCTGGAAAACCATGCAAGGGCTGAATGGACCCTTATACTCTCCGACGACGACTTTCTTTTAGACCCCGGCTATATTTCTAAAGCCGCGGCGCTGATAGCGCGGGAACCCGGCCTGGCCATGGTCCACGCCGGACATGAAACTTTTTTTGAAGCCACGGGGGAAAGGAAGCCGGAGATGCGCAAGCTGCCGGAAGTGAGCGGGGGCGACTGGTACTTCATAAACTACTGGGCGCAGGCCGGAAGTTTCCGGCTTATGACAGTGCTCTTCCGGCGCGGGGCCGCACGCGGCTTTACGATGTTCGCCGAGGACGGGATACTGGGCTGCGATACTATGGATTTTCTGCGCCTGGCGCTTAACGGGAAAGTGGGCTTCATCAGCACCATAGCGGCGGGGTACCGCATGCATCCCGGCCGGGAGTCGGCGGGCAAGCCCTGGAGGGTATATTTCGAGAACCTGCGCCATATAACCATTCCCTACGATTACGCCAGCCTGAAGGGGATTTTCAGCCAGCCGGAGCTGGAGGCCTGGCGCTGGCGGATTTTTGCCGGATATTTCTTCGGCATACTTTCCGCTATAGCGCAAAAGGGTGATATCCGCGGATACTTTTCGCTGATGAACGCAACGCTTGAGCGCTATCGGTGGTTCTCCCGCTATCTGGGGAAGCCAAGGTTCATCTGGCGGTCAGGCGTATTGTTCCTGCAATGCGCCCTGGCTTTTGTCCGGGGCCGGGCGCTTACCTCTCCGCCTCCCCCCGCCGGATAAGCGACCACCAGCTGTTATAGGGGGTTATTTTTTCCGTGAAGGCGAATTTCATCCGCCCAAGCTCCGCGTAAAGAGGCCCGGTGTTCTCGGTGTCCTCCACCATAAGAACAACCTCTGCGAATTCTCCGAAGAATTTCTCTCCGCCAGCCAGGACGGGCACCTCTGAGCCTTCCACATCTATCTTGCAGACCAGCAGGGGCCGCGCGGCGGCAAGGGCCGGGAAGCGGGCACGCCAGTCAAAGTCGTCCAGGCGGCTGAGTTCGGCTTCAACGCGTTCCTGAACATGGTCAGGCGCCAGCACGCCCAGCCGCGAGCACCCGGGGCTTTGCAAGGCCAGGCTCATCTCCGTTTTACCCGTATGATCGTGAAGCGCGGTCCGGCGGACGATAAGGCGGTCCGCCGGTATTTCATTCAGGGCTATATTCTCCGCCAGCATGGCGACATTGGCGGCAACAGGTTCGAACGCCAGGCAATAGACCGGCCGGCTGCGAAAACAGCGGGCCACCGAAACGCAGAATTTACCGATATTGGCTCCGATATCCACGAACAGGACCGGCCGGCGCGCCGAGGCCCGGACAGCTAAAATACCTAACAGGCGGTCGAAGTCCCGCCGTTCGAAGGCGGGCGAAATAATAGCGGGATCCTGCGTAAGCGGCCTCACCCGGAACACCCCGAAGCGCGTCTCTATAGTTTCCGGCCCACGCCAGAGCGGCAGCCAGCCCGCGCCCGGGAGAGCGGCCTTAAGGCCGTTCGCCAGAGTATATTTCAATTCATACAGGAAAAAAGAAAATAAGGGCCGCCGCACTTCAAAGAGGACCGCCACTTTGGCGCGCAGGTAGCTAAGCCAGAACCCGGCGCGGCGCGCCGCGTACACGCTCCATATTCTGGCGCCGATATCCGTCACAAGTCAGACCCTTTTAGCCCGGGGGCCGGGCCGCATTCCCGCATGCCGGGGCGAGCCTACCGCACAAGGCTCCGGTAGAGGTCGTAGGTTTTTTTTGCCACGCCGGCCCAGCTGAACTGCGTTTCGGCGCGGCGGCGGCCCGCGGCCGCGAATTTTTGCCGGAGGGACGGATTGCGCAGCACCTTATTCACCGCGGCCGCCAGGTCCCGCGCGAATTTAGCCGGGTCGCGCGGTTCGTAGGTCCCGTCCTTGCGGGGCTGGAAGGGCACCAGCAGCCCGGTTTTGCCGGGCGCCACCACTTCCAGAATACCGCCTACCGCGGAAGCTACCACCGGGGCGCCGCAGGCCATGGCCTCAACATTGATTATCCCGAAAGGCTCGTAGATAGACGGGCAACAGAATACCGCGGCATGGCTGTAAAGCTCTATCACTTCTTTCTTGGGCAGCATGCCGCGTATCCAGAGAACGTTCTTGCGGATTTTCCGCAGCCTGGCCACACCGGCCTCCATTTCGGCAGCTATCTCTTTAGTGTCCGGCGCGCCGGCGCAGAGCACCACCTGCGCCTCGGGGTCGATGTGCGGAATGGCGTTTACCAGGTGGATGATGCCTTTCTGCCTGGTAATACGCCCCACAAAAAGAACATATGGTTTTGCCGGGTTTATCCCCCATTTGCGGCGGGCGGCGGTGGCAGGGCTCCTGCTGTATTCCGCCAGGTCTATACCGTTGTGTATGACATGTATCTTGGAGGCCGGCACGTCGTAGCAGGACAGAATGTCCTCTTTCATGCCGTGGGAAACGGCGATAACGGCGTCGGCGGCCTTCACCGCGTTCTCCTCTATCCAGCTGCTCAGGTCATACGCGCCGCCCAGCTGTTCGCGCTTCCACGGGCGGTGCGGCTCAAGCGAGTGGGTGGTCATGACAAAGGGAACCTTGTATAAAAGCTTGGCGAAGAACCCGCCAAGGTTGGCGTACCAGGTATGGCAGTGCACGATGTCGGCCGTATTATTCTTGCAGAACTGAAGGTTAACGCTTACCGCTTCCAGCGCCTTGCCAAACCCCTTGTCCGCGTCTTGGGCCAGCCCCGCCCAAGGCTGGTAACCCGAAACCTGGAGATGGGGGAGTTTCACTTTCTGGTCGCCGAAACAGCGCACCTCAACGTCCATCAGCAGGGAAAGCTCGCGCGTGAGATATTCCACCGCCACCCCGGCGCCGCCGTAGATGTTCGGCGGATACTCATTCGTGTAAAGGACGACTTTCATGGCATGCCCCCTGGTTATTATTACACCCTTAATGTGTTAAAGCTGCCTGCGCTGGGCCGCGACGCTGAACAGTTTCAGGTAGGCCTCGGCGGATTTGGTCCAGGAATAATCCCCGCGCATGGCGTTGCGCACCATCATGTTCCAGTTCTCCCGCCAGCCGTACAGGGAAACAATGTGCCCCAGCACGGACCTGAATTGCCCGTCATCCGCGCTGTCTATAGCGAAACCGTTGGAATCCTTAGGCTCGCCATTATAAAACACGGTATCTTTAAGGCCGCCGGTGCGGGTAACCAGCGGCAGCGCGCCATAGCGCATGGCTATCATCTGCGGCAGGCCGCATGGCTCAAAACGCGAAGGCATCACAAAAACATCCGAGCCGCCGTAGATCCGGTGCGCCAAAGATTCGTCAAAGCCGGACCTGAAAGCCACGCTGCGCGGGTTGGCGGCGGCCAGCGCGGCCAGCGCGTCGGACAGCCCTGGGTCGCCGAGGCCCAGCACCACGAACTGCACCTTATCCAGGAATTCCGGCGCGACGTTCAAAAGGATATCAAGTCCCTTCTGGTGATCCAGGCGGCTCACCACCCCGGCCAGTATCAGGTCCTTGTTCTCATCAAGCCCGAGCTCATGCTGCAAGGCCTGTTTGGCCGCGGCTTTACCGCGCTGAAAATTCTGCAGCTCGTACCCGCGCTCCAGAAAGGTATCCGTGGCGGGGTCCCAGATCTCCTCGTCTATGCCGTTGAGTATCCCGAACATGTCGGCGCTGCGCGCCTTAAGCACGCCCTCCAGCCCGTGCCCGAATTCCGGGCGGTACTGTATTTCGCTGGCGTAGGTGGGACTGACCGTGGTTACCAGGTCGGCAAATACCAGGGCCGCCTTCATAAAATTAAGACCGCCGTAGAATTCAAGTTTTTCCGGGGTAAAATCCTGCCAGGACAGGCCGGCCTTCACCATAGTCTCCCTGGGGAACATTCCCTGGTACGCGATATTATGTATGGTGAACACCGAGGCTGTTTTGGCGTAGAAGGAATCTATGCGGTAAATCGTCCGCAGGTACGCGGGGATCAGGCCGGTCTGCCAGTCATGGCAGTGGATGACGTCCGGCTTAAAACCTATGAACTTCGCGCCTTCCAGCACCGCGCGCGAAAAGAAAACAAAACGCTCATCGTTATCATCATAATCTCCGGCAGTGGAGCGGTACATGCCGGGCCGGTCGAAATACTTCGGGTTCTCTATAAAATACACGGCGACCTTCCCCCACTGCACGCGGCTCATGGTGGCGGTCTCAAGGCGGCCGCCCACTGGCACCAGGAAGCTGCCGCCGGCGGCTTTGGGCGAAAAGGCCCCGCCTCCCACGTTGCGGTAGCGGGGCAGGAAGAGCACGACCTCGGTATTTTCAGCGCGGGAAAAAACCTGCGCAAGCGCCCCGGACACATCGCCCAGGCCGCCGGTTTTGCAGAAAGGGAACGCCTCGCTTACGGCAATAAGGACCTTCATGATCTCTCCTTCGGCGCAACTCCGTAAAAACTAAAGCTTGTATTTTTTGCCGGAGTTAAGAATTTCCGCGGCGTCCTCGGGCGACACGGTATTTATATAGAACCCCGTGCCCCATTCGAACCCCGCCACATGGCTGAGCTTGGGCATTATTTCTATATGCCAGTGGTAATGCCCGGCGGCGCCATCCTGCACCGGCATGGTATGGAAGATTAGGTTATAGGAAAGGTCCGCCAGGGAGACGGAAAGCTTCCCGAGAACGGTCTTAAGCGTTTGTGCCAGCGCCAGAGCCGCGCTATCCGTAGTATTCTCGAAATGGCTGGAATGTTCCCTGGGCAGTATCCAGGTCTCAAAAGAGAACCGGCTGGCGTAAGGGGTGACGGCCAGGAAATCCGCGTTCTCCGCCACCACGCGTTTTTTAAAGGCGGCCTCTGTTTTCACCACGTCGCAGAACACGCAGGTGCCATGCTCCCTGAAATACTGGGCGGCGCCGTCTATTTCCTGGATCACGCGCAGGGGCGCCATGGGCATGCCCACTATCTGCGAGTGCGGGTGCAGCAGGCTCGCCCCGGCGTTGCGGCCATGGTTCTTGAATATCATCACATACTTTATGCCCCGGTCTTTGCGCAGTTCCTTAACGCGCCGCACGAACGTTTTAACCACGTCGGCCACGGCAACCGCCGGCATGTCTTCCAGGCGAAGGCCGTGTTCCGGTGTTTCAATTACGACCTCATGTATTCCCAGGCCGTCCATCCGGTCATAGATGCCTTCGTGCCGGTTTTCCGAAGAACCGCCGGCCTCCAGCGCCGGGTACTTATTGCGCACTACGCGCAGGCGCCACCCGCCCCCTTCCGCCGGCAGGGAGTAAATAGTAGGCGGCGTATTTCCCTCATTACCGGCGCAGAACGGGCAGTCATACTTCCCCCCGGCGGCGCCGGCCGGCACGCGGAATTCGTTGGGGCGCAGGCCGCGCTCCGAAGCTATTATAACCCAGCGGCCAAAAACTGGATCTTTGCGGATTTCAGGCATAATGAACAAGCGGACGATAACGGGCACGGAACAAATTTTACCGGTAAACAGCCGGGCTCGACAGTTCCTACAAAGACTTCTCCCCGGTTTCACCTGCGGGCAGCTCGGCCGCGAGCGCTTCCGCCGCTGGTTCCCCGTCGGATTCGCCGGCCGGCGGGACCGGCCGCTCTTCCAGTTCCGTCCCCGGCGCGCCCTCCGGCACAGCTTCCTGCTCTATCATCTCCACGGCGGTAGACTGGGCGGCGGCGGCGACGTTCTCTATATTAAAACTTTCAAGCTTGGGCATGTCGTCCAGGGAGTTAAGGCCGAACTGGCGCAGGAACTCGCTGGTGGTGCCGTAAAGGATGGGGCGCCCTATGCTCTCGCGCCGGCCCACCACGGTTACCAGTTTGCGCTGGGTAAGCGTCTCAAGCGGCCCTATTACCTCTACCCCGCGGATAGCCTCCACTTCGGCGCGGGTTAGCGGCTGTTTGTAAGCTATTATACAAAGCGTTTCCAGCGCGGCCTGGGTGAGGCGCACCGTCATCTTGTTATGAAAAAGTTTGCGCACCCACAAACCGTATTCCGGCCTGGTGGCCAGCTGCCACCCGCCGGCCACCTGCATCAGCTGCAGGGCGCGCCCCTCGGCGTCATAGGCAGCCTTAAGCTCCGCCAGCGCCGTATTCAGCCGCTCGGTATTCTTTATCTCGCAAAGCTGGGCAAGCCGGCTCACCGGCAGCGGCGCGTCGGTTATGAACAGCAGGGTCTCAAGCACTTTTTTAAGTTCCGCGTCTTCCATATTGCACCTCTCGGCTGTATTAAATCAAAACAACCC
Source organism: Elusimicrobia bacterium RIFOXYA12_FULL_57_11 (assembly GCA_001800275.1). GTDB lineage: Bacteria > Elusimicrobiota > Elusimicrobia > Elusimicrobiales > UBA9959 > UBA9959. The sequence continues at coordinate 6,880 of MGVB01000053.1, forward strand.
GTCTTGGGACGGGGCAGGGACCGGCGCGGACGGGGAGCGGTATAGCCGCACCTCCCCGTAAGCGTCGTCCTGGGAGATCAGTATGTGACGCTGTTTTACAAGCTCAAGCAGGGCCATAAAACAGGTGATAACGCCCAGGCGCCTGGTCTCGGATGCGAACACATCGTCCAGCAGCAGCCACTCGCGGCCCTCCAGCAGCGCCAGTATCTTCTTCACGCGCGATTCTATGGGGAACTGGTCGGTCTCTACTTCCCGGGACGGCTC
>MGVB01000053.1:7177-7251 GCA_001800275.1 Elusimicrobia bacterium RIFOXYA12_FULL_57_11
AGGGCGGAAAGGTCCAGGTCCAGGTATTTATCGTCGCTGGAGAACACCGGGGAACCGCGGTAGAAAGCGTCCTT
>MGVB01000053.1:7262-12439 GCA_001800275.1 Elusimicrobia bacterium RIFOXYA12_FULL_57_11
AGCGCCCGCCGATCTCCTTGGAAGCCTCTTTGTAGCGCTGGTATTCCTCCAGCATCGATACCAGCCCGCTGCGCGGGTCCGGGCCCTCTTCACCCTCCGGCTTTTCGGGGGCCGGCAGCAGCATCTTGGCTTTTATCTGCATCAGGGTGGCGGCCATCACAAGGAACTCCCCCGCCACGTCCAGGTTTAGGGTCTTCATCACTTCCAGGTAACCCAGGTACTCGGCGGTTATCTGGGAAATCGGGATATCATAGATGTCCAGATTGCTCTTGCGGATGAGGTGCATCAGAAGGTCCAGCGGGCCTTCGAAATTCTCCAGGTGGATGTCTATCTCGTTCTTGTTTTCCATGGTTTACAGTTTCAATGCGGACCTTACCCGGCCCATCAGGAGTTCGGCGGCGGCGGCCGCTTTTTTACCGCCTTCGGCCAGCAGGGCTTCCGCGCGGTCCGGGGCGGCCTCGAAAGGCGCCCGGCGCGAGCGCAGCCCGGCCATCGGGCCGGCCATCAGTTCGCAAAGCTGTTTTTTGCAGGCGCCGCAGCCTATGGCCCCGCCGCGGCACTCGGTTTCGCGCGCGGCCCAGGCCGGATTATAAAGTTTATGGAATGCGAACACCACACAGCCCTCCGGGTGCCCTTTATCGTCCAGCTTCAGCTTGGCCGGGTCGGTGTACATACGCTTGATCTTTTTTTCAAGAGCGGCAGGCTCTTCGCCAAGCTCCACAGCGTTGCCGTAGGACTTGGACATTTTCCTGCCGTCCAGCCCCGGCACCATGGGCGCCGCGGTAAGCAGCGGGCCGGGCTCGCGCAGGATGTCCTGCCTTACCATATGATTGAATTTTCTGGCTATTTCGCGTGTAAGCTCCAGGTGCGGCAGCTGGTCTTTCCCTACGGGCACGTACTGCGCGCCGTACATCAGGATGTCGGCGGCCTGCAGCACGGGATAGCCCAAAAAGCCGTAGGTGGCCATATCGGAATGCAGGGCCAGGGCGTCAGCATCGTGGCCATGCGCCTCGGCAAGCTGTTTCACCACGCCTTCGGCCTTCTTCATCTTGTCTTCCTGGCCTTTATATTTGGCTTTATAAAGTTCCTGCAGCTGTTCCTTGAAAGTGGGGTTCCTGAGCAGCCAGCTCACCGGGGTCATCATGCCCAGCAGCATGTAAAGCTCGGCGTGAACCTTTATGTCGGATTGGCGGAAGATCACGCATTTGGCCGGGTCCAGCCCGGCGGCCAGCCAGTCGGCCACCATCAGGCGGGCGTTCTCGCGCAGCCCGGCGGTCTCTTCCTGCGCGGTGGTGAGCGCGTGCCAGTCGGCCACAAAGAACCAGCACTCGTACTTATCCTGCAGCTCCACCCAGTTCCTGAGCGCGCCCCAGTAATTGCCAAGATGCAGGCGCCCGGTGGGCCGCATTCCGGAAACAACCACAGGTTTTTTAGCGTTTTCCATAGCCACGGCCCTCACAACCCCACATATACGCCCATATAAGCCAACACGGAAATAGCCACGGCCAACGGCGGCAGTATCAGGTATTTAACCAGCCCCGTAAGGACAAGGCCGAAGATTATATACATCCCGTAAGGGAGATGCCGCTCATACAACTCGAGCCAGCGCCCTTTCAGCAGCCCCAGCATTATCTGGCTGCCATCCAGCGGGAAAACAGGGATAAGGTTGAACAGGGCCAGCGCCAGGTTGATGATAATGGCAAAGGATATTATCCTCAGCAGGGTCAGCGCCAGGTCGCCGCCGGGAAAACCCAGCAGCATGATAAGCTTGAACGCCAGGGCGGCCGCAACTACCAGCAGGATATTGGAAAGCGGGCCGCTGAACGCCACCGCCGCCATGTCGGAGCGCGGATTACGCATGCGGTACGGGTTTACCGGCACCGGTTTGGCCCAGCCGATAGCGGGCAGCCCCATCAAGGCGCAGGCCGCGGGCAGCAGCACCGTCCCCACGGGGTCTATGTGCGGCAGGGGGTTGAAGGTAAGCCGGCCGGAAAGGTACGCGGTATCGTCACCCCGGCTGTTGGCCACATAGCCATGGGCGAACTCGTGAAAGATCACGGAGAAAACAAGCACGGGGAGCTGCAGTATCCATTCCATAGTTGACATTAAATTATATTATTAATGTGTCCGCCAAAGAAAGACCGGACCGGAAACTATTTTTTTGTATAATTTCGGCGTACGGGGAAAGGCGAGGTTATGGTAAACCTGAAAAAACTTATCGGTGAGGGCCGCGCGCGCGTGGGCGTTATCGGCCTTGGCTATGTGGGCCTGCCCCTGGCGGCAGAATTCGCCCGCAGCGGTTTTGAAACCACCGGCTTTGAAGTGGATAAGGCTAAAGTCTCGGCTATTTCAAAAGGCCGCTCTTATATTGCGGACGTGCCGCAGGCGGAAGTGCGGGAATTTTCCCGTACCGGAAAGCTCAAGGCAACGCTAAATTTCTCCGGCCTGAAAAAGATGGACGCAATAATAGTATGCGTGCCCACCCCGCTCAGGAAAAGCAAGGACCCGGACGTTTCCTATATAGTGCGCGCGGCGCGCGAAATAGCGCGCCGCCTGCGCAAGGGACAGCTTATAGTGCTTGAGAGCACCACCTATCCCGGCACCACCAAAGATCTTGTAAAACCCCTGCTGGAGGCGGCCGGCCTGAAAGCGGGCCGGGATTTTTACCTGGCCTTCTCCCCCGAGCGCGTTGACCCGGGCAACACGAACTACGGCATCAGGAATACCCCGAAGGTGGTTGGAGGCATTACCCCCGCCTGCACAAGGCTCGCCGGCATGCTTTACGCGGCCGCCATAGACAAAGTTATAGAGGTTTCCAACACCGAAACCGCCGAACTGGTAAAACTGCTTGAAAACACCTTCCGCGCGGTGAACATCGGCATGATAAACGAAATGTCTTTGATGTGCAACAAGCTCGGGCTGGATATCTGGGAAGTGATCAGCGCGGCGGCCTCGAAACCATTCGGGTTCATGCCGTTTTACCCCGGCCCCGGCATTGGCGGCCACTGCATCCCTCTGGACCCGCATTACCTGGGCTGGAAGATGAAAACCCTGAACTTTGAACCGCGTTTCATAGAACTGGCGGGGGTCATAAACGCCTCCATGCCTGAACATGTGGTTACGCGGCTGGGTGAAACACTTAACCGGCGCGGGCAACACCTCAAAGGCGCGCGTCTGCTGCTACTGGGCATGACCTATAAACCCGATATTTCAGACCCGCGCGAATCACCCGCCAAAGACGTGTTCATGCTGCTTAAAAAAACTGGAGCCCGCGTGGAATATTACGACCCTTATGTGCCCGCTATGAAGATCGGGGCCACAACACACCGCAACGCCGTCCGCGCGCTTAAGAACATCAGGGCCTATGATTGCGTGCTCATAATAACCCCGCACTCCTGCATTGACTACAGGGAACTTGCGGTTAAAGCGCGCCTGGTGTTCGACACCCGCAACGCCACCCGCGGCTTTAAAAGGAAGAACATAGTACGCTTATGACCGAAACACAAGACGGCAGAACCCTTTGGCTGGAATTCCTTAAGATTTTCACACGGGCCCTGGTGCAGATAAACCTTTACAAACCGGACCACCCCCAGGTGAAACAGGCGCTGCTGGAAGGCGAGGCCCTGCTCGGGCGCATCCATTCCGCGGATAACGCAGATTTTTCCATAACGCTGGCCACGGACAAGCTGCTGGCCAACGGCGCCCCACTGCTGACCGCGGACAAATTGCCCAATTCGATAAAAAATCTTTTTGCGCGCTTCCGGCTGCGGACCATCACTTTCCGGCAGGGTGCGGCGGGAACGGACCTGCTGGCGCTCTGCCAGATGCAGTCACACAAAGGGGACGGCGGCGCCTTCCTGAAGGAACGCGGCGTGGAAAAGATAGCGCTTAACGAAGACATCTACGCCAAAGTGGACCAAACCGCGCCACAGGCAAGACAGCCACAGGCGACCCCGGGTTTTGACGCGGGAGCCGCGGCGGCCCCGGGCGCACCTGAACATAAGGTCAGCGAACAGATCTCCGGGCAGGGCATCGAGAGCGCTTTGTCGACCGTAGTGAACCTGGCCACCGCTAACCCAGACGAGCGCCAGAGCATAATGAATATCCTCACCAACAAATTCAAAGAGCAGCTGGCTTCGGAAGTGGAACGGGCGGTGGAAACAGTGCGCCGGGAAAAGAAGAAAATAGAGAACGACATGGTCCGCACCGAGTCCGTAATGACCAGCATGGCGGAAGGTGTGGTGGTGGTAGACAAGAACGGCAACATTTTGATGATGAACCCCCAGGCCGAAACCATTTCCGGCCAGCCGCTGTCCCAGCTGTCCGGCAAGAAGATCTTCGACCTGTCACAACTGGAGAACCAGGTGGTTTCCATGGCCAAGGAAATAATGCCGGAGAACAAAGGCACCCTTTCCGGCGAAATAACGCAGACGGGCTCCGCCGAGCTCTCCGAAACGGTAAAGAAAGCCACCGCCGTCATCCAGAACGAGGACGGCAAGATAGTAGGTTCCGTCTCCATTCCCACTGACGCGGTAAAACTAAAACAGATGGACCAGCTGCAGAAAGATTTCATCGCCAACATGACGCACGAACTGCGTTCCCCGCTTACCTCCATAAAAGCGGCCCTTGAAATAATGAGCCGCGAAACCTCCACCCCCGGGGACTCCTCGCGCAAAATCCTCAACACCGCTATCCGCAACACCGAACGGCTGAATTCCATCATAACCGACATCCTGGATTTCTCCAAGCTCCAGTCGGGCAAGCTTATTTTCCACCCGGAGAACGTCTCCACCGACGACATTACCAAGGAGGCCGTTGAGGCGATGCGGGCCTGGGCGACCTCGAAAGGCATAAACCTGGAAGCGAAAACGGAGCTGGAGACTCCCTATATCTACGCAGACAAACGCCGCACCGTACAGGTGCTGATAAACCTTATCTCCAACGCTATAAAGTTCACGCCCCAGGGCGGCTCTATAGAAGTCTCCGCCGGCGCCGGCAAGGACGCCATGGCTAATTTCGCCTGCTTTTCCGTGAAGGATACCGGCTGCGGCATAAAGAAAGAGGACCATGTGAAAATATTCGAAAAATTCGCTCAGGTAGCCGCCGGCGAAAAAGTGGGAGGCACGGGGCTCGGCCTCGCCATTACCAAAGCGATGGTGGTAATGCAAGGCGGAAAA
>MGVB01000054.1 GCA_001800275.1 Elusimicrobia bacterium RIFOXYA12_FULL_57_11
CAGCCGGGCATACTCCCTTGCGCTCGTGGGGGAGCGTCCGGATGTACATGTGGTGGAAAAGGCCTGTCCTCTTTTTGTGCCGCTGGTGGAGGAGGGCTGGTGCGGCAAGCCGCTGGCCGTGCTTGTCGCCCGGGAATACCTTGCAGCTTTTAAAAATAAAAAATTTGATGCCGTTATACTGGGCTGCACGCATTACCCACTGCTTAAGAAGACCATCCGCCGCGTGCTCGGCCCGCGCGTCCGTATAGTGGATTCCGCCATGGCCGCCGCCCGCGTGGCGCGGCAGGCCCTGGCCGCCGCCGGTATTCTGAATTCCGGCCGTTTTGGCAAAGCTTTTTTTATGGTAAGCGACGCTCCCGGCAGATTTTCCGAACTGGCGCTGCGGCTGCTTAAGATAAAGACCGGGGAAGTCGCCGTTAAGAGATTTTAAACATAGTAATTTTAGGAGGCAGTTTATGAAGATAACTCCGCTGTTAGTGTTTGTATTTTCAACCTTTGCGGTTGCCCTGTTCGCCCAGGCTCCGGGAAAAAAAGACAGCGCGCCTGCTCCGGAGGCAAAACAGGCCGTTTTGGTCAAAGCCCAGAGCGCGGACGAAAAATCCGGGAAAACGGCTCCCGCCAGGAAGACCGCCAAAAAACAATCCGAACCCGAGGCTGAAGAGGGTACAGTGATGATAGATTCGAAATCGGACCCGGATGACGCGGGCCGGTTTGTGCCGCAGTCTGAAGACTCCGCGGGCGAGCGCGAGGCCGATGTCCCCGGCGGCATGCCGGCTTCTTACGGGCAGTGCAAGGGCGTGCTGAACGAAGGGGGGCGCAGTATACTTGTTTTTGAGAGTTCCGAAGATGGCGCTATTTATTTCGTGCAGCTTACCGTGGGTAAAAGCGGCGTCTCCTGGAAACTCCTGAGCCGCATCTCCCGGAGCGCGGATTAAAAGGGGGCCGGATCGGCAAAGCCCGCCGCGGGTGCGGCCGGCAGCGCGGGCGTTGGCAGTCTTTATTGTTCCTATCCACACGGCAGAATGCTAAAATATCTTTGTGGCCGGGCGTGTCCCGGCGGTCAAAGAGGTGTAATATGAAACGCAAAGATCTTGTCCGGCATCTTATCAGTAAGGGTTGTGTGCTGTCCCGTGAAGGCGGGAAGTATTCCGTCTTCCTGAACCCGGTTTCCAGCAAAGAGATCCCGGTTACCAGGCATAACGAAATAGCTGATTTTACCGTCAGGAAAATATGTCGTGACCTCGGGATTGACCAGCCCTGAACGGTTTCCGGGGTATAGGCTTTCGCGCGCGAGAAAAGAATTTGTTTTTGCCGCGGAGCTGCAGGCATTCAGGGTGCTGTCCTGGCTCCGGTTTCGCGGCCGGCTGAACATATGGCGCAACCTCCCCGTACCCCTGCGGACAAAAATACTTCCATCCGTATAGCGGGTGAACCTGCCGAGGCCGCGGTCTGGCGCGGGCGGGCGCTGGTGATAGACCTTTTCCGTTTTTCCAACACTATCTGCGCGCTTTTGGAAAGCGGGCGCCGCGATGTCCGTGTCTACGCAAGCACGGCGCGCGCCCTGGCCGTGCGAAAGCTGGAAAAAGATTCCGACCTGTTTTCGGAAATAGACCTGGGCCCGGGCGTTGATCAATATGATAATTCGCCCTATACGGCGTTGCACGGCTCCGACCCGGCGCGGCCGGCTTTATCTGTTACGAACTCCGGCTCTCCGGCCGCAACTTCGCTGCACCTGGCGCAGGAAATCCTTATAGCCTGCTTCGCTAATTTCCCGGCGCTTACCGGGTATTGCCGCAGCAGGCCCCTGCCCACGCTTATAGTTCCGGCCTGCCTGTTCTATAACCGCGCCCACGTTGAAGACGTCATCTGCGCTCGCGCGCTTGAAAAGGAGCTCAGGGGGGGAAACGCGTTCGAGGCGGCGCTCGAAGAGATACACGCCAGCGGGCGGGTGCTGGATTTTATGACCTCGAGGCCGGTTACAGGCAAACGCGATATTGAAATAGCGCTTAAGAAAGGTATCTTCAACTCCGTGCCGCTCGTTAAACTGGTTAACGGAGTAGGCGTGGTACAGGATGCCTGCGGGCATAAAGGCTGAGGGGCGGGGCGATGAGAAAAAAGAAGGCTGTTGTCCTGTTTTCCGGCGGGCTGGATTCCACTACCGCGCTATGCTGGGCGCTTGCCCGCGGGTATGATTGCCGCGCTATTTCATTCGATTACGGCCAGCGCCACTCCCGCGAGAACAAGGCCGCCCGTAAAATAGCGGGCCTGTTGAAGGTGCGGCTATATGAAGTGAAGTTGTCTTTCCCCTGGCTGGCGGTCAGTTCGCTGGTAAATCCAGGGGTGGAGCTTCCGGATACGGAGTTTTCGCGCATAGGTTCCGGGGCCATACCCAGCACGTATGTCCCGGGCCGCAACCTTGTTTTTGCCTCTATCGGTGTGTCGCTGGCTGATTCTATCGGGGCCGCGGCCGTAGTTTCGGGGCCGAACGTGGTGGACTACTCCGGCTACCCTGACTGCCGTCCTGCCTTTTACCGGGCTCTTGAAAAAGCGGCCAATGCCGGCACCCGTATCGGCGCCACCGGAGGGAAAATCCGGTTCCTTACCCCGCTTGTCCGTCTCAGCAAGGCCGCCATTGTCCGTCTCGGGTTGAGGCTCAAGGCCCCTCTTTCTCTTACCTGGTCGTGCTACCGCGGCGGCCGCATCCCCTGCGGGCATTGCGATTCCTGCAAATTACGCGCCCGGGGTTTTGCCGAGGCCGGGCTGACCGACCCGGCGCTTAAAGCAGGGGCCTCTGCGGGCCGGAGAGGGCCATGTTAAAAGCGCCCGTATCCGAAATTTTCTGTTCCGTTCAGGGCGAAGGCCTTTACTGCGGGCAAAAGCAGGTTTTTTTGCGTTTTGCGGGCTGCAACCTGTCCTGCAAATTCTGTGATGAGCCGGCAGCCAGAGGCGGAGACGCTTTTATGGAAATGTCCGGGGCGCAGGCCGCGATGGATATTTTGAGGCTTGCCGGGAAAAACCGGGCCGCTGCGGTTTCACTTACCGGGGGCGAGCCTTTATTGAACTGGAAATTCATTAAATGTCTGGCGCCTGGGGTAAAGAAAGCCGGCCTGGCCCTGCACCTTGAAACCAACGGCGTACTTTACCGGGAGCTGGAGCGGATCAAGGGGGAGGTGGCGGTAATAGCCGCGGACATTAAACTGCCATCGTCTACTGGAGGGAAAGCCTTTTGGTACGAGCATGCAAGGTTTTTTGCCGTGGCTCCGGAAAAAACCTTTCTTAAGGTGGTGCTGACCGACAGCACCAGCCTGGCTGATCTTAAAAAAGCCGTTGCCCTGGCCGCCGCTATACGCCCGGATGTGCCTTTTTTTCTGCAGCCGGCCACGCCCCGGCCCGGTGGGGTAAGGCCCCCGAAAGGGATTTTCATGAAAAAGGCCTGCTGCTGGGCCGCAGCCCGCCTTTCACGGGTGAAGGTGCTGCCGCAGCAACACCCGATATGGGGCGTCAAATAACCGGGAGCCAGGGGAGAGGAATATGTCCGACGGCACTTATATTATAGATTGTCCCTGCTGCAAGGCGCAGATAGAGGTGGACAGGAAGACAGGCAAGGTTTTGCGCCAGTGGGTGAAGCCTCAGTTGAAGGCAGGGGCGGACCCAATGCAGGAGGCTTTAAAGAAAATAAAGAGCGACAAAAGCCGCCTGGACGACTATTTTTCCGGCGCAGGCAGGGCCATGGAAGAGAAGAAGAAAGAGCTCCTCGATAAATTTGAACAGGAAAAGAAGCGCATTGAAGACTCCGGCGACACCTCAAGGCCGATAAATCCCATGGACCTGGATTAGGTAAACGATATTGATTGCCGGCGCGGCGGCCGGTTCCGGGGGCCTATGTTTGTATGGGCCCTTTTTTGTCCGCCGCTTTCCCGGATTTTACCTTGGCCGGCCGATGAGCGGGTCACTTGATGCGGCACAGGCAAAGCCTTGGAAAACCACTCCAAAAAACCTAGAATATACTCTTATGCACAGGGATCTGGAAGAGATACTTATTTCGACGCCCCGGCTCAATGCCGGCATTAAAAAACTGGGCCGCCGTATTTCCTCGGACTACGCGGGCCGTTCCGTTACGCTGGTAGGGGTGCTCAAGGGCTGCGTGCTGTTTATGGCCGACCTTGTGAGACACATTTCTGTGGAGACCCGGCTTGATTTCATGATGCTCTCCTCTTATTGCGGTACACAGTCCACCGGTGTGGTCCGCACTGTTCTGGACCTGAAGGAGAACATAGAGGGCAGGGATGTGCTTGTTGTGGAGGATATTGTGGATTCCGGGCTCACCATGAGCTACATGCTCAGGAACCTGAAGACCCGGCGACCAAAGTCCCTTGAAATCTGCACCCTGCTGGACAAACCCAGCTGCCGCAAGGCGAACGTCTCCATTAAATACACAGGCTTTACCATCCCCAATAAATTCGTGGTGGGCTACGGTCTGGATTATAATGAGATATACCGCAACCTGCCGTATATAGGCGTACTGAAAAAAGAGGTAATCGAAGGAACTAAACTATGCCGTTGAAAAAAAATTTAAAACAACTTCTGTTCTGGTTCCTTTCGCTGATGATGTTCATCGCGGTTTACCAGAGCATGAAAGGCGCGGAGCGGGAGCGCCAGCTGCCGTATTCTGAATTCAAGCAGAGCCTGCGGGATAAAAAAATAGTGAAAGTTACCATCCGCCCGGACCTTATCCGCGGCGAAATGAAGGATGGCGACAAAAATGTGGCGTTCCGGGCGATACCCATGACGGACGCCGGGCTGATAGGGGACATGGAGGCCGCCGGGGTTACGGATTTTTCGGCGGAAGCCGACCGCGGCTGGATAGCCAGCCTTATCCTCAACGTGGGCTGGATACTGCTGTTCGTTTTCCTCTGGTGGTTTTTGTTCGTTAAACAGGCGCAGATGGGCGGGAAGCAGGCTATGAGTTTCGGCAAGTCCAAGGCCCGCCAGCAGGACCTGAAGAAAAGCAAGACCACGTTTAAGGACGTGGCGGGCTGCGATGAGACCAAGGATGAGCTGAACGATATCGTCGATTATCTGAAAAACCCGAAAAAATACAAGGTTCTGGGTGGGAAGCTCCCCAAAGGCGTGCTGCTGTACGGCCCCCCCGGCACCGGCAAGACGTTGCTGGCCCGTGCGGTGGCGGGAGAAGCCGGCGTCCCGTTCTTCACTTCCTCCGGTTCCGAGTTCGTGGAAATGTTCGTGGGCGTGGGTGCCAGCCGTGTGCGCGATCTTTTTGAGCGCGCCAAGAAAAGCGCACCCGCCATAGTTTTCGTGGATGAACTGGACGCCGTGGGGCGCTCGCGGTTCGCCGGCATAGGCGGCGGTCACGACGAGCGGGAGCAGACGCTCAACCAGATACTTGTGGAGCTGGACGGTTTCGAATCCAACGACGGGATAATACTTATAGGCGCCACCAACCGCCCGGACGTGCTTGATACCGCCCTGCTGCGGCCTGGCCGCTTCGACCGGCGCATAAATGTTCCCGTTCCGGATATTAAGGGCCGCATCGAGATATTGACCGTGCACTCCAAGAAGATAACACTGGCTCCCGAGGCCGATTTGTCTGTTATCGCCCGCCATACCCCGGGTTTTGTGGGCGCGGACCTGGCCAACATCATCAACGAGGCCGCCATCTCGGCCGCTAAAAAAGAGAAGAAGGCGGTCGATATGAAGGACCTGGAGGAAGCTATCGAAAAAATGATGGCCGGGCCGCAGCGCCGCTCCCGCATAATTTCCGAGCATGAGAAGAAGGTGGTGGCCTATCATGAGGCCGGGCATACCCTGGTGGCCAAGTCGCTGCCGGGCTGCGACCCTGTGCACAAGGTCTCTATAATCCCGCGGGGGCCCGCGCTGGGTTACACCCTGCAACTGCCGGTGGAGGATAAATACCTGACCTCCAAGACGGAGATCCTGAACCGCCTCTGCGTGCTGCTGGGCGGCCGCGCCGCGGAAGAGATGATCTTTAACGAGATCACCACCGGCGCCCACGACGATATTTCCAAGGTTTCCAGCTATGCGCAGAAGATGGTGCTTGAATTCGGGATGAGCGAGAGGATAGGGCCGATGTCCCTTAAGAAGGATGAGTCGGAAGTGTTCCTGGGCCGCGATCTCGCGCGGCAGGCGGGCTATTCCGACGAAACGGCTAAAAGCGTGGACGAGGAGATAAAGCGCATAGTCAATGACTGTTATCTGAAGGCCAAGGCCGTGCTGAGCGAGAACCGTAAGGCGCTGGACGCCATAGCGGCGCGCCTTATGGAGAACGAAGTTATAGACGCGGCGGAAATAGAACAGCTTATCGCGGCTTCAAAAGCCGCTTAAAAACGGGGTCTAATGTATTTGCGCTACATCAACAACCTGGTGGACATAGTTGCGGTGTACTACATCGTATACCGCCTTATCTTGCTGCTCAAAGGCACGCGCGCCATGCAGGTGGTCTGGGGCGTGTTCGTGCTGGCCGTGGTCACTTCCCTGGCAAAGTTCCTGAATCTTTCGGCCACGGTATGGCTGATGCAGCAGTTCTGGCTTGCCGGTATTTTCCTTCTTATCGTGGTGTTTCAGCCGGAGATACGTTCCGCGCTGGCTAACATCGGGTCCAATCCGCTGGGCCGTATAATGGTTTCACAGGAGTACATGTTCATTTCGGAAATGATAGAGGCTTTACGGCTGGCCGCCGCAGAAAAAATGGGCATGCTTATAGTGCTTGAGCAGGATATGGGGCTGCGCGACATAGTGGAGACGGGAGTGCGTATTAACGGCGAAGTTTCCAAAGAACTGCTGCTTACCGTCTTCCACGATAAAACACTGCTGCATGACGGAGCGGCGGTTATAGCCAACAGCCGTCTGGTGGCAGCCGGCTGCATACTCCCGCTTACCGAGCAGAAAGAACTTTCCAAGATTCTTGGGATGCGCCATCGCGCGGCGCTGGGGCTCAGCGAGATAGCCGACGCTATAATAGTAACGGTTTCGGAGGAAACCGGCCTGATTTCGGTGGCGCGCAACGGGAAGCTGCAGCAGGCTGTTGATACGAAGGACCTGGAGGCTATGCTGTACCAGCTTTACCGTTCAAAAGCGGAAAAAAATCTGCTGAGAAAGGCGCTGCGTCCGGAACAGGCTCCGCCGGCGGCCGCCGCCCCCGCCGCCCCCGCCGCCCATCCGCCGCCACAACCGTCGACGCCGCCGCAGGCCTAGGGCATCACATATGAATATCCCCGAACTATTTTCACGCAACTGGCAGATGAAGCTGTTGTCCCTTGTGATCGCTCTGCTAATCTGGTACTTCATCACCAGCGGGTCATAACAGGTAAGCGCAGCATCCTCCTGTAGCGGCAGGCCTGTCCCAAGAAAATCCGTGAATAAAGAGAACCCTCCGTTAATGGTAAGATTGTTTTTGCTTAGAAAACAGTCCTTACCGACGGAGGATTCCTTATGGGCCATTATAGCACATTGTTTTCCAGTATCCTTTCCCAGATACCGAGACATCATTTTGAAAACCTCGTAAAACAGCATGGCGCGGACCGGTACGTAAAACGTCTGAGCACCTGGAACCAGTTCACGGCGCTGCTGTACGCGCAGATAAGCGGGCTTGAGAGCCTGCGTGAAATAGAGGGCGCTTTTTGCGTGCAGGCCATGCGGACCTATCACCTCGGCCTGCCGGCCCAGATATGCCGCAACACGCTGTCGCACGCCAACGGCAAGCGGAACTGGCGGATATACGAAGGCCTGTTCTACAAGCTGCTGGTCCGATGCCGCGAACTGACCCCTAAGCACAAGTTTAACTTCAAGAACCCGTTATATACCATAGACGCCACCACGGTAAGCCTCTGCCTGTCGCTGTTTCCCTGGTCCCAGATAAAGCACAAGAAGGGCGCCATCAAGATGCATTTCCAGTATGACCACGATGGGGATATTCCCTGCTTTATGGTTATGACAAAAGGTGACGAGAGTGATGTTGTGGCGGCGAGGAAGCACATAGAGCTTTCGCGGGACAGCATCTATTGTTTTGACAGGGGTTATATGGATTCCAAGTGGTTCCGGCAGATAAGCGACGCGGGTGCGTATTTTGTCACCCGGCGACAAGGGCGGCTTAGATACCGCATAGTGGGACAGCATGCCAGTTTCCATGGTCGTTCCAATGGAGTATTGGACGATATCGTGGTGGCTTTTGACGGAGCCGAGAGCAAGAAGGTTTTCCCTAAGTGGATGCGGCTTATTATATACCGGGAGCCAGGGCGAAACGGGCGGACCTTTGAATTTCTGACCAATCATTTGCAGCTTCCGGCAAAAACGGTTGCGGATATATACAAATCGCGGTGGCAGATAGAGGCGTTCTTCCGGTGGGTGAAGCAGAACCTGAAGATAAAGACGTTCCTGGGGACCAGCGAGAACGCGGTTTTAACGCAGATCTGGACGGCGATGTGCTATTACCTGCTGCTGGCCTACATAAAATACCAGAGCCGGTACGCGCATTCGCTGTACTACCTGCATAACGTGATAAGGGCGGGATTGATGGAACGAATGACGCGGCTGGACACATTAAATTTGAGTCAAAAGCGCTTAAATCGCATCCGGGACGGCGATTTGCAGCCCTTCCTGCCATTCGCTTGAAGAACTTTCTTGGGACAGCCATGCTGTAGCGGTCCTACCCGGGCATAGGCCAAATAACCGTATTTTTTACCCTTTTTGCTCTGCTTTCCTTCTTCCTGGCCTTACCCCGGTAGGCTGGACCATTGACCCCATGGATTGGTCGGCCAGGGACCCTGACCAGTTGCACCTGAATACTATCGGCATGATAAAAAAGCGCGGCAAAGGGATAGTGCTGATGCACGATATCCACCCTCAGAGCCGCACGGCTGCCGCAAAACTTGTAAAGTGGCTGGCTGGGAACGGGTATGCGGTGGTTTCTCCCGCCAGGCTGACCGAGGCTTACCGTAAATAAACGGCGTAGGCCGGGCGGCACGGTATCTGGAACGCCGCGGCTCCCGCCGCTCGGTAGATCCGTGCAGGCGTTAATATTTCAGGAAAATTAAAAAGTTCGGAGAGGGAGGGATTCGAACCCTCGAAGGCTTGCGCCTTACAGGTTTTCGAGACCTGCTGTTTCAACCGCTCACACACCTCTCCACTTGCAGTGCCTTTCGCGCCGTGCGCTCCGGGCGGGGAATTTATGCCGCAAAGCTGGCGGAAGGGGAGGGATTCGAACCCACGGTACGGATTAACCGTACACCGGTTTTCAAGACCGGCGCCTTAAACCACTCGGCCACCCTTCCACTCGGCACCCCCGCATTCGCGGGGGGGCTTCTGCCCGCTTAAATGATATAATATAAAATAATATCGGAACCTTTGGAGAGAATCTTAAATAAATGGGGAAGCTTTTCGGAACAGACGGAATCAGGGGGGTGCCATGGGGCTATCCTTTTACTCCCGAATTTATCCGCAATATAGGGTATGCGGCCTCGCTGGTGCTGCCCAGGTGCAAAGCCGATGCGACTTCCCGGACGGTGGTCCTGCTGGGGATGGATTCGCGCGCTTCGGGTAAGCTTATAAAGAAACACCTGGTAGAGGGCCTTTGCGCCAGCAAACTAAGGGTTATTAACCTGGGGATCATCCCTACCCCGGCGGTGGCCTACCTGGTGAACCGTGAAAAGGCCGATTTCGGTATCGTTATCTCAGCCAGCCATAACCCGCCGGAATTCAACGGTATAAAGTTCTTTTCCAGCGACGGCTTGAAACTGAGCGAAGCCATCGAGGAGAAAATAGAGAACCTCCTGCTCGGTAAAAAACCGCTGTCTTTCCGCCCGGCTTTTCCGCACCTGGTAAAGAAGGATTTTTCCGCGGATTACGAGGCGTTCCTCAAGAATACGCTGCCGCACGGTTTTAACCTTAAAGGTGTAAAACTGCTGCTTGATTGCGCGAACGGTGCCGCTTATAAAATAGCCCCGCGCATTTTCAGGGCGTTGGGGGCCACGGTAAAAATCATAGGCGATAAACCCGACGGCAAGAATATAAACGTGGATTGCGGCGCCCTGCATACCGATAAAATGGCCAAAGAGGCCGCCGCCTGGGGGGCCTTCTGCGGCATAAGCCTGGATGGCGACGCCGACCGCTGCATGTTCGCCGACGAGGCTGGAGCGGCGCTGGACGGGGATGATATAATCTCCATCGCGGCGCCATATCTTAAGACCCACGGCCGCCTGACAAATAACGGCGTGGCGCTCACGTTCATGTCCAACTACGGGCTGCTGAAGTACCTGGAGGGTTTGGGGATACGCGTCGCGCAGGTACCGGTAGGGGACAAGAACGTCACAGAAGCGATGCAAAAAGAGGATTTCAAGCTCGGTGGGGAAGCCAGCGGGCATATAATTTTCAGACAGTTCGCGCCCACCGGGGACGGTATCCTTACCGCCCTGCAGACGCTGGCGGCCGTGCGTGACATGGGGCAGCCGTTCAGCTGGTTCAGGCGCCACTGGAACCGCTACCCCCAGGTGCAGGGGTCCCTGCGGGTAGAACACAAGCCGCCGCTGGCCGAGGTGCGGGGCTTCACGGAAAAAATCTCGCAATTCGAGGAAACCCTTAAAGGCAGCGGGCGTATTTTTGTGAGGTATTCTGGTACCGAACCGCTCCTGCGGCTGCTGGTGGAGGGGAAGTCCGGGCCTGAGATACAGGCTATAGCCGACGATCTGCTGGAGCATTACAGAAAGCATTCCGGCGCTATGGGCGTTAAAGGCTGATAGCCGGGGCACCGCTGCCGCTGGGCGGGGAACTGTTTTGGAGTCTATTTGTACGGAGGTTTTTTATGAAGCATGTTAAACTCGGGGTCAACATCGACCATGTGGCCACGCTGCGCCAGGCGCGGAAGGAAAAGAACCCTGATACGGTTGAGGCCGCCCGCGTGGTTTACAGTTCCGGGGGCGACATGGTTGTAATGCATCTCAGGCAGGACCGCCGGCACATACAGGAAGCCGACCTGGAAAGGGTCCGCCGGGAGGTCAAAGGGATCCTGCATCTTGAAATAGCCGCGATCCCGGAGATGGAGAAACTGGCGCTGCTCATCCATCCCGATTCTGTCTGCCTTGTCCCCGAAAGCGCGCGGGAAGTGACTACCCAGGGCGGACTGAAACTTAACGGCCGCAATAAGGAGCTGGAGAAGACGATAAAGAACCTTTCCGGCGCGGGTATAGAGGTGGGAGTATTCTGCGACCCGGAGCCGCAGGTCATAAGGACGGCCCATAATATGGGCGCGGACAGCATAGAACTGTGCACCAGCAGCTATTCCGGGGCGTGGGGGAAAAAACTCCAGGCCAGGGAACTGGAAAAACTCCAGCTCGCCGGCTTCCTGGTAAAAGAATTGAAATTGCAACTGCATGCCGGGCATGGCCTTGACTATTACAATGTGGCGCCCGTCGCGAGAATAGAAGGTATGGATTGCCTGAATATTGGTTTCTCCATAATTTCAAGGGCCATGTTCGTGGGGCTGAAAACGGCGGTTTCGGAAATGAAACGGCTTATCCAGTAGGGTAACGGCTTGACGGCCGGGCTGTCAAACGCTCAGGCGGTAACTATGTGCGGCATAACCGGATATATCGGGGATAAAAAAGCTACTGGCATCCTTGTGGATGGCCTTACGCGGCTGGAATACCGCGGCTACGATTCCTGCGGCGTGGCGGTGGTTGAGGTGAATAACTCCCTTTACCTGCGCCGCGTGAGCGGCCGGGTGGCCGCCCTGGACGCGCTTATCGCCAGGGAGCCGGCGAAGGAACCGTCCGTGAAAGCCGGGGTAGGGCATACGCGCTGGGCAACGCACGGCGCCCCTTCCGAAGACAACGCGCATCCCCACACCGACTGTTCCGAGCAGGTGGTGGTAGTTCACAACGGGATAATTGAGAATTATCTTGCGCTCAAAGAAAGACTGATCGCGCTGGGACATCGATTCAAATCCGAAACGGACACCGAAGTAATTGCGCACCTCATAGAGGAAAAATTAAAAAGCCTGCACGTGGGTGCGAAAGCCGTCCGCTCCGATATGCTGGAACCAGTTTTCTTCGAAGCGTTCCGTCACACCCTGGCTGAACTTAAGGGGTCTTTTGCCGTGGCCGTGGTCTGGGCGCGTTGTCCTACCATGATCCTGGCCGCGCGCATGTACAGCCCGCTGGTGATAGGCCTGGGTAAAGGCGAACATTTTATAGCTTCCGATGTCTCGGCCTTTCTTAAGCACACCAAGCGCGTTATCTTCGTTAACGACGGGGAAATAGCGGCGGTCAGGAAGGATTCGCTGGATTTTTACACTTTCCAGGGGAAAAAAACGTCGCATGAACCGGTTACCATACAATGGGATTCCACAATGGCCGAGAAAGGCGGTTACCGCCACTTC
>MGVB01000055.1 GCA_001800275.1 Elusimicrobia bacterium RIFOXYA12_FULL_57_11
GCCCGGCGGTGGCGCTCCTGCGCGCCACGCCGGCGCTGTTCTGCTTCACCCAGGCGGCTTTTGCGGAGTTTATCGGCTACCTCTCCGAAGTCTTGGGAGACCCCTCGAAAGCAGCCGAAGATCTCAAGCGCGATGTTACAGCCACCATGGCCTGCAAGAAATCCATAAAAGCGCACGATTTTGTTAAACCGCAGGAAGCCGCGCGCCTGATGGACGATTTGCGCAAAACGAATGACAGCTATCATTGTCCGCACGGCCGCCCCACGTTGTTCTATCTTTCCGCCGCCGAAATCGCCCGCCGCTTCCAGCGCGGCAGCGCGGTATAACCTTCTTCATGACCGGGCAGCTTCAAATTTCAGATGATGACTTTCCGGTGAACCCGCAATGGGAAAGAGAGTGTGACGGCAGCCTGAACACCGTGACCTCTCTAAGCGGCAAATTCTGTCCGGGTCCGTTCAGCGATGTGCAGATCCACGCTGGCGGCAAAGTTACCGTATGCTGCCCGATGGGCCTGCCGCGGCAGATAGGCGTATTGGAGGAAACCGGACTTAAAGGTTTATGGAATTCCGCGGCGGCCCAGAAGATCAGGCAGTCCGTCCTTGACGGGAGTTACCGGTATTGCAATCACAGGGTGTGCGATATTATCCAACGTGAAAGCCTGCTTGATTACGAGCAGCTTACCAGTGAACAGCAGCATATCGTTGACCGGCAACAGGTGATCCTGGACCACTTCCCCTGCAGTGTCATGCTCGCTTATGATGCTTCCTGCAACCTGTCCTGCCCCAGCTGCCGCACCGGGAAAAAATGTTTCACCGAAGGCTCACCCGAACATGCAGAATCAAAACGCCTGACCGGCCTGTTAAAGAAAGACCTGCTGGCCTCGGACCATAGTCGCCCGCTCGCCCTGAATATTACGGGGTCCGGGGACCCTTTCGCTTCGCCCGTGTTCCTGGATCTGCTGGAGAATTTTGAATGGGAACAATGTCCGCATATCAGGATAGATTTTCAGACGAACGGCACCTTATTCACGGAGCAAATCTGGCGGCGCCTTTGGAGATGCCACCGCCATGTCCGCAATATAGCCGTTTCAGTGGACGCGGCAACGCCCGACACCTACGCCGTTGTCAGGCGAGGGGGTGATTGGGGCCGGCTCATGGAAAATATGAAGTTCCTGGCCGGATTGCGCCGGGATAATAAGTCCCTGTTTATCCGTTTTAATATGGTAGTACAGCAGCGCAACTTCCACGAGATGCCTCAGTTCGTTAAGGAATTCCTGGGAACGCTGTGCGACAGCGTTAAATTCTTTTTTTTGAACGATTGGGGCACCTGGGCTTCCCGGGCGGAGTATGAGCGGCAATGCATCTGGAAAAAAACACATCCGGAATTCCAGGATTTCCTGCGGGTGCTCCGGGACCCGGTTTTTAACAACTCTATGGTCGATATGGGTGATGTTTTTGAATACCGGCAGATCGCATTGGACCCGGGCTGGGTTCGCCGCGCCGGAGGCGGCCCGGGCGCCGCTTTCCCCCCGCAGGCGGCACGGTCGAGAGTGGAACGTTACCTGAAGACTAACGACCCCAGGCTTTTCCGGTTGTCATTTTTGCTCAACCCCGTGTTTCTCTTTCAAAGGGCGGGGACTCTCGCTTCCTGGCGGGATTTCAGGCACCGCTTCGCCAATCTTATCCGCCTGTTGAGGCTGAAATCCCGTCAATGAGCCCTGGTCAAAGCAGCGGCGGGCCAGGTTAAGGTTTTCTTACGAAGTGCGGCAGCGTTGCGGGCAGTTCCAGCGACAGCTCCACCAGGCCGGCGGGCTTTCCGTCTTTCAGCCAGGGGGTCTGGTAGATCAGTTTTTTTACCCCGGCTTTTTCTATGGTGTAAACGTTGGTGTACGGAGCCGTGAGCATTTTTTTAAGTTTGGTTCTGGCCGGTTCGGGGTGGCAGGCCAGCAGGCTGGCTCCCAGCAGCTCCTTCCCCCCGTGCCTGGCGAAGGTGGCGGCGGACCTGCCGTTCAGCTCTATTATTTTCCCGGCGGAGTCGCATACGGTAATGGAGAAATTAACGCCGTCTTTCCAGTTATTCATATTATTCATAAAGTGTCCCGCCGGTTTTCAGGGTCCTTTCGGGTAGGCGTAAAATTGCCACTTATATTATAAAATATGACCATGGCCTCTTCAACATTCCTCGCCTTGGCGGCTGCGCGGCGCAGCATACGCAAATACACGGCCGCGCCTGTGGCGCGGGAAAAGCTGGAAATTTGCCTTGAGGCCTCGCGCCTGGCTCCTTCGGCCTGTAACGCCCAGCCCTACAGGTTCATAGTCATAGACGAACCCGGCCTGAAAGAAAAATTTTGCGCCGGGGTTTTTGCCGGGGTGTATTCCGCCTGTAAATTCGCCGCGGCCGCGCCGGTAATGGTAGCGGTGGTTTCCGACACCGGCAAGCTTAGCGCCTGGCTGGGCAACCAGGTGCAGGACACTAATTTCCGGCTGGTAGATATAGGCATAGCCGCGGAACATTTTGTGCTGGCGGCCTGCGAACAGGGCCTGGGCACCTGCTGGCTGGGCTGGTTCGACGCAAAGGCGGCGGCCCGGGCGCTGGGCCTGGGCGCCGGGAAAAAAGTGGAAGTGCTGCTCTCCGTCGGTTATCCTGACGAAACCCCCGCTCCGAGAAAACGCAAAACCATAAAGGAGTTCGCCGGGTACAATAACGAGCTATGAAACACTCATTATACGCGAGGTTGTTCGCTGCGGTCTCTGGCGCAGGCCTGTTGTGCGCCGCGGTCCCTGTTTTTGCCCAGGATTGTTCAAAAAAAACCGATGCCTGTTCGGCCGCGCCGGCGCGCCGGTCCCTGTTTCTGGAGGCTTCTGCCGCTCCCGGTACGGCGCCTGTTCTGGTTAGTCCCGGTCAAGCCGGTAAAAAATCTCCCGAAGTGCCTGTCGCGGCCGGAGTTTCAACCGCTGCGGCCGTTCAGGCCTCCCCCTCCGCGCCCGCCGCCGCTTCAAATCCGTTGTGGGCTATTTTTGCGGCCGCCGGCCTTGCGGGACTTTACTTGTACCTCAGGAAAGATTCCGCTAAAAGACGGAAGAAATGACAGCGGACTACGCCCTTTTCTCGCGCGCCTCAACGCTTCTCCACTGCCCCCCGGGTTCGATGCCAACATCACTATAGTGGACCCGCGGGCCGTAAGGCGCGTGCCGGAACGTTTTCCCTCCCTTTCCGCTAATTCCCCCGTTAAAAGGACGCCGTTGGAAAGGCTGGCCCGCGGCGGTTATTGCCGGGGGCAGATTTGTTTTTAACGGCGGCCGCGTCTTTTGCTAGAATTTAGCGGTCGGTTTAATTTATTTCCGCCCCGAAGATAAGGCAACCATGAGCTTCCTTTATAAAAAACTGGTGCGACAGCTGCTGTTCAGCTTCAATCCGGAACTGGTGCATGACGCGGTTATTAAAAGCGCGTGCGTTTTGCAGCGCCTGGCGCCGCTTAATTCACTGGTAAGCCTGCTGGCCCGGGCCAAGGACATGCCGGTTACCGTGGCCGGCATCGACTTCAGAAACCCGGTAGGCCTGGCCGCCGGTTTTGACAAGAACTGCGAGGCCGCGCGTTTTTTGGCCGGCCTGGGCTTCGGTTTTTTGGAGCTGGGAACGGTTACCCTGCGGCCGCAACCCGGCAACCCGAAGCCCCGCGTTTTCCGGCTGCGCGAAAGCAAGGCCATTATTAACCGCATGGGTTTTAATAATGCCGGCGCTTGGGACGCCGCCCGCTCCCTTGAGGGCCTGCTGCCGCTGCCTATACCGGTTGGGATAAGCATAGGTAAGAACGCCGACTGCTCCATCGAGGGCGCGCCGCAGAATTATCTTGAGACCCTGAAGGTGCTTTATTCCTACGGCAGTTATTTCGCCGTTAACATAAGTTCTCCGAACACGCTGCAGCTGCACCGCCTGCATGAGGGGGAGCGCCTGCGCCGGCTTATGGGGCCGCTGCTCTCCTACGCGGCCGGGCAGGGCAGGGTTAAACCTTTTTTTATAAAAATAACCCCAGACCTTCCGGACGCAGGCATTGAGGGTGTAGTAAGGCTGGCGGCGGAACTGGGGTTCGGACTGATAACCACCAATACTACCGCCAGCCGCGACGCCGTTCCCCCCTACTGGCGGTCTTATGAGGGCGGGTTGAGCGGGCTGCCGTTGAGGAAAGCGGCGAACTCGGTGCTGTCGCGCGTGGCGGCGCTGGCCGGAGGCCGCGTTCCCATAATAGGCTCGGGCGGAATTTTTGACGGCCCCGCGGCGCTTGAGAAACTGGATCTTGGCGCCAGCCTTGTGCAGGTGTATTCCGGGCTTGTTTATGAAGGGCCGCTCCTCGTAAAGGAAATAATGAAGCACCTGGACCGTTCCCGCCGGGGGACGGGGGTGAGCGGCTAGCCGGGGCAATTTCTTATGTCAAAAACCGAACTTATAGCGGCGTTGGACACGGACAGCCTTAAGGCTTCGCAGGCCCTGCTGGAAAAATTAAAAGGCTCGGTAAAATATTTCAAGGTGGGCTCCGTGCTGTTTACCGCCGAGGGGCCGGCCGCCGTGGACCTGGTGCATAAGCACGGCGGCAAAGTTTTCCTGGACCTTAAATTCCACGATATCCCGAATACCGTAAAACACGCCGTCATAAACGCGGCCAAAATGGGCGTCTACTCGGTTTCCCTGCACCTCTCGGGCGGCGGCGAAGCGCTGAGGGCCTGTGCGGAACTTGAAAGGCGTCCGAAACTCTGGGGTATAACGGTGCTTACAAGTTTCAGCGAATATAACCTTTTCCGGGCGGGTTTCCGGGGCGGTATAGACAAAACGGTGAAACTGCTTGCCGCCCAGGCGGCGGAGAACGGCGCCGACGGCGTTGTATGTTCTCCGGGCGAGCTTATCCGCATTCAGGGTCTTTGCGGCCACAAACTCAAGTTTATTACCCCCGGCATACGGCCGGCCGCCTGCGGGGCCGTGAGCGCCGGCGACGACCAGAATCCCAAACGTTCCCGTACCCCGCGCGAGGCGGCGGCCGCGGGCGCGGATTTTATAGTGGTGGGCCGGCCCATCACCGCCGCCACGGACCCCGCCGCCGCGGCCGCCGCCATGCTGGCGGAGCTCGCAACCAGATGAAGTCAGCGGAAATTAGATAATATCTTTCGGATTCCGGCGCCGCCGCCTGCCTGCTGTGCGGCTCCGGCGTGCCGCTGGTAAAGACCGGTTCCCGCAAACTACCCGGCTGCTAAACAACGAACATCAGTTTGTCGAAGAATAAAAGCCCGCCGAAAATTATCAGAACCAGCCCGGCCGCCAGTTCCACCCAGCGCATGGCGCTTTTGAACCTGGCGATGAGCGCGAAAAATTCCGCGGTGAGCAGCGCCGCCGCCAGCAGCGGAACGGCCAGTCCCGCCGAGTAGGCCAGCAGCAGCGTCACCCCTTTCCAGACCGTGCCTGCCGCCGCGGCCAGACCCAGTATGACCGCTAGTATGGGCCCTATGCAGGGCGACCACCCCAGCGCGAAGGCGAAACCCATAAGGAAAGCCCCGGCCGGACCCTGCGCTATATTGCGCATGGAAAAACGCTTTTCGTAATTCAGTACGGTGAAATTGAAAATTCCCGTCATATGCACGCCCAGCAGCGCCATTATCATCCCGAACACCCGGAGCATAAGGTCTTTGTGCGCCGCCAGCGTATTGCCCAGCGCCGAGGCCGCCGCCCCCATGCCGGCAAAGGCGAGGGTAAAGCCCGCTATAAAGATAGCCGCCCGGCCCGCCACTTTGTGGATGGAGACTCCGGCCGAGCCCTTCATTATTTCACTGGCGGAAAAGCCGGACAGCATGGAAAGATACGCCGGCAGCAGCGGGAGTATGCAGGGCGAAAAGAAAGACATGACGCCCGCGCCGAAAGCTGTAAGGATTTGTCCCATTATATTGGCCTCTGCCGGCTCAGCGGCCGGATTTTTTTTGCGGCGCCGGTTTCTTCAGTTCCAGTTTGAAAATATCCGGGCCCGCGGCGTAGGTCAGCACCAGCGTAGTGGCCGGTAAATATTTCATTTTCTCCCCCGGATTCCCGACGCGCGCACTATATGCAGGGCAGGTTGTTTTATGGGCGGCCAATGCGCGGTCTCCACGCATTCCATCACGCGCCCCCAGTGTCCCTGGCTTTTCAGCAGGAAGTCGCAGGCCTCGCGCACCGCGCCCAGGCCGCCCTCTTTGCGGGTTACCAGGTGGGAGGCTTTTTTTACTTCCGGCAGGGCGTTGCCCGGGGCGCAGGCCAGCCCCGCGGCCCTGAGTACCGGGATATCGGTCCAGTCGTCGCCCATGTAGGCCACGTTTTCGGGCGCCAGGCCAGTGGCGGCAAGTATCCGGCGCAGCGGCTCCAGTTTGGATAAAAAGCCCTGGTAGGCGTAGCTCATGCCAAGGCCGCGGGCGCGCTCTTCCGTACCCGGGGATTCCCGCCCGGTTATTACCCCGGTAAGTATCCCGAACTGGTTGAGCAGGCGCAGGCCTATGCCGTCCAGGGAATGGAAGGCTTTGACTTCCACCATTTCCCGGCCGCGGCCCGGGAGGTAGTACATCTTCCCGTCCGTAAGCACGCCGTCCACGTCCATCAGAAAAAGTTTTATTTTTTTTGCCCTGTCGGCGTTAGTTTTGCTGTTCATAGTTTCATGATCCATTTTTTTGCCAGTTCAAGTTCTTGTTTCCTTGCGGCATAATTGTGCGGGGCTGGCCCGGTGTAGCTGAAAAGATACCAGTTTATGCTTTCCTCTATCCAGGCCGGCGCGGGCGTGGAGGCCCAGTCCAGGTCCTTTTCGGCGCGGGCGATGTCCACTACGAAATCCCCCCCCGTGGAAAAGGGAGAGGCGTCGAAAGAAAAACCGCTATCTTTTAGCCAGGAGTAATCCGGGTAAAGTATCTGCGCGTCCCGGTGCATGATGCGCGCGGAGATCTTCACAAAATCATCCAGGGTCATGGTTTGGGAGTCCCCGAGGTTGTAAACGCCGCCCGTGGCGGTTTGGGAATAGATAAGCGCTTCCAGCCCGCGCGCCATGTCCTTTGAGAAAACAAAACGGTTATTGAACGCGAATCCCGGGAGGAACAGCGGCCCGCCGTCCGCCAGGCGCAGCCAGTAGGAATAGGCCCGCAGCGTCGCGTCGTTGGGGCCTATCACTAAAGGCGGGCGCACTATGGTTACCGGGAAACTTTTTGTCCTGGCCGCTTCAAGGAATTCTGTTTCCGCCGCGTGCTTGCCCAGGGCATAGGCATATTTCTCTTTTAGCGGTTCCTTAAGCTTGAGCAGTGCGGTCTGGTTTTCACGGAACGGAGAGGAAGAGCCTTCAAATAAAGAATATACCGAAGCTGAAGAGGTGAAGATATACTGCCCCGTGCGGCCGCTGAAGACCCGAAGGGCCTTTTTTGCGTCATCGGCGGTGCAGCAGATGTTATCTATTATCGCGTCCCAGGGTTCCAGGGCCATGCGTGCGAGGTCTATTTCAACGGTGCGGTCCCCGCGGGACTGGCGTATATCGAGGGGTAAGTCTTCAACAGGCGCGCGCCGGGAGAAAACGGTTACATCATTGCCGGCTTTAAGCAGCCGTATGGCCGTTTCCCTGCCGAAAAAGCTTGTGCCGCCCAGGATCAGTATCCTCATTTAACACAGTATATAAATTAGGGCGGCGCTTTTAAAGCGCCTCTTCCTTATATATGGGGGTTTGCTGTAGGCCGGAGGTGGTTTGCTTTTAAATAGATTCCCTTGCGGTTAACATATGTTAACTAGGGCCTGTGATGGCTTGTGGGCCCGCAACTTTATTTCCCATAAATATTCTTTTTAATTTTTTTACTGATGTATTGTATAATATGGTTAACATTAGTTAACATATGGCCAAAGAGTATCTTTCTGTTCCGGAGGCCGCCGTGCGTCTCGGGATAAGCCGCATAGCGGTTTTCAAGCGTGTTAAAAAAGGGCAGCTTGCCGCTATCCGTATCGGGCGTAACTGGGCAGTGCCGGCTGCTGCTCTATCTGTAACAGCGGCACCGTCAGGTGGCAAGCCGCCCGGGCGCGCGGCCGCCCCCGCCGCGGTCCCCCCCCCGGAGCCGCGGTTTTCCGGCGGGGACAGGGGTTTCGAGGATATGGGGTGGGATTAGTTTTCGGCCCGCGCGTTTGCCCTTCCCGGGGGATTAATGTATACTCCTTAATTGTATGGAAAACTCATTTTTTGAGGATCTGAAAGAATTGCTGAACACCTTGACCAAGGATTCGGCCGGAGGTAAAATGGAAAAGGATTTAACCGGTAAATTGTTCGGGCCAATAGTCGTGCTTGCCCTGGTCGCGATATCTTTCTCGGCCTTCTTTATAGTCCCCCCCGGCGAAGTGGCCATTAAGACCCGCCTGGGTTCTATAGTGGATTCTTACAGCGAGGGGCTGCATTTCAAGATGCCTTTTGTGGAGAACATTACCAAATTCTCCATACAAATACAGCGCGCTAATATCAAGACGCAGGCTTTCTCCAAGGACCTGCAGACAATGAATGCGCGTCTTGTTGTGAATCATCGTATACAGAAGGAGACAGCGGTCAGTATTTTTCGCAACCTGGGGCCCTCGTATGTGGAAAATATAGTTGATCCCGCCGTGCAGGAAGTTTTTAAGGCGATAGCCGCCCGTTACACCGCCGAAAGGGTTATTGCCGAGCGTAACGAGCTTGTTATGGAGCTTAATTCGGAAGTGAAAGAACGGCTCACAAAAAAAGAAATCATCGTCACCGATATTTCCGTGGTGGACCTGGACTTCACCGAGCAATTCCTTAAAGCCGTGGAAGACAAACAGGTGGCCGACCAGCAGGCTCAGATGGCCGGCAAGCTTGTGGAGAAGGCCAAGCGTGATGCCGAGCAGCAGATAGCTAAATCCCGCGGTGAAGCGGAGGCTTTACGCATGCAGCGCGAGCAGGTTACCCCCGCCCTTATTGAGCTGCGCAAGGTGGATGCCCAACTTAAAGCTATAGAGAAATGGAATGGTGTGCTGCCGGGGTATGTGGGTGCCGGTGTGCCATTTATCTCTATAGAGAAAGGTAAATAAGTTTAGCGCATAAAACAAGTTCAATGTCTGAAAAGGCCCGGCTTTGTCCGGGCCTTTCCATTTTATAAAAATAGGATTTTTTACACTTGGGTCTTGATTATTGATTAATTGTATGCTAGGCTTTATTAAGTTAACTCAACTCTTAATAAAATTAAGGAAAAATTAATAATATGAGTATTCCTAATGCGTGCCCTTCCTGCAGTGGAAATCTGGTGGTAACTGAGCTTTGCTGCTCGGATTGTAAAACCATGATAAGGGGTTCTTTTGGTCTGCCCATTTTTGCCTCGCTTTCGGCGGAGGAGGGGGAATTTTTAAAGATCTTCCTTGCCGCTCGCGGCAGCATAAAAGAAGTGGAGCGGCAGTTAAATATTTCTTACCCTACCGTGAAGGCGCGCCTGGACGCATTGCTTAATAGGCTTGGTTTGGGTAGCCTGCAGGTGGAGGCGAAGAAAAGCCGTATGGAAATAGTTGCGCGCCTGGAGCGGGGGGAGATGACCGCGCAGGATGCTATCGGGCTGTTGAAGAGACTGGAAGAATAAGGGAAGGTAAAATATGAACGAGGAAAAACTGCGGATACTTAAAATGCTGGAGGGGGGGAAGGTTTCTTCGGTTGAGGCTATGGGGTTGCTGGAAGCTTTGGGTGAGCCCAGGTCCGGCGGCGGGGGGGCGCGCGCGCGGGCGCTGCGTATACGCGTATATGAGGGTGGGGCTGTGGAGCCCAAGGTTAATGTTAGTATTCCCCTGGGCTGGGCCAAGTTTATGGCACCCTTTATGGAGAGTAAGATAGGGGCCAAGCTTGCTGATAGGGGCTACAATGTGGATCTGGATAAGATACGGGATGCTATTAACGGACAGGAGTCTATGAGAATAGTGGATGTTCAGGATGGTGGGGACAAGGTGGAGATTTTTATAGAGTAGGGGCGCTGCGCTTGTCGATTAGGGGGTGTTTTCACGTGAAAACACGGTCGCCTGAAAACACCATGAAGATGTTTTTTCTCCAAAGGCCCGCGCTTTAGTGCTATTTTTTCGGGTAAGGGAAGACGGCAGGTTTGACTTGTCTGAATTAAAACTGTAAAATTATCTCGGCAGGTTTCGGGCACGTTTCACGTGAAAACATTTAAAATCCGTATGCGGGGTGTTCTCCGTCTGCGGCATATACGCGAGCAATGGAGCGGACATGGCTGAAATAGTTGCAATAGCAAATCAGAAGGGCGGTGTCGGTAAAACTACCACGGCAATTAATCTCGCCGTGGCTTTGGCGTCTTTTGATTATGAGACGCTCCTTGTGGACTTTGATCCCCAGAGCAATGCAACCTGCGGGCTCGGGGTGGATATCACCAAAAAGCACAACAATATCTATGATGTTATGTGCGGGAAGGCTCCTATAGAGGCGGCCATACACCAGACTTCTGTGGAATGGTTGGATGTTGTTCCCACCAGTCATAACCTGGCGGGTGCTGAAATAGAACTGGTTAGCGAGCTCTCTCGCGAGTCGGTGCTCAAGCGGGCGCTGGATAAGGTTCGCGGTATGTACAAATATATAATAATAGATTGTCCGCCCTCGCTGGGGCTGCTTACCATAAATGCCCTTACCGCTTCCGATTCTATTATCACCCCGGTGCAGTGTGAGTATTACGCTATGCAGGGGTTGGCCTATTTTGTGAATACCGTTGAGAAAATGCGCCTGGCACTGAATCCTGGCCTGCGGCTGGATGGCGGGGTTATTACCATGTATGACGCCAGGATAAATCTTGCCAACCAGGTAAAGAGCGAGATTGGTAAGTACTATGGGCAGCGTTTATATCAGACCGTTATTCCGCGCAATGTGCGCCTGGCCGAGGCGCCCAGCTTCGGGCAGTCGATCTTTGTTTATGATCCCAGCTCCCGCGGCGCGCTGGCTTACAAGGATCTTGCCTTAGAGTTCCTTTCCCGGAGGGGTGTGGATATCGAGGGATATAAAAAATCCGGTCTTTATGTTAATGAGGCCGCTGAGCTGGAGTATGACTTGGGCGGATAAGGTGTGACTTGCTGATGATTTTTGTGGCAGGCATGCAGGTTAAATATCAAATTGTGCTTGTTATTTAAGGAGAAATTATGAGAAAGGCTTTAGGCAGGGGAATAGATTCCCTTATCACCAAGGTTCAAGATAACGATATTTCCGGTGACGTTGTTCAGCGGATACCGGTGGACAAGATAATTCCTAACCGCTTTCAGCCGCGGCGCAATTTCGACGAAGCTAAATTAGCCGAGCTTGCCAATTCCATAAAAGAGCGTGGTTTGATACAGCCTATTTCAGTGTGGAAAGATGGCGGCACGGAAACTTACGAGCTGCTGGCCGGTGAGCGCCGCCTGCGCGCTTCCAAAATAGCGGGATTGACCGAAATTGACGCTATTGTAAAAAAAGACCTTAATGATGAGGCTAAGCTGGCACTCTCACTTATAGAAAACATACAACGCGAAGATCTTAATGCTGTGGATACCGCCCTGGCCTACCGGCAGTTGATGGATGAATTCGGCGTTTCCCAGGCGGATATCGCCCGCAGTGTGCATAAATCGCGCACCACGGTATCAAATACCCTGCGGCTGCTGGACCTTGAAAACGATATTCTGCAGGGTGTGCAGGCTGGCCTGATCGACGAAGGGCACGCCCGGGCGCTGATCTCGGTGCCGGATGTGGCCCGCCGCCGCGACTTTTACCTGCGCATTCTGGCGGAAAAACTTACAGTGCGCGACGTGGAGGATTTCGCCCGCGGGTTCCACGCGCCCCGCAAAGGCGCCGAACGCAAAACGCGCGGCGCGCAGCGCAAAAGCCCCGAGGTGCAGGCGCTGGAGGCGGCGCTTGAAAAGCGCCTGGGGACCAAGGTGGATATCTGCCCCGGGTCCGGGCCCCAAAATGGTAAAATCGTGGTGCATTATTATTCGCTGGACGATTTGGACAGGGTGACACAAATTTTACAGAAGTAGCGCAAAGGGGACAGATGCGTTTTCTTTCGTCGTTAGCGGTGTTGTCCGTATTCTGCCTGCCGTGCGCGGCCCAGGTGGCGTCCGCGCCCGAGGGTGACAAGGGCCCGGCTTTTTCCGTAAAGTCGCCGGTGCCGGTGTACCACGCGCTGGAGAAGGACCTGGGCAAGTATTATCTTTACGCCGACGGCGGCTTTCACGCAGACTGGTACGTGGGCTACAACAACTGCTGGGTGGTAAAACTGCCGCCCGTGACCGCCGCCCCTTTTGCCAGGGCTTTTATAGGGGCCAAGCTGGGGCGGTCTAAAATAATGTCCTGGCCCATGGCCTGGGATCCGCGGCCTATCCCGGGTAAAATTTACCTGGCCATAAACAGCGAGCCTGTCTTCAATTCCGAGAATATGTATTTCCTTGTGGACGCGGCGGATATCCCGCGCGAGCCGCTGCCCAACGACCATCTTGAGGGGGTGGATTCGGCCCGCTGGTTCTGGACGGAGATTCCCCTGTCCCGGCTGTCCATAGAAAAACCCAGCTATATGGCGCTCTGGTCTTCTTCCAGATATTTTATAGCGTCGTCCAGCTCCCCCATAGTGGCCGCGGCCAAGTCGGACAGTACCGAGGAGGATGTCTGGCTGAGCCGGTCCGTAAAGGGCAATCCGCCTTCCGGCGACGGGGTATTTGACATCCCGGTTTCCGGGCTTAAGCCCGCGATAGCCGTAAAACTTATCCCCGCCAACGAGTACAAGGTTTTTATAAAGGGCTTCATGGCCGAACTGGACGCCCGCAGCATAACCGCCTCGTTTGCCGTGGTGGGCGAGGATATCCGCGCGGCGTGGCTGGAAGTTTCTTACGACAAATTCGACTGGCAGCGTGTTACGCGCTATATGTTCAAGGCCCCTTACTTCTGGAGTTTCGGCCGGGAAGAAATTTCGCGGGACATGTTCTACCTGCGCGCCGCGGCGGTGGATAACCTGGAGAATACGGGGTATTCCAAAGAAGTGGTGGTGCCGGCCGCGGGCCGGGCGCCCGTCGTGCAGGAGTGAGCGCGTAAGCCGCGGGGAAGTGCGCTATATGGCAAGAAAACTTAATGTGGCCGTGGTGGGCGCGTCTGGGATGGTGGGCGGCCAGCTGCTGGAGCTGCTGGAAAGCCGCCGCTTCCCGGTAAACGAATTTTATCCTTTTAATTCCGGCCGCCGCCCGGCGGTGGTTTGGTTTCGGGGTAAAAAATATGCCTGCCTGCGGCCTTCGCTGGACGCGCTTAAAAAAGCCGACCTGGTGTTTTTTGTTTCCACGGACGAGGTGTCCGCTAAATACGCCCCGCGCCTGGCCGCCGCCGGGGTGTGGTGTATCGACGATTCTTCGCGGTTCCGTTTGGCGCCCGGCGTGCCGCTGGTGATCCCCGAGGTCAACGGCGGCGAACTGGGCCCCTCAAAAAAACTGATAGCCGGCCCCAACTGCACTATTACGGGCGCGGCCGTGGCTTTGGCCGGCATCCACCGCAAATTCCGCGTAAAGGCGCTGCGCCTTGCCACCTATCAGGCGGTTTCCGGCGCGGGCCGCGCGGCCATGGGGCAGCTTGAGGCGGAATTAAAAACATATTTCAAGACCGGGAAAGTCCCGGTGCTGCGGGGGGCGTTCCCGCGGCCTATAGCCTTCAACCTGTTCCCGCAGGTTGGAGGGTTCGACGCGCAGGGCCATTCCGGCGAAGAGAATAAAGTCGCGGCGGAACTTAAAAAGATCTGGCGGGCGCCCGGAGTTAAAATAAGTTCCACGGCTGTGCGCGTGCCGGTGCTGCGCGGCCATAGCCTGGGCGTCTGGGCGGCCACGGCAAAGCCCTGGACGCTGAAAGCCCTGGCGGCGGAGCTTAAAAGGACTCCGGGGCTGAAATTCTTTCCCGAAGCGAAAAACTATCCGGCGCCGCTGAGCCACGGCAATAAAACTTTTGAGGTTTACGCCGGGCGCCTGCGCCGGGCCGATACCGCGCCCAACGAATTTCAGCTTTGGGTGGTGTCGGATAACCTGTATAAGGGCGCGGCTTTGAATTCCATGCAGATAGCGGAGCGGCTGCTGGCTGATAAGTATTTCAGGCGGGGGGGGATATTATGAATTTAAAAATTTTCCTGTTTCCGGTTATGGCGCTGGCTCTGGCGGCCTGCGGTAAAGAGGCGGCCGAGCCTCAGAAACCCCCGCAGGAGCCTGTGCGTACCGCCGACGCCGCCACCCGGGCGGGCATGTCCACGGGCAGCAGCCTGGGCGTGGTGCTTAACGCTCCCGGCAATTATGTGCGCGGTACGGTGGGGAATGTGGATAAGGCTAAAACAGCGGCCAGGCTTGCCAACCGGACCATAGACGCGCGCATGAACATTGATCCTGCCAACCCTGCCGGCAACTGACACTTTCCACCTTCAGTCGGGCTTTTGTTAAATATCGGAGTCGAATTCCGGCATGTTGCCGCGGTACTTTAGCGGCACCCCGCCGCGCTGGGCGCGCGGGTTCAGGCGTTCTTTTATGGCCACCGCCGTAAAAAAAGAGCGCCAGAGGCCGGCCACCTGCGGTTCACCGTCCGAGGGGGGAGGGCGGGTTTCAGCGTCCAGCTGCGCCAGGCGCAGCCTGCCCCCGAAATAAAGCGCGGCCAGCTCCCTTTTTGCGTCGTGTATTACCCAGTCGGACGCCGCGGTGCGGCGTTTGAAATGCGCCGCCACCAGCGGCAGTACATTGTGGTCCGGCTCAATGCGCGCGTACAGCGTGCCGTCACGCAGTTCCGTAAAGCGCAGCAAGCCTTTGAAGCGGTGGCCCTCGCGCAGCACCGCGGCGGCGGCCTTCTGCACCTTGGCCACCACAGGGTCGGCCAGCAGGTCGTTTAAGGCTTTGCCTTTAGAGAAAGCCATGCGAGCGTAGGTAAGCAGCGTTTTTTCTTTTTCCGGTCCGGTCCAGAGCCAGCAAAGCTTTATGTTCTCCGCCGTGCCGGGCCCCGCCAGGGTGTCCAGCTTGCGCAGGAAAGCCGCGCATTCCGCTATAGAGGCCGCTATCTCAACTGCCGGGCTGAACAGGTTCTCCTGGCACGGCGCGGCCAGGGTTATTTCTGCCGCGGGGTCTATGGCCGCGGCCTTTATGGCGCAGACCAGCCCGGTAAAAGAATTATCGTAAACATAGGTTCCCATTTTTTATATCAGCCGCCAGTTTATCATAAACCGCCCGGGGTTATAATTCCCCCGGCTGCGCGGTGGCGGAGAACAGCCCTGGCTGTGGCGCGGCCGCGGGCTCTTTTTTCTCCAGCAGGCGGGTCTTTATGTTTTCGGCGGAGTTCTTTTTCAGGCCGCCGTAGCGGCCGCCGGCGGTAACAAAATATACGGCGCGCTTCATTACCACGCCCAGGCGCCCCAGGTCCTCAAGGTTGAGGCGCGCGGCCCGGCGGGCGCGCAATATCTTTTGCGCCGAAAGGGCGCCTATGCCCGGCACCCGCAGCAGCTCCAGGTGCTCGGCGGTGTTCACCTCCAGGGGGAATTTGTCCAGGTTGTTCAGCGCCCACATGGTCTTGGGGTCGAAGGTGAGGTCCAGGCAGGGGCATTTTTCGTTCAATAATTCGTCGGCGGCAAAGCCGTAGAAGCGCAGCAACCAGTCGGCCTGGTAAAGGCGGTGCTCGCGCGCCAGCGGCGGCTCCTTCAGGGCGGGGAGGCGGCTGTCCGCGCTTACCGGCACGAAAGCCGAATAGTACACGCGCTTGAGCGACATTTTTTTATACAGCGCCTCGCTCAGCCGCATTATCTGCAGGTCGGTTTCCGGGCTGGCGCCGATTATAAGCTGTGTGCTCTGTCCGCCCGGCGCGTACAGGGGCGCGTTTTTAATGCTTTTACGTTCGTCGCGGCTGGCGCTTATGCGTTCGGCCAGGCGGCTCATGGGCCTTAAAATGCCTTCTTTGGTTTTGCCAGGGGCCAGGCGCGCCAGGCTGCCCGAGGTGGGAAGCTCAATGTTTACGCTAACGCGGTCGGCGTACAGGCCCGCCCGGTCAATAAGTTCGCGGCTGGCGCCGGGTATAACTTTCAGGTGGATATAGCCGGTAAAGCGTTTTTCTTCGCGCAGTTTGCGCACCGCTTCCAGCATGAGTTCCATGGTATGGTCCGGCGACACCACCACGCCGGAGCTCAGGAACAGGCCTTCTATGTAATTGCGCCGGTAAAACTCAAAGGTAAGGGAGGCTATCTCGTCCGGGGTAAGCTCGGCGCGGGGAATGTCGTTGGAGCGCCGGTTAACGCAGTAGGCGCAGTCGTAAACGCAGGCGTTAGCCATTAAGATCTTCAGCAAAGATATGCAGCGCCCGTCGGCCGCCCAGCTGTGGCAGATGCCGCTTGCGTGCGCGGCCCCGTTGCCGCCCGCGCGGTCGGAGCCTGAAGACGAACAGGAGGCGTCGTATTTCGCACCGGCGGAGAGTATCGCTATTTTTTGTTCAAGGGTCATGGCGCCGTTTTTTTCCGCGCATATAGCATAGCACATCAACCCGACAAGGAGGTGTCGGGGTCCCGCAGGGTTTGGATTTCCGGCATGGAGCCGCCCGTGCCGCCCCGGTATTTCCTGCCGGGATATTTATTTCTTCCGAACCTGCGCGCCGCGCGCCTGGACCGCCGCCGGCCCGGCGCGGAGTTTGTTATAATTCCCACAGCCGGTTTAAGCCGGAAAGCGGGGATTGAGCTTGATTAAAAAATTTGTTATCTCGGTGCTGCTATGCGCGGCGTGGGCGGGGCCCGGTTTTTGCGCGCCCTCTTTTGAGCTGGAGGCCGGGGTGCGCCTGGCCTCGGCCACGGTGCATTGCGTAACACCCATTGCCGGCGGCTACCGGCTGTATTATTCCACCCCTTCCGCCTACAGCGTGTTCAGTGCCAGCTCCACGGACGGCCTGGTCTGGACCGCGGAGCCCGGCGTAAGGCTTTCCACGCGGGCCGCCTTTCTTGACGCTAGTTCCATTACCGCCATGGGGCTGTATTTCGACGCGGCGCTTACCGGCGGCCCCTACCACGCGTATTATGTGGGCATAAGCACGGCCGGCCACGCGCTACTGAGCGCGAAATCAACCGATGGCCTTGCCTGGGTAAAAGACGACGCCTTTTCCATATTGTTCAGCAGCGGGGCAATGCGCCTGCGCTCGCCCAAACCTTATTTTGCGGGTTCCAGCCGGGTGAACCTGTATTATATCCGCGACTCCGGCGGCGCGCCTTCCCCCGGGGATTATAAAATCTACGGCATGCAAAGCGCGGACGACGGCGTAACCTTTACCGGGGAAACGCTCCTGGTGAACACCACCGGCGCTTACCAGCTGGACGTTTCAACGCTTACCGACGGGCGGCTGCGGCTGTACATAGCGGCGCCCGAGGTGGGCGTTTCAACCGTGGCGCGGGTACTGGCTGCCGACAGCGTTAATGGTATAAGTTTCCCTTCCGCCCCCGTGCAGGTGTTCTCCACCGCGGCCGCGACAAACGAGCTTTCCGGCATAGCGGTGGCCCGCTCCACGGAAACTTTCCGCTGGCGGCTTTACCTGACTTCCCGCCTTAATTCTTCGGCCACCACCTACATATACAGCGCCCTTACCCTGGACCCCGTGATAACCGGGTTTTCGCCAGGCCTTGCGTATGTGGACGACCCCGCCACCGATTTTACCGTAACGGGCGAGATCTTTTCCCCGGCGCTGGCTACCTCGGCCATAAGCCGGGCCAGCGGCCCGCTTGGCATACTGGCGGTAACTCCGGTGGATGATATGAACGTTACGGTGCGGGCGGTGCCCACCGGCGCGCCGCTGGGCCTTTACAATGTAAGCGTAGCCAACCCTGACGGCGCCGCGGCCGTGCGCCTGAACGTTCTTACCATAGATTACCGGCCAGGGTTCACGCGCCTGACGGATAACCTTTTTCGGCCGCTCAGGGGCGAACAGGTAAAGGTGGAGACGACCATTTTTTTCCCGGGCAATATAACCGGCCGGATCTATACCGTGAACGGCGGGCTGGTTAAAAAACTTTTCGACGAACCCTCGCTTGCCGTCATGAGCACCTTTTTCTGGACTGGAGACACCGACAGCGGGCGCGTTGCGGCCAGCGGCCTCTACCTGCTGCGCGTTACCGGCCCCAAGCTTAAAAGCACCGAGAAGATAGTGCTTATAAAATGACAAAACCGGCCGCCACTATTTTCTGTCTCTCGCTGGCGCTGGGCGCCGCCGGCGCGCCGCGCGCCGCCGCCGAGGCCGGCCTTACGGCCGCCCCGGCGCTGAACGCCCCCATGGGCGCGCGCTCCGCCGCCATGGGGCAGGCGTCTGCCGCCGTGCCGGGCAGCGCGGAAAGCCTTAATTACAACCCGGGCGCGCTGGCTTTTACACCGGGCTCAAATATTTTCGCCAGTTACCTGAGCGGTTTTGACTATACGGGCCATGGTTTTATGGCGGCGCCGCTAAAGTTCGGGGCTTTTGTTTTCACCCCCGGCTACCTGTACTTCAACGGCGGCAGTATGAACCTTAACCTGTCCGACGGCACCACCGGCAAGGTTACGGCCGAGGACGACCGCACGGCGTACGCCTCGGGCGCCTGGCGCCCGGTAAAGCGCCTGGGGCTGGGCGCCACGCTCAAGCATACCCGCATAGTGCTGGCTGAAACGGCCTCGGCGAGCGCCCTTAATTATGATTTTGGCGCGCTTTACGTTCTGGACGGCGGGCTCAGTCTTGGGGCCTCGTACATGAATTCGGGCGGCGGGTTCAAGTTCGAAGAAAAGGCCGATCCCGCGCCGGCGGTGCGGCGCCTGGGAGCCGCGTACAGGCTGGAACTTACGCCGCCCAACCTGCTGGATCCCTCCACGGACCTGGTTTTCTGCGAGGTGCTGTTCACGGCCGACTGGGCAGGCATTTACAGGGAGAGGGGGTACTATCAGGCTGGCGCCGAACTTAAAATGGGTATGCCCATGAACCTTACTCTCGATCTAAGGGCGGGCTATTTGCTGGGCAGGGCCGCGGAAGGCATGACCTTCGGTTTAGGCCTGGGCCGCGACAAATGGACTTTCGGGTATTCTCTGGGCGCCGCCAAGGAAATAAATACCCGCCAGCAGGCCAGTCTGGGTTATAAATTCAACTAAGCGCGGATGCAATAAAAAAAGCGCGTGAGGGGAACCGCGGCTTTCGCGCGCTTTTTCGCTTTTTAGATCCCTATCCGGGCAAGCATCAGGCAGATGTCGTTTACTGTGTCCACTAATACCGGGTGGGACGCTTCGAAGCTCTTTACCGAGCTGGCCAGGCCTTCTATGGACAAAGCTTTGAGCCGGGCATCGGTGGTTTCGCGCGCGGTTTCGTGAGCCGCGGCCTGGGCGAAATTGGCCAGGCTGCTGGCTTTCTCCATGTGGGAGGCGGGGAGGCTTCCTATTTCAGCTTTTAGCTTAGTGAGCAGGGCTACCAGTTCTTTTTTCTCTTTGGTGTCCAGCGTGCCCACGCGCGCTATGGCGGATTCTATCTTCGCGAGGGTATCTTTGATCATAGGGTCTCCCGTAATTGGCTGTGCATCCCAGTATTCTAATATATTCGGGCGGTTCCCGGTGCAGACGTGTCTGCCAGCGTGTAGAAGATCCCGCCGGATGGTCCCGTCGATTTAAATTATATAATTCCATGACAACCGGATAAAACAGCGGAAATTGCCGCGGGAAAACGGTTTACACGTGATTCATCCGTAAAAGCCTCCATAACAGCTATGCCCTATTATCTTAAAGATTTTGAATGGTACGCACTGCTGCTTGATCTCAAGCCGGTTCTCTTTTTGGAATATGGCGCCAGTGATTACGAGATCTTCAGGCGGTTTATCCCTGAAATTGAAAGCAAAGGGCTTAAAGTAAGGTTCCGGGAGCATGGGCGGGGCCGTAATCTGCATTCCAGGAACCGCAACGCGCTTTGGCACAATAATGTGGGCGGAATTTTTATCAGCAGGCAGGACGCCCTTATAGACAGGATCATCGAAGCGTACCTGTCCCGGAACATAAAACTGGCGGGAAAGCTTCTGGGGTATCCTGAATGCTGCGTAAGTCATATGCTGGAAAACAAGACCGATAAGGGCGATTTCCTGCAGATTTCAAATAATACTATGGTCGCGGGCATGGTTTCCGATAAAAACCTGTTCGTTCCGGAGATGAACTTCCTGTCGCATTATGACGGACGGGTCCGGAACGTGGAAATCATGAAAAACCCGGATTTCTCTAAAATATTCAACACCCTGTTCCCGTTTACCCTGACAGATCACCTGCCTTGCTCCATGGAATGCGAAGCATCCCGAGCGCGGGGGCAGCGGGTTACCGCGGAAATTAAAAAAAACAATAGTTCCTGGTATAAAAAAGCCGTCGAATTGAATGGCAACCCGGTACTGTTCCTGGATGATTTCCATTTTTTTATTCTTAAAGGCGGCAACTCGAGTTTTGAGGAGATAGTTTTCTCGAAAATAATTTTTGCCAGCGAAACCGGTTCCGCCCTGTACAAGGCCCTGGCGCAGGGGGATAGGGTCCGGCGCGGGGGAAAAGTTGTCTCGGTGTTCAGCGGTAAAAAATTGATATTTAAGGCCGCGTTCGCGGTATTGCGGCCTGCGATCCTGCCTTTTCACTGAATAGCTATGGCGGCCGCGTGCCGGGCCGCCCGACACCTTGACAATCCCGGGGCGGCTGGTATACTATTAGCGCGCCGTCGATCGCAGATTTTGACATATTTAAGTCTGGGCCTTAAGGCCCAGAGCGCCGTGGGTATTAAGGCCTTTGATAAATATCAATCAATAGGCGACAATATAGCACAGGTTTCTTGTATATGAAAAAAACATTACTGGCGGTTTTTACGGTTCTGGCCGTTATTACAGCGGGCGCTGGCGCTCAGGATTTTTCTTTTGACCAGCTTTCCGTGAACCCCCCGCAGCCGGCGGCGGTTTCGGGGCCGGCGGCGGTTGCCCCCGCGCCGGTAAAGGCCGGGGTCCAGCGCGAATGGCTGGTTATGGTTTTCATAAACGGCGTTAACGACCTGGGAATACTTGGCTTTGCCGACAAGAGCGTAAATGATATGGAGAAGGTCGGCTCCACCCCCGGCATGGCCGTGGTGGCGGAGTATGGCGTACTGGGGCAAGATGGTTCCGCCGACCGCAATCTGAAGTTTCAGCGCGGATCCAGGACCCTCTATATAACGCAGGATGCGGATGCCGCCAATATTACTTCCCCGGTAATTTATTCCTCGAACGACGCCGATATGGGCAGCGCGGCCAATCTGGTGCGGTTCGCCAAACGTGCCATACGCCGGTATCCGGCCAAAAAAACAGCCGTCATACTTTGGAACCACGGCGATGGGCGCATGGGCATAGCTTACGACGACGTGAGCAGCAACCATATGGAGGTTGATCAGCTTGGCCGGGCGCTGGGCCAGATAAAGCAGGCGCTGGGGCGTAATATAGACGTTTTTGCCACGGACGCCTGCCTTATGCAGACGGCCGAAGTGGCTTATGAACTTAAAGATTCGGTGGATGTTATTGTGGGTTCCGAAGAGGTTATTCCCGTAGACAGTTTCCCTTATGACGCTTTCCTGGGGCCGCTGGCGGCCAACCCCGGAGTGGGCGCCGAGGCCGTCGGCCGCAGTATAGTCGATACTTATGGCGCCTATTACACTTCCGGGGGTACGCTTTCGGCGCTGCGCTCCTCCGCGCTGGGCGGGTTCGTTTCAAACCTCAATACCTGGCTGGGCGCGGTGGCGGGCGACCCGCAGGCTTTCCAGGCCGCGGCTTCACCCGCCGTAGTGGCCGCAACTTATAAATTCCCGGCCGATTATTACAGGGCGGATTCTCGGGACCTGCACGATTATATTTCCAACGTCAACGGCGCGCTGATAAACAGCCCCGCCGCCCGTGCCGCGGGCGTAGCCCTGCAGGACTACATGACCAATAATCTCATTATCCGCGCTACCGTGCTGCCCGGCATGCTTAACACGCATGGGCTGGCGATCTACCTGCCCGATTTACGCTACAATTCCGCCAATTATGAAAAACTTGCTTTCGCGGCCGATTCCGACTGGGATGATTTTCTGCGGCTGGTGATGGAGGAGCGGCTTAAATAGCCGCGGCGTTTATGTTCAACCTGCAACAGGCCAGAAATGCCGTTTTAACCGCCGCCGCGGCGGGCCTGTTCGTTTGCGTCCCCGCCCGGGCCCAGACCGCCGCCGACCGGCTGGCGTTTTATGAGACCGCTATTTCCACGGGGGACCCCGCGGCGGCAGCGGCTTTTCTGGCCGATGGCGAGGCGGTGACGCTGGCCGAGATTAATTTCAACGGAGCCGCCGCCCTTAAGGCCAAAGCCGCCGCGCTTAAAGACCTGAAAGACTTGTTGGCCATGCCCTGGGATAAAGCTCGCGCCAATAAACTGAGCCTGGCCCTTTCCTTAAGGATAGATGTTTCAAAGCCCCTGGCCGGGCTCGGTATAGGCCCGGAACCCGAAAAGCTGCTGCCCTGGCTGGCCAGGTACCAGCCCGCTTTTCCCGAGAGCAAGAAGGAAGTGGTGAAAAACGCCATAAGGCAGTGGGAGATGGTCTTCGGCACTATTACGGATACCCGGGCCATGAGTTGGGCGCAGGCCGATATGTTCAGTGGCAGTGGCGTTACCGTGGGCAAAGCGCAGTGGGAAGGCTGGACCATCCGCGAGCGCAACGCAGTTCTTGCCATGCTTATGACCGAGGATCCCGCCTTCACCGTTTACGACGACGACGCGCTGGCTTCGGCCAAAGAGGAGATGAGCCTGCTGGCGGTGGTGGACAACATCAAGTATTCCGGTTTGCTCAGCGCGCCGCAGCTTAACCAGCTTAGGGGCAAGCCGTTCGCGGACCAGGTTTACCTGCTGGGCAGTTTCTTCGACGGCGGCAATATTGCGGTGGACGACGTTCTTAAGACCAGGATACACGCCGCCCGCGATTCCCTGCCCAAGGAAGTGCTGCCCGCCCAGCAGCGCGCCCTGCTGGGCAGTATGCTGGCCACGGCAATGCCCGGCGAACTTGCCGGCACCAAAGCCGGGGACAGGGTGCTGGCTTTTTATTCAAAAAATGGCCCCTTTAAGATAGAGCTGAAACCCTGCGACGGTAATTATTCGCGCTTTGACGCCGCTACCGGCGCCATAGTGCTGGATTCGGAGACCGTGCAGCAGTATATGCGCATGAAAGGCTACAGCGCCGAATCGCTGATGTCCAGCCGGGAGCAGGTGGCCGAGATCGCCAAATATATGTCCCCCATGGTGGTTTACGAGGCGGCGCATCACATGCAGGCCGTCTGGGCCAAAACCAGCGGCGTCTACAAGCCGCGCGTGCAGGAGGACGAGGTGGAAGCCATGTCGCTGGAGGGACTTTACACCAGCGAGAAGATAGACAAAGACGCCGCCTTCAGAAAAATAATGTCCGACAGCCGAGACTATGCCTCCTACGCTTCAAAACGTGTGGCTATAGCCACCAATTTTAAAAAGAGCGGCGCAAAAGGTTTCTCCACCAGCGTGCGCCAGCTGTATTGCTCCGGTCTGCCTTCCCTGGACGCCGCCGCCGCGCAGGTGCTGGGCGCTGTAACCGGTGAGCTGGGCCGCCGCTCTGGCCTGCCCGCTACCGGGCAGGCCGAACTTGAAGCGGTCGGCCTTACCCTGGCGGAGGCTATGGAAATGGCGCCGGAAGAGCTGGCCGGCTCGGTGGAAGAAGTGCGCACCGGCGCGCTGGTGAAAATACAGAAAGACCTTTCGGCGCCGGGCATTTACAGGGCCCGTTATGCCGCCGCCGACAAGGAAACCCGCGCGGCGCTGAAAAACCTGAAAGCCGGCGTCGTGGCAAACACTTCCGGGCCGCCCGCTTTATGAAAAATCTGGTATTTATAATTTCCGTGCTATCTTTGATGGCCGCTTCGGCCTGCGCCGGCGCCGTGAAAGGCGGCCCTGGCAAGCCGCGGGCGCAGTTTAAGGCTTATACCATGGATAATGATCATTTTTCCTGCAGCGTGCCCGCGGCCTGGACCCTTGAGCGGGAGAAGGAAAAAGACGACCAGTACAAGATTTACGAAATACAGCTGCTGGCCCCCGTGTCCGGCAAGGCGCCTACTTCGGTTTTTGTGTCCTATTACGCCAAAGACAACGAGGATTTTAATGGCTACCAGGATTATATAGACCGGCATTCCAAGAACGCCCTGGGGGAGACAAAGAGCGTCCGTGAAAACTACGAACCGGCTAAAAAAATAACGCTTGGCGGGCGCAAAGGGTTCGAGCTTGGCAGCGAGGTTCTGGAATACCTGCATCCGGAAAGCAAATCCGATGAGAGCGTTCAGCTGAAGGAAAAGATATACGTGCTGCCGGCCAAAGAGGGTTTTTACGCGCT
This sequence comes from Elusimicrobia bacterium RIFOXYA12_FULL_57_11, assembly GCA_001800275.1. GTDB lineage: Bacteria > Elusimicrobiota > Elusimicrobia > Elusimicrobiales > UBA9959 > UBA9959. The sequence goes on from MGVB01000055.1 coordinate 24,398, forward strand.
GCGTTTCAACGCCCCGAAGGCGGCCTACCTGGAGAACCTGGCGGTGTTCGAGAAAGTAGCCAGAAGTTTCAAGGGCAAACCCTGAGCCGCCCCTGGCGATAAAAAAACCGCGCTTCTCCGGCGCGGTTTTTTTTTATCTGTTTTAAGGGCGCGGTCAGCGCAGTTTTTTCGCTTTCAGGAACGCTATCAGGTCGGCTGGGTAGTCGGTTATTATGCCGTCCACACCGTAGGCAACGGCGGTCTCCCATTCGGCCGGCTCGTTGAGCGTCCAGGGGATAACCTGTATGCCGGCCTTATGGGCCTGTTCCACCACTTCCTTGTTTATCCACTGGAAGTACGGGCTGAGTATCTCCGCCTTGGCGGAGTTTACCGCGTCCTCCGGGGCCAGCAGGTCATCAGAAGTAAGCTGGGCTTTAAGGATCCTGGGTGACAGCTTTTTTACTTCGGCCAGGGTGCGGTAGTCGAAAGACTGTATTATTACGCGGTCTTCCAACTGGTGCTGTTTCACCAGTTCCACCACAAGTTTGGCGAAGGCGGCGGGCGCCGGGGAGTTGCCGGGCTGGCCCGGGTCTATTTTCGTTTCTATGTTGAACCTGACTTTGGCCGCGCCCGGATGTTTAGAGGCGGCGGCCAGGTTAAAAACCTCGGCCAGGGTGGGGATGCGGGTGCCGGGCACCGGTGTCTGCCGGGGGAACCTGGGGTTTTTCAGCGTGCCGCAGTCGTATTGTTTAACTTCCGCCAGGGTGAGTGAGTTTATGAGCGGCGCCTTCTCTATGGGTTTGCCCTCCGGCCCCAGGCAGATAACCTGGTTTATGTGCTGGTCATGCGAGACCACCACCACATTGTCTTTGGTCACGCCCAGGTCCAGTTCCAGCACGTCCACGCCGGCGCGCAGGGCCTCTTCGAAGGCGGGCAGGGTGTCTTCCGGGTGGGTGCCGCGGCTGCCGCGGTGCCCCTGCACCTGCATGGCCTGCGCCGCGCTCCCCGCTAAAAATAAAACCGAGAAAGCCGAAAATATTATCTTTTTCATTTTAACTCTCCTCCCGGAACCGCTCCTGAATAATAGGATATTGCGGCACGGTTGGCAATTTGGCCGCCGCTTTACGCGCCGCCGCGTTTAGTGTAAACTTTTGGCCATGAAGTATTTTGACGCGCACAACCACCTGCAGGATTACGGCTCCCCGTCCGAATTGGCCGGCGCGCTGGCGGCGGCCGCGGCCGCCGGGGTGGAAGGCATGCTCTGCTGCGCCACCCGCCCCGGCAACTGGCAGCGCGTGCTGGCTATTGCGGCCGGCGGCAAAGGAATAACCCCGTGCCTGGGCGTGCACCCGTGGTTCGCCGTCGAAGTGCGGGGCGGCTGGTTGGCAAGGCTTGAGGAGCTGCTGCGCGGGGCCGCCGGCCTGGGGGAAATAGGCCTGGACGCGGTGCGGGCGACCGCCTGCCAGGAAGAGGTTTTTGCCGGGCAGCTGAAGCTGGCAAAAAAACTTAACAGACCGGCCGTAATACATTGCGTCGGCGCCTGGGGGCGCCTGCTGGCCCTGCTCCGGGAACACCGGCCGCCGGCTTTCCTGCTGCACGCCTACGGCGGCTCGCCGGAACTTGTGGTGAATTTTACGGCGCTGGGCGGATATTTTTCTTTCGGCAAGGAAATAATGGCCCCGGAAAGGGGAAAACTGCGCGCGGCGCTTAAAACCGTTCCCCGCGGCCGCCTGCTTTTTGAAACGGAAGCGCCCGCCCCGGGTGCTGCCTCCGGCCCGGCCGGGATAGCGGACATTGTGGCCGCCGCGGCGGGGATCTTAGGTGTTGAGCATGAAGAACTGGCGGAGCTTGCGTATCGTAACGGGTGTAACTTTGTAAACCTGAAGGTGTAGATACTTACCGCTGCCACTCCGGAAAAACCGCGCCCGCTGGCCCCGCCAGCAGGCCGATATGCGTTAAAGGCGGGCTGTTCTTGGCCAGGTACAGCGCGCCGGCCAGTTTCTTCAGCGCGGGCGCGCCGGGGCAAGGCATAAGGCCGGCGGGCGCCAGCACTATAATAACCCCGCCGCAGTTAACGCCTGTTTTTTTGCGCGAACTGTTAACCTGGCGGATCTTTTTTTCATATTTCAGGCGCAGGTAGTTAATGACCCGCTGCTCCGGTTCGGGCGGGCTTTCATGTTTTTCGAACAGGTATCCCAGCGGCCCGGCGGCCACCGTCCTGATGCAGCGGACTTCGAAAATATAATTCCTGTTTCCCAGCGTGCCGGCCAGGTCCGCGCCTGTGCCGCTGCTTTGGCGCAGCAGGGTAATTCCCGTAAAGCCTTCCTGATGGAGCCACAGGACAGCCCGCAGCTCGGCCAGCGCGGCCTCGAACCTCTCGGGTGCCGTATCATTCTTGTTGAAACCGGTAATGAATAAAACCTCGTTCTCCGGGCGGCCCAGTACGGCCCCGCCCGCCGTTAGCAGGCGCTGCATGTTTTCAATGAATACCGGAGGGTCCTGCCTGAGCGCGGCCTTAAGGCCGGAGGGCATTCGCGCGCGCGCGGCCAGTGAGAAAAGTTCCTTAACCTCTCCCGGCAGAGTGGAAACCATTATAAAGTTTAAAATGTCGGAGGTACGCACAAAAAATCACGCAGTGTGGGCTGGGCTGCCGGTATTACGGGTGGGATTTCCGCCAGGTAGCCTTTCAGTATGGCGCTGTAAACGGCCCAGAGTTCTTTTACCGTATAGGTGGGCTGCCCGTACGGGCTGCCGGGCAGTGAAGCCCAGATGGTGTTGTTCTTTGTCATGGCTTTGGCGAAATTCGCGTACGTGGAGGATCTTTCCACCGCGGGGTAGGACCCTGTCCTGCGCAGCAGTTCCAGCGCGGCTTTTTCCTGGCTGGGCGGGGTGAAATCCGGCAGCGCCAGGTCGGCCGCCAGCGCGTCCCAGGTGGCGGTAAGGAACTGGTAGCGGCCCGCGGCGGTGGAGCACAGGCCGCCGGAGCAGATCTTTTTGCGCGGATGTTTGGCGTAGCTGGTGAAGGTAACGAAGGTGTAGATATAGTTATAGTGTTCGTTGGTGCCCTCGGCAAAAGCCAGGGTATCGAGGAAGGCCCGGACATTTACCGGCAGCAGCCCCTTGCCGCCCGCCGAGGTGGAATGAACGTCCGGCATGTAAACGTAGCCGCGGGAAAAAGAGCAGCCGGGCAGCGGGGTAAGAAAATGCGCCACGATATGCCGGCCCTCGAAAGCCGGTAACGAGTACAGGCTATAAAGGGTGTTGGCGTCCAACTTGCATTTCCCCGTGCCGTCCTGCAGCGCGGCGGTGTCGGCGGAACTGGCCTTAAGATATGTGGCTGTAGTGCTGACGCGCAGGAAATGCCAATCCTGCATTGATTTGTCCGCCCCGGGCCAGTTGTAGCCGGGTTCATTGTTGTTCGGGGGGATGTCCTGCCGGGCGTCCGCCTGCTGCCCAGGCGCCGGTGCCGAAGCCGCGGGCGCGGTAATGGCGCCGTCTATTTGCGCTGTCCCCGCAAGGTCGCCAAAAGCGTAATTGCCCGCCATAAGCCCGCAGGGTAGGAGCGTCAGGGAGAGCAGGGCCAGGTATGTGCAGCGCAGCGTTCTCATATATAGAGTATAGACCCCGGGGGTTTACAGCGCAAGGGGACCAGGGCCCAGGTGTCAATAGGCCTTTCGGGTCATGCGTCCCGCGGTTGTTTATGCTGGCAGCGGCGGGATCAACCGGTTTTAAGTTTTGCCGTGTAAGAGGCGTGGAATTGTTTCATCTTCGCCACCAGCTCCACTATCTCTTCTTTGGGCGGCAGGAAGGTGGTGCGGAAATGCAGCGTGCTCGGCCGCTGGCCGAAGCCGGAGCCGGGCACCACGCAAATGCCGGTGGCTTCCAGCAGCGCCAGGCAGTAATCTGAATCCCTGGCGGCCTCGTAGTCCGCCCGTTCCTGCGGGGGCATTGCCTCCAGGTTAACGCCGGCGGCGTGCGGCAGTTCGAACTTTACAAAAGCGTACATGGCGCCCTCGGGGACATTTGTTGTCATGCCGGGGATGGCGTTCAGGCCTTTGCCCAGTATCTCCGCTTTTTCTTTCAGGTCGCTCAAGATGGCCGCTTTTTCGGCCGAGTAAAGCGGGTAGGCGGCGTCGCCTTTTACGGGCGGCGCCACCATAAGGTAGGTTACCACCTGGCCGTCAACATTGGCGCACAGCCCGATGGACTGCAGTTTTATCATTTCCGCGTAAACGTCGTCCGGCATATTCCTTATTTCAAGGTAGCCGCCGCGGTGCCCGCATTCGCCCAGGAAGCCTTTGGAGACGGAATGGAAGCTGAACAGCGCCACTTCCGTCTCGCCCATGGCGTGCATCACTTTGGCGAAGGAATAGAATTTTAATTTGTCGGAATAAATGTTCTCCTGGTAGACCTCGTCGGCCAGTATGGCCAGCCGGTGCTTCCTGGCGAAGCGGATTATCATCTCTATGTTCTCGCGGGGCAGTACTGCGCCGGTGGGGTTGCCGGGGTTTATAACCGCTATGGCCACGGGGTTGATGCCGGTCTTTTTAGCGGCCTCGAAGCTCGCGTTCAGTTCGCTCTCCTGCAGCTGCCAGTTCTTCGCCTCGTCCAGGAAGTAATTTATCTGCCGCGCGCCGAAAAGTTCTATGGTGGCGCTGTAAAGCGGGTACTGCGGTATGGGTATCATAAACCCGTCGTTCTCGCCTTTTATAAGCAGCGTGAAAGCCGCCTGCACGCCTTTGGACGCACCGTCGGTGAGCAGCACCCGGTTCATATCGGCGGGTATGCCGTCGCGGCGGTGGATGAAATCCGCCACGGCCTTGCGGATGAAGGGGAGGCCGGCGCTCTGGGTGTAGGCCCCGGTGCCGCTGGGGTTATGGGTCAGTATAGTACGCGCCCTCTCGATGGCGTCCGGGGGGAAGAGCGGCGCGGCGGCGGGAAGATCCAGCAGGGTCGGGTATTCCAGCAGGCTCAGCACCTGCCGCACGAAGGTTATGGGTTTCTGCTTCAGCGCCTGCGGGTTGCCGATGTTGCAGTAAATTATCTTGCGTCCCTGGCCTTCCAGCTGGTTGGCCCTTATGACTATCTTGCCTCTTACGGCGTAATGGGCTTTAAGGAGCCTGGGGTTGACATCGTTGAGAGTGACCATAGCCCAAATTATATAAATATTAGCCGGGGCCTGGTTTTTTGCGCATGGGCGGGTGCCTTTTTTCTTTAAGTTTGGTAATATATACGCATATGGTGCGGTGGCCAAGTGGTAAGGCGAGAGTCTGCAAAACTCTTATTCGTGGGTTCGATTCCCACCCGCACCTTTCTTCTTTTTCAAATTAATCTGGAGGAAAGGGGGGCGGCCTCCGCAACCACTATGAACCTCAGCAGATTAGCCCTGTCCCTAGGCCAGTCGGCCACGCTCAAATTAAACGAATTAGCCAATAACCTCAAAGCCGAGGGCAAGCCGGTTGTGCACCTGGGCGGCGGCGAGCCCGAAGAGAAAATACCGGCCGGCGCCGCGGAGGCCGGCCGCAGGCTGCTGGACGGGGGCTTTGTGCGCTATACCGCCACCGCCGGCACCGCGCCCCTTAAAAAAGAGATAGCCGCCTATACTGAGCGGCACTACGGAGTAAAACCGGGGCTTAATAACATTGTGGTGGCCTCCGGGGCCAAGCAGGCCATATACAATTTTCTGGTTTCGGTAATAGACCCGGGCGATCAGGTGGTCTTTCCCGCGCCCTACTGGGTAAGCTATCCGGAAATGGTGCGCCTGGCCTATGGCACGCCCGTGGTGGCGCGCCCCAAAGCGGGGCAGCTGCTGGTAAGCGCCGCGGACATTGAGGCCTGCATAACCTCCAGCACCAAGGCTGTCCTGCTGAACAGCCCCAACAACCCCTCCGGCCAGATTTACCCGCAGCAGTTCATCCGCGAAATGGTGGAGATTTGCGAGCACCGCAATGTTTATCTGCTGATGGACGATATTTACAACCAGCTGGTGTTCGACGGGCTTAAAGCCCCGTCGGCCTTTGAATTTTCCAGGAGACCGCTGAACGAATCCGTGATCGTCTCCATAAACGGAGTTTCCAAGACCTTCTCCATGACGGGTTTCCGCATAGGCTGGAGCGTGGCCAACGAGGCTATTACCCAGGCCATGGTGAAGGTGCAGGCGCAGGTTTCCTCCTGCCCGTCGGCGCTCAGCCAGGCCGCCGCGGCCGGGGCGCTGGCCGCCGGCGGGGATTTTGTGGGCACGCTGCGCGCCGGGCTTGAAAAGAAGCGCGACCTCATGGTGGCCGAGCTTTCAAAACTTAAAAAAGTGAAGCTGCACAAGCCGCAGGGCACCTTCTACAGCTTCCCCGATTTCAGCGCCTACGAGCCGGCTTCCGCCAAACTTTCGGGTCTGCTGCTTGAAAAAGCTATGGTGGTTACCGTGCCCGGGGTTGAGTTCGGCCTGGAAGGCCACCTGCGCCTGAGCTATTGCGGGGCGGAAAAGGATATTATCGAAGGCGTTGCCCGCATACGCAAGGTTTTAGACTGATAAAGCGGCGAGCCCCGCCGCCTGGGAGGAGTTTATGATAGAAGCCAGACCCGCGGAGTCCCTGCCGGAGATAAAAACGTCCAAAACTGTTTTCAGGAACCTTTTGGCGCCGGCGCTGTACGAGCACGCGGTGGCCCGCCATGAGGCCGAAATAACCGCGGGCGGGGCGCTGGCCGCGCGTACGGGCAAGCATACTGCCCGCAGCGCGCAGGATAAATTTATAGTTAAAGAGCCCTCCAGCGAAAAGCATATTAATTGGGGCGCCCAGAACGTGGCCATAGACTCCGACAGCTTTGACGCGCTACTGCGCAAGGTTACCGCCTACCTGGGCGATAAGGATATTTATGTGCGGGACTGCTATGCCGGCTCCGACGCGAAAAACCGCCTGAAAGTGCGGGTTTATACGGAGCTCGCGTGGCACAGCCTGTTTGCCGGGCACATGTTCATTGCGCCGGCGGCGGCTGAGCTGGCCGCTTTCAGCCCGGACTTCACGGTTATAACCGTGCCGGGGTTCAACGCCATGCCTGCAGTGGATGGCACGCGCAGCGGCACCTTCATCCTGCTTAACTTCCGCCGAAAGATAGTTCTTATAGGCGGCACCGCCTATGCCGGGGAGATAAAGAAATCAATTTTCAGCGTTATGAACTACCTGCTGCCGCTCAAGGGCGTAATGCCCATGCACTGCTCGGCCAATGTGGGAAAGGCAAAGGATACGGCCATTTTTTTTGGCCTGTCCGGCACCGGCAAGACTACACTGTCCTCCGACCCGCTGCGGCGCCTGATAGGCGACGACGAACATGGCTGGGCGAACAGCGGCATCTTTAATTTCGAGGGCGGCTGCTACGCCAAGGTGATAAAGCTTTCGGCCGCGGCCGAACCGCAGATCCACGCCGCCACCGGGCGCTTTGGCACCATACTGGAGAACGTGGTGTATGACCCGCTCACCCGGGCGCTGAACCTGGACGACGGCACGCTGACCGAGAACACCCGGGCGGCCTACCCGCTGGAATTCATAGATAACGCCATAAAAGGCGCCGCTTTCCCGCATCCGAAGAACATAGTAATGCTTACCTACGACGCTTTTGGCGTGCTGCCTCCCATAGCCAGGCTCTCCTATGAGCAGGCTATGTATCATTTTATAAGCGGCTATACGGCCAAGGTGGCCAACACCGAAATGGGCATTAAGGAGCCCAAGGCCACGTTCAGCACCTGTTTCGGGGCGCCGTTCATGAGCCATCACCCCGCGGTTTACGCGGAACTGCTGGAAAAAAAGATGCGCGCGAGCAAAGCCGACTGCTGGCTGATAAACACCGGCCTGTGCGGCGGGCCTTACGGCACGGGCAAGCGCATGAGCATACAGCACACCCGCGCCCTGCTTAATTCGGCCCTGGAGGGGAAGCTGGCCAAGGTGAAATTCACCAAAGACCCCGTGTTCGGCTTCGGGATACCGGCAAAATGCCCCGGGGTGCCGGCGGCTATCCTTAACCCGCGCAAGGCCTGGGCGGATAAGGCGCTTTATGACGCCAAATACAGGGAGCTGGCGGCTCTTTTTGCCGCTAATTTCAAAAAATTCAACGTTACCAGCAAGGCAATAGCCGGAGCCGGGCCTAAAATATAGGCGCCGGCAGCGTCAGCCGCGGCCGGCTTATCCCGTGAAGAAAAAACAGTCCTCCCAACAGCCGGAAAAAAACGGATTCCTTACGCGCCGGAAGTTCTACGCCGCCGCGTTTATTGTTTTTTTTATTATTTTCGCCCGGTCGAGTTTTATTCTTACCGTAAGGGAGAGTAATGGCCGCTTTGTCGTTACCAGCCACCAGGCGCTGGAAGAAGATTTTTCTCATCCCAAGCTGCTTGCGTTGAGAACCCGTGAAAAGCTGGACGCCATTACCGCGCAGGGCAAAACGCAGTTCGAAAAGATGGTTATGCTGCGCCAGTGGGCCCGGCGCCAGTGGGAGCCGGGCAGTAAATTCTATTATCCCCCATGGGACGCCGCGGAAATACTGGACCTGGCCAGAAAACATAAAAACTACGGGTTTTGCGCGCAATACGGGGTAGTTTTCGCGCAGGCGTGCATGGCCATGGGAATACATGCCAGGTATATAGATATTGTCGGCCATTTTGTCTCCGAAGCCTGGTCGGATGAATACGCGAAATGGGTGGCTATGGACCCGTATAATGACGTGCATTACGAAAGAGACGCGGTACCGTTGAACGCGCGGGAACTGTGCCGGGCGTACTGGGAAAATGACCTGAAAGGCCTCACAAAAGTGGATTCCGCCGGGAATAAAACGCGGATAAAAAAAACCGACATAGAGTTGTACCGGATGTACGCGCTGTATTTGCGCAGCAACCACCTGGCGCACCCGGTAACCGTAGAACGCTCCGGCGGGAAGGCTAGCCTTTCGCATGAACCGGATTTTCGCCGGTATCCGGCCATAGGGGCCGGCCCGAGTTCGGTGGTGTATATCCATACCATAGTGTCGTTCCGTGATAAATTCGCGCGCGAGAATTTTACCGCCTGGCCGGTGCTGGAGGACCTTGAGACCTACCACCGCCCTGTAAACCAGACCATAATGAGCGTGGCTGGGAGCGAAACGCAGGGGGATATGGTGAAAGTCGCGCTGACAGCCGACCAGGCGCCGGCTTTCGACACATTCCTTATGAAATTCAACGGCGGCGGCTGGCAGCGGGCGCCGGCTAAAATGATGGGGCAGCTGGAGCCGGGGTTTAATAAATTAGCCGCCAGGCTGGTCACAAAAGAAGGCTGGCAGGGGCCGGAAAGCAGCGTGGAACTTTTCTACAAACCGCCATGGGGGTTTAAATGGTGATTTGGGCGGCATTCGCGCCCTGCGGATAAATGTATTGACAGTCCAAAGGGAAAATAGGTTATATGTAGTTGTAATTTAGAAGTGATCCTTAAGGAGGACGTACACATGCCCGCAGCAAAAGCAAACTCGAAGTTCATGGCCCCCGTTACCCCTAACGCAATCCTTGGCGAGATAGTAGGCGCGAAGCCGCTTCCCCGCACGGAGATCGTTAAGAAGATCTGGGTCTACATAAAGAAGAACAAACTGCAGGACAGCAAGAACAAGCGCATGATCAATGCCGATGAGAAGCTGCTCAAGCTTTTCGCCGGTAAGAAACAGGTCAGCATGTTCGACCTGGCCACGATCATCAGCAAAAACGTGTCCAAATAAGCGTAGTTTGAACTTTAACGCCGTCCGCGTAAAAACGGGCGGCGTTTTTATTTGCCCCTGGGGCGCCGACCGCCGCGGCCTTTTTAATTTGGCAGGTATTATTAATCGTGGCGGCGGTCTATTACGTAGTGGCTCTTGGCGGCGGCTTTCGCGCCTTTCTTCAGTTCCGTGCCTATGCTGCCTATCTGGGCGAACGAGGTAAGCGGGCGCGTCATGTTGTTGACTATGCCTATGGAGATGGACAGGAACGGGAATTTTTTTATGTTGCCCTGCCGGTCGGTGGAAATTATGTGGCCGCGCTCCCTGTCCGCCTTGGTGTAGAACGAGGGCGCTATCTCGTCGAAAGCGGTTACAATGCGCTTGGCCAGTTCCTCGCATTTCGCGTACTCGGTTATCACTATAAAGTCGTCGCCGCCTATGTGGCCTATGAAATCCTGCGAATTCTCGTTCTGGATGGTGAGCTTTACCAGCAGGTTGGCGCTGGCTTTCAGTATCCTGTCGCCGGCTTCGAAGCCGTAAGTGTCGTTGTAGGCCTTGAAGTTATTAAGGTCCAGGTAGAGAACGGCGAACTTGGAGCCTTTCTGTATTTCCCGTTCCACCCGGGCCTGTATGGAGGGGTTGCCGGGGAGTTTTGAAAGCGGGTTGGTGTCCAGCACCTGCTTGTTGCGCTTCAAGATCATGCGGATGCGCGCCACCAGCTCGTCGGTGTCTACGGGCTTTATAAGGTAATCGTCTATACCCATGCTCAGGCCCTTCAGCTTGGTCTGTTTGTCGCTGTAGGCCGTGCATATAATTATGGGGATATGCGCGAACAGGGGGTTGTTCTTCAGGTCCTGCGCCACGGACAGCCCGTCCTTGCGGGGCATGCTGTAGTCCAGCACTATAATGTCGGGGTGGGACTCGAACACGGCCCGGAGGGCCTCTATCCCGTCGTTGGCGGTAACCACTTCAAAGCCGGAGGCTTCTATCATTTCCTTCATCAGCAGCAACAGCTCCGTCTGGTCGTCGGCCAGCAGCACGCGCGGGCGCGCCGGTTTGGGCGGCTCGCCGCCGGCGGCGGGCGCCGGGTAGCTGGCAGTCTGGTCTTCAATGAGCTTAAGCAGGAGGTCCCGCGGTATCTCTTTGGCCACTATTTCGGGCAGCCCGGTCATTACGCCGCGCTCCTGGTAGTTGTCCAGGCGCAGCGCGCTCAGTATTATTATGGGGATGGCGGCCGTCGCGGCCTCGTCCTGCATTTCGCCCATTACGCCAAACCCGTCCTTGCGCGGCATCATCAGGTCCAGCAGCAGGGCGTCGGGTTTTTCCGCGCGCAGGGCGGTCATTATCTCCAGGGGGTTGGTGACCGCTACGGCCCTGTAGTTATTGGCTTCCAGGAACATTTTTATCAGGTCGGAAAATTCCGTGTCGTCGTCGGCTATCATTACGGTCAGCGGTTTTTCCGGCGACGGTTTGCCGGCGGCTTTCTGCAGGGCGGCTTTAAGAGCTTCGAAATCCACGGGTTTGGTAAGGTAGCCGCTCACTGTGGGCGAGGGGCCGGTGACGATCTCGGTTATAGGCGTGCGGGAAACCACTATAATCTTCTGGTTCTCGGTGAAAGGGTTCTTTTTGATGTCGGCCAGCAGTTCCAGCGGGTTGAACTCCTGTATGAGGACGTTAAGCAGTACCAGGTCCGGTTTCCAGGCCTGGATGTCGGCCAGCGCCTGCTGGTGGCCGGCGGCGGCCCTGACCGCGTAGCCATGTTCCGCCAGGAAAGCGTCAAGTTCGGCTGCGGTGGAGGCGTCAGTCTCCACTAAAAGTATCTTTATTTTTGCCGGCTCGGCCATGCTTTGATTTTATCATTATATTCGCCGCCGCAACATCCGGGCCGCCCTCGGGAAACTTAAAAAGGTAAAATAGCGCTATGCGCCCCGCCGGACAATACGCAGACAGCTGGAAATACGCCCAGATAGGCCTGGAGCTCGCGGCCGGCGTGCTGTTGGGCTTTTGGGGCGGCTACTGGCTGGATAAAAAACTGGGAACGCTGCCGTGGCTGACTCTGGCAGGGGCGGCCTCCGGGCTGACCGCCGGCTTTTACCTGGTGGCCGTGCAGCTTTTTCCCGAAGGGGAGGGAAAACGGTGATCCATACTTTAACCGGGGGGCTGGTTTGCGGCGCGGCACTGGGCGCCCTTAGCGGCTGGGCCTCGCGGCTGGCGCTGAAAAAGGTGCTCAGGTCCGCGGATAGTGTTTTTTACTCGGTTTTTGTGGCTGGGTTTTTCTGCCGCCTGGCGCTGCTGGCCGCGGCCGTTTGTCTGCTTCGCCATGAAAAATATACAATTATAATTGCGTTCGCAGTTACTTTCGTGCTGTTACAGATGTTTTTTGAGGCGTTCCCGCTGAAACATGGACCTGAAACTAATACTTGAGCACCACATAGTGGATAAGGTCTGGGCGTGGTTAGCCTTGGGCCCGCTCAGGCTTCCCTTCTCAAAGCACCTGCTGATGATGGGCATCACCTCGCTCATTCTCCTGGTAGTATTCCCGCTCCTGATCCGCAGCCGCTCCACCGCGCTGGCCCCGTTCCGTGCCATGCTGGAGATGACGGTGCTGTTCCTGCGCGACGAGATAGTTGTGCCCAACCTCGGGCACAAGGGCGCCGCGTACACCGGCTATTTTTCAACCCTGTTCTTCTTCATCCTGATAATGAACCTTCTGGGCCTGGTGCCCTATGGCGCCAGCGCCACCGGCAACCTGGCCGTCACGGCGGGCCTGGCGCTTACCACCTTCGCGCTCATCAACTTCTCCGGCATTAAAGAGCAGGGGCTTATCGGTTATTTTGCGCACCTGGTGCCCAAGGGCGTGCCGGCTTGGTTGTATCCGCTGATGTTCCCTATAGAGGTAATGGGCATCTTCATAAAGACCTTCGCCCTCTGCATCCGGCTGTTCGCCAATATGATAGCCGGGCATATAGTAATACTCGTCTTCATCTGTTTTATTTTCATCTTCGGCGCCTTCGGTACGGCGTTCGGGTTTTTGGTGGCGCCGGTTTCGGTGGGCCTGGTGCTGTTTACGCTGCTGCTGGAACTGCTGGTGGCTTTCCTGCAGGCGTATATTTTTGTGACGCTGACGGCTATCTTTACCGGCGCGGCCATGCACCCGCATTAAAATTTAGAGCGGTTTTGAATATTATACGGAGGTAGTAACAATGAACGACTTGACATTCCTCGGACTCGGCTACATAGGCGCCGGCATAGGCGCGGGACTTACCCTTATAGGCGCTGGTCTCGGCATAGGCAAGCTGGCCGCCGCCGCACTCGAAGGCACCGCCCGCCAGCCCGAAGCCGGCCCCGCGCTGCGCACCACCATGATCATTGCCGCCGCCCTGATAGAAGGCCTCGGCTTCCTGGCGCTGGTCATCTGCTTCTTCGCCGTAATGAACCTGGCCATGCCCAAGGGTGAAACCGCCCCGGCCGCCGCGCAGATCGAAGCGCATAAATAGCGGGCAGGATGGCCGGGAGGCTGGCGCGGCCGGGTTGTGTCCGCAGGTGAAGTTCCCGGCTGCCGCAGCTCCCCGACCGCATACTTTCGGGACTGGAGTTTACCATGGAAGCATTGATTAGGCCTGAATTTGGCCTGATGTTCTGGACGATACTCTGCTTTGGCCTGCTGGTGCTGCTGCTGTCCAAGACGGCCTGGCGGCCGCTGCTGCAGGCGGTGGAAGAGCGCGAGCGCGCCATAAAGCATGACCGCCGCTCCGCCGAAAATGCCCGCGCGGAAGCGGAGAAGATAAAAGCCGAACTGGAAGCCGGCCTGGCCGAACTGAAGGCCGGGATACAGGCCCGCATGGACGAGGCCCGGCTCCTGGCGGAAAAGGATAAGGACCTTCTTATAGAGGAAGCGCGCCGCAGCGCCGCCGTGATAGTGGAATCTTCCCGGCGGGAAATAGAGGCCCAGAAGGCCGAGGCCGTCCGCGAGCTGCGCGGCAAAGTGGCGGAGCTTTCCATAATGACCGCCGAGCGGATATTAATGAAGCAGCTGGACCACCGGGCCAACACGGACCTGGCGTCCAAATATCTGGCCGAGCTCGAAAAAGAGCGGCCCGATCTCAAGCTGGAGAATTGATGGATTCGAGCGCCAGGATACTCGCCAAGCGTTACGCCCGGGCCTATATGGACCTGGACGACAAGGTTTTTGGCGCCACCCTGGACGCCGCGGCTAACGCCCGGCTGGATGGCCTGCGCGGCATCTTTGCTGCCGCAAAACCGCACCTTAAGGTGCTCACCCACCCTGCGGTGAACGGCGGCGTAAAGCTGGAGGTGCTGGGCAGGGTACTCGGCGCCGGCTTTACCGGCCCGGCGGCGGATTTTTCCGCGCTGTTGGTGCGGCAGAACAGGTTCGCCCTGTTCGGGGAAATAATGCGGGAATGCCTGCGCCTCTACGACGATTTCTGCGGCGTGGTAAGCGCCGAGGTGCATAGCCGCTACGCCCTCTCGGCCGGCGAAATAGGCAGGATAGATAAATTGCTGTGCGAAGTTACCGGCAGGAAAATAAGGCTGGAGCAGATAATTTCAGAGCGGGTTATAGGCGGTTTTGAGATAAAGGTGGGGGACGCACTGATAGACGCCACCGTGCGTGGCAGCCTGGCGGCGCTTAAGGCCGGGATTCTCCGCTAGACGCGGATCTGGTACAAAGGATTCTATGATACGACCGGAAGAAATTACTGAAATCATAAAAGGGCGCATCGAAAAATTTATCCCCGAAGCGCAGCTCAGCGAGACCGGCCAGGTGCTGCAGGTGGGCGACGGCATAGCCCGCGTGTACGGCCTGAACAGCGCCGTGGTAGGAGAGTTAATCTCTTTTGAGGGCGGAGTGGCGGGTATGGTGCTCAATATCGAGCGCGAGAACGTGGGCGCCGTGGTGCTGGGTTCGGATACGCTTATAAAAGAAGGCGACCGCGTAAAGCGCACCGGCCGTGTGCTGGAGGTCCCCGTGGGCCCCGAACTTATAGGCCGCGTGGTGGACGCGCTCGGCAACCCCATAGACGGCAAAGGCCCGCTGAACGCCAAAAAAAAGCGTCCGGTAGAGGTTATCGCCCCGGGTGTGGTAGAGCGCCAGCCGGTTAAGGAGCCGCTGCAGACCGGGCTGAAGGCCATCGACGCCATGATCCCCATAGGCCGGGGCCAGCGCGAACTTATAATAGGCGACCGCCAGACCGGCAAGACCGCCGTGGCGCTGGACGCCATCATCAACCAGAAGAACGAGCCCGCGGAGAAGCGGCCCATCTGTATTTACGTGGCCATCGGCCAGAAGGAGTCCACCGTGGCCCGCGTGGCGAAGATCCTGGAAGAGAACGGGGCCATGGAATATTCCATAATTGTGGCGGCCTCGGCGGCCCAGCCCGCCTCCATGCTGTACCTGGCGCCGTATACCGGCTGCGCCATAGGCGAGGAATTTATGTGGCAGGGCAAACACGCCCTGGTGATCTACGACGACCTTTCAAAACACGCGCAGGCCTACCGCCAGATGTCTTTGCTGCTGCGGCGCCCGCCCGGCCGCGAGGCCTACCCGGGCGACGTGTTTTACCTCCACTCCAGGCTGCTTGAGCGCGCCTGCAAAATGTGCGACAAGCACGGCGCCGGTTCGCTTACGGCCCTGCCCATAATAGAAACGCAGGCCAGCGACGTGACGGCTTACATCCCCACCAACGTCATCTCCATAACCGATGGCCAGATCTACCTGGAATCCAGCCTGTTCCACTCGGGCCAGCGGCCCGCCGTCAACGTGGGAATTTCGGTGTCGCGCGTGGGCGGCAGCGCGCAGGTTAAGGCCATGCGCCAGGTGGCGGGCAAACTCCGCCTGGACCTGGCCCAGTATAATGAGCTGGCCGCCTTCGCCCAGTTCGGCTCCGACCTGGACAAGACCAGCACGGACCAGCTGAAGCGCGGCCAGCGCATGGTGGAACTGCTCAAGCAGGACCAGTACTGCCCCATGCCTGTGGAGGACCAGGTGGCCGTGCTGTTCGCCGGCACCCGCGGTTATCTGGACGATGTGGAGCTGGAAAAAGTGCGCGCTTTCGAAACCGCCCTTGTGAAGTTCCTGCGCAGCTCCTACGCCAACCTTATGGCCGATATCGCGGAAAAGAAGCAGTTGGCGCCGGAACTGGAGCAGCGTCTGGCGGATTCTATAACTGAATTCAAAAAGAAATTCATCTAAGGCGGGATCTAATGAAAAAATATCTTATAACCGGCGGAGCGGGTTTTATAGGGTCCAACCTGGCTTTTGCCCTGGCAGAGGAGCGCAAGGCCGGGGTGGTCGTCCTGGATAATTTTTCCTCCGGGAACTACAAAAACCTCATGGCCTTTACCGGTGATATCATTGCCGACGACATACAAAGCCGGGCCTGGTTCGGCAAGGTGGGGGCCGTGGACGCCGTTTTTCATGAAGCCGCCATAACCGACACCACGGTTACCGACCAGCGCAAGATGATGGAAATAAACGTGGACGGTTTCCGCAACGTGCTGGAGTTCGCGCTTCAGGCCGGGGTCAAGCGCGTGGTTTACGCCTCTTCCGCCGGGGTTTACGGCAACGGGCATTGCCCCATGAAAGAGGACCAGACCCCTACCCCGGAGAACGTTTACGGGTTCTCCAAGGCTATAATGGATAACGTGGCGCGCGAGTTCGCGGCCCGGCACAAAGATATGACGCTAGTCGGGCTGCGCTATTTCAACGTTTACGGCCCCCGGGAATATTACAAGGGCCATGCCGCCAGCATGATGTTCCAGCTTTACCACCAGATGAAGGCGGGCAAGCGGCCGCGCATCTTTAAGTTCGGGGAACAGGTGCGGGATTTCGTGTACGTAAAAGACATCGTGCGCGGGAACCTTAACGCGCTGGACGCGGAAAGGTCCGGCGTCTGCAACCTGGGCAGCGGCAACCCCGGCAATTTTAACGAGGTGGTGGAAGCGCTGAACAAGGCCATGGGGCTGGACCTCGCGCCGGAATATTTCGACAACCCGTACTCTTTCTACCAGAATAAGACCCAGGCGGATTTCCGCCAGGCCAAGGCGCTGCTCAACTACAGGCCGCAGTGGAACCTCGCCGACGGGATAGCGGATTACGTGAAAATAATGGGAGAGACGAAAATCTAAACCGATGGCATCATTGCGCGACATCCGGAAGCACATTTCTTCCGTTAAAAGCATAAAACAGATAACCTACGCCATGAAGATGGTGGCGGCCGCGCGCATAAAAAAAGCGCAGGGCTCCATCCTGGCGGCGCGCCCTTTTGCCGTGGAGATGGACCGCCTGATAGCGGACCTTTACCGGGAGCTGGGGGAAGAAGATCTTTCGGGGACTCCGGCGCGGGAACTTTTTGAGGAGCGCCCCGCCGGCGGGCCCCTGTGCCTGGTGCTGGTTACCGCCGATAAGGGGCTTTGCGGGTCTTTTAACACAAATCTTTTAAAAGCCGCGGCCGCCTGGCTCAAAGAAAACCGCGGCAGGAAGATCTGCGTGATGGCGGTAGGCCGCAAGGGGCGGGATTTTCTCCGGCGCCTTAAAGGCCTGGACCTGGAGATAAAGCACGAGCTGATAGGCGTTTTCCCCAAGGCGGGCTACGTTCACGCCCAGCTGCTGGCTGACGCCATAATAACCCTTTACCATGCCGTCCCCGTTCAAAGCGTTACCCTTATCTACAACGAATTCAAGTCCATGATGGCCCAGCGCATAGTGACGGACCGGCTGCTGCCCCTCAAGAGCCACATCAGCGGCGCCGCGGCGGTGCGCCCCGGCGGGGGAGATTTCTCTTTTGAGCCGGATAAGAAGGAACTGCTGTCCGCGCTGTTGCCGCGCCACCTTACGGCGCAGCTGTACCGGACGCTGCTGGAATCGCAGGCGGCCGAGCTGGCGGCGCGCATGAACGCCATGGAGTCCGCCTCCAAGAACGCCACGGAGCTGATAGAGGGCCTCACTTTAAAGATGAACAAGACGCGCCAGGCGATGATAACCACCGAGCTCAACGAGATAGTGAGCGGCTCGGAAGCGCTGGGCGGATAATTTCGAAGGAGCTACCATGAATATCGGAAAAATCGTGCAGATAGTAGGGCCGGTGCTGGACATAGAGTTCCGGCAGGGCCAGCTGCCCAGGATACTCAATGCCCTGAAGATAAAATATAAGGAAGACGGGCAGGATAAGACCCTTGTGGCCGAAGTGGCCCAGCACCTGGGCGACAATACCGTGCGCGCCATCACCCTGGGGCCCACTACGGGCCTGGGCAAAGGTATAGAGGTTTCCGATACCGGCGCGCCGCTTACCGTTCCCGTGGGCGCGGGCTGCCTGGGCCGCCTGATGGACGTGCTGGGCGAGCCCAAAGACTACCGCGGCCCCATAGACACCAAAGAATTCCTGCCCATACACCGCGATCCCCCGCCGCTGACCGAGCAGAAGACCGTCCCTGAAATTTTTGAGACCGGGATAAAGGTGATAGACCTGCTGGCGCCTTTCATGAAGGGCGGCAAGGTGGGTTTGTTCGGCGGCGCCGGCGTGGGCAAGACCGTGGTCATAATGGAGCTTATCAATAACGTCGCGCGCGAACATCACGGCTGTTCCGTGTTCGGCGGCATAGGCGAGCGCAGCCGCGAGGGCAACGACCTCTGGCTGGAGATGCAGGAAGCCAAGCTTTCCGACGGGTCCACCGTGCTCTCCAAGACCGCGCTGGTGTACGGTCAGATGAACGAACCCCCCGGCGCCCGCGCGCGCGTGGGCCTGACCGCCCTCACCCAGGCCGAGTATTTCCGCGACGTGAAAGGCCAGGACGTGCTGCTGTTTTTGGACAACGTGTTCCGCTACGTGCTGGCCAACGCCGAGGTTTCTGCCCTGCTGGGGCGCATGCCGTCGGCCGTGGGTTACCAGCCCACGCTGACCACCGAAATCGGCGCCCTCGAAGAGCGCATCACCTCCACCAGCAAGGGGTCCATTACCTCCATCCAGGCCGTCTATGTGCCCGCCGACGACCTTACCGACCCGGGCGTTGCCAATGTGTTCACCCACCTGGACGCCACCGTGGTGCTGTCGCGCTCCATTTCAGAGCTGGGCATTTACCCCGCCGTGGACCCGCTGGATTCCACCTCCCGCATACTGGACCCGCGCGTGCTGGGCAACGAGCATTACCAGACCGCCCGGGGCGTGCAGAAGATACTGCAGCGCTATAAGGAGCTGCAGGATATCATAGCCATCCTGGGCATAGACGAACTCTCCGACGAGGACAAGAAGACCGTGAACCGCGCGCGCAAGATACAGAAATTCATGTCGCAGCCGTTCTCCGTGGCCGAAAAGTTCACCGGGCGCCCCGGCAAATATGTGCCGCTTAAAGAAACTATCCGCAGTTTCCAGGAGATCCTCAGCGGCCGGCTGGATAATCTGCCCGAGCAGACTTTCTGGATGGCCGGCGGTATAGACGATGTTATAGAGCGCGGCAAAGTTCAGCAGCCGGCCTGACGCGCCAGGTGATAAGCAAGTTAATATGGAAAAAAAGCGCCTTATCCTGACCATAGTCACACCCGAGCGTACGGTCCTCGCGGACAAGCCCGTGGATTTTGTGACCATTCCCGCCGTCGGCGGCGAACTGGGAGTGCTGCCCGGCCACGCTTCCTTTGTGGTGCAGCTCAAGGAAGGCTTCATGCACTATACAGAGGGCCGAAACAAGGAGCTCTTCGCCGTGCTCAGCGGTTTTGCGGAGATACACGGCAACAAGGTTATGGTGCTGGCTGAGGCCGCGGAACTGGCCCATGAAGTGGACGAGGAGCGCGCGCGCCAGGCTTACCAGAAAGCCAAGGACAGCCTGGCCATACGCGGCGCCGACCTGGACCTGGACGAGGCCAACGCTTCGCTGCGCCGCGCCGCGGTACGCCTTAAGATGGCGGAATTCAGGCGCAGGCATAAAATGTGAACGGGTGGGGTATGCCTGCGTAAAATAACCCGCCTTGCGCGGGTTATTTTTTTGCGGTATGCACCGCTACGGCGCCCGGGCAGAGTATTGCGTGGGCGGCGCCCGTAAACCCGGCTTCGCCCAGCAGCGCGGAAAATTCCCGCGCCGTGCAGAAGTTCAGGATGGTGCGCTTCAAAAACAAGTAAGACCGGCGGTTTTTGGACGAGAACAGGTTCAGCAACCCTACCAGGATTTTTACATAGAACCGCATTAAAAACCACAGCGCGGGGTTGTCCGGGCGGGTGGTTTCCAGGTTAAGGAACAGCCCTCCGGGTTTCAGCACGCGCCTTAATTCGCGCAGAGCCGCCAGCATTTTTCCCCTGTCTATGTTCAGGTTCCTGGCGGCGAAAGCCACGGTTACCAGGTCGAAGCTGGCGTCGGGCCAGGGCAGGCTTTTGATTTCCGCCTGCACAAACGTCATGCCGGGTATTTTTTCTTTGCCGGCCGCCAGCATGGCGGCGCTCAGGTCGCAGCCGGTTACGGCGAGCCGGCCGCCAAAGGCTTTCTGCAGTGCCAGGCTGAAGTCGCCGGTGCCGCAGCAGGCATCCAGCGCCGTAAGGGCCCGCGGGGCGAGGCGCCTGGCAGTGGCCGCCGCGCGCGCGCGCCAATACCGGTCCAGGCCGAAGGTCAGGAAGAAATTTGCCGCGGAATAAAAATGGTAAATGCCGTCATAAAACCCGGCTATCGCTAACTCGGTTTCTGACGGCATTTGTACGGCCCGAAGGAGGGAAAAACTACTTTTTCTCTTCTTTGTTGTCGTTCTCGGCCACGAATTTCTTTATCTCTTCGAAGCCCTCTATGATGAGGCGGGCTTTCGAGAGACCGAAAGAGAACGGGTATTTGTCGTTCTCGTTCCGCTTGAGTATGAGCACCGGCTGGCCTTTGTATTCGGTTCTTTCTACGAGCATAATATCTTCCTCCACGCGCTGGCCCTGTTTTGGGCGCTGTCAGGCAAAATACTAGCACATAATCAATAAATCAATCAATACTATCATCATCGGGAGGGTTGCCGGGAAGCCGGCTCCACCAGGGCGGCGCTGTTGCGGGTGGGGAGTTATTTTGTTACATTTGGCGTATGACAAAAAAAGAGAACCTGTATACGCTTCTTCTTAAAACTATAAAGGTGCTGGTGCTGTTCTTCACGCTTTCCGCCATCGGCTGGTTCGTGGATTCCCTGCCTTTTTCGCAATCGCTGTCGTTTCTGAGCCACAAACTGCCGATAGGGGTTTTTATCGGTTCGGTGGTTTCCCTGCTGATGCTTGTTCTGCTGGCGGCTTTCGGGGCGGAGGTTGCCCCGGCGATAGACGGCCTGCTGGATTTTATGCCTAAAGCGGGGGAATTATTCGGGAACCTGGTCAAGGTGGGGGCCTGCCTGTTCGCGTACTCCTCTTTCCAGGGCGCGGTGTTCCCGTTCATTCCCGATTTCGAGTGGGCCTACCAGGCGGTGTTTTTTGGCCTGATACTTTTTTTCCTGGTCCGGGCGGGGTTGCTGGTGTATGCCGCAAGCGAGGGTATCAGCCGGTTCCTGCTCGGGTGCCTGCATCCGTACAGGCCGGAAGGGGCTAAAGAGGTGCAGCCGCCGAATTGACGCCTGCAATAGCAGGCGTTCTTCAGCAGCTTCGCGCAATACCTGGAGTTTTTCGGCCCGGTTCCGCGGCGGGCAGGCCCCGTCCAGCAGCGCGGGGGTATAAATTTCCGAAGCCTCCAGGCCGAAGCCCAGCAGTGCGCCATTAAACACAGATGACATTTAAATGAATGTTGCCGGCAGCGGGAAACGGCACGCGCAACGCGACAAAATTAGGGTTTGCTTTTTAATAATTATGTAATATAATTATGCTACAAAGGGTAAGCGGCTTTTTAAGGGGTTGTGCGGGTTTGCTGCGGCATGTGCGCGGACGGGCAAAAACTGATGCTGGCAAAATTTACAAAAATGTTGTTTCCGCCGAAAGAGATCATCGGCATCGATATCGGCAACTTTGCCGTGAAACTGGTCTGCTTCGTGGAAGATAAGAAGGGCATAACGCTGAAGGACTGGGGCACGATTCCCCTGGTTATTAAAAATGACGTCCCGCCGGAAGAGAAAAAAGCCATAATCTCCGGGGAAATAAAAAATTACCTCAAGAAAAAAGGCATAGAGGCGCGCCGTGCGGCGGCGTCTGTCTCCGGCAATTCGGTCATAGTGCGCTACGTTAAGCTGCCCAAGCTTTCCCGCAAAGAGCTTTCCCTCACCATCAATGTGGAGGCCGAGCCGTTTATCCCGTTCGATATTAACGACGTGAGCCTGACTTACAGCATCCTCAACGATGTGACCGAAGAGGGTGAGGCAAAGATGGAGACCGTGCTGGTCGCCGCCAAGAAGGAGTCCGTGCGGGACAAGATCGACGTTCTGGAGGAGGCCGGTCTCGACCCGGTTATCGTGGACGTGGATTCTTTCGCCCTGGAAGCCCTTTACGCGAGGCTGGTGCCGGCAGCGGACAATAGCTCCGTTCTGTTCTTGAATATCGGCCAGAAGGTGACGAATCTTTCCATAGTTACCCAGGGTGTGACGCGGGTGGTGCGTGATATTTTTATTGCCGGCGCCACTTTCGACAAGGCGATAGCCAAGGCCCTTAAGACCGATGCCGGTACCGCGGCTGCCGCAAAAAAAACACATTCCCTGCTGGTCTCCGACGAAGACAAGGAAGCGGCGATTGAAGGCTTCAGCAAGGAAGGGATACTGGTCTCCAGGGCCGCGGCCGGGGTGCTCAGGGACCTTTATACGGAGGTTTCCCGCTCCATAGATTTCTACCTGTCGCAGGGGGTGGACCACTCCATCGCAAAGATAATGGTTTCCGGCGGCATGGCGAACCTCGGCAATATAGCCGCGTTCCTCAGTGGCGAGTTCAAAGTGCCGGTTGAAATCACCAATCCCATGGCGTTTTTGTCCGAGCAGCCGAAGAATATCCCGAAGGACGTGCTGCCCTCTCTTGCGGTGGCTACGGGCCTGGCGCTGCGTAAATTTGAGGACTGGGAAGCATGATCCGGATAAATCTCATCCCCCCCGAATACATAGAGCGCATTAACCGCAAAACGGTGATCGCCAAAGCCGTGCTGGCCGGGGTGCTGATAGCGGGGGTGATATCGCTTTCCTCCGTGTGGCAGTTCACCCGCGAAAAGACCATCGGGTTTATCCTCGCGAAACGCGAGGCCGAACTGGCCGTCCTTCAGAAAGACGTGGACCAGGTCAAGGCGATAGAGGCGCAGATCGCCGAGGTCCAGCGCTACCTCAACGCCATTGCCAGCGTGAATAAGGGGCGCCTCCTGTATTCCCATTTCATGCAGGACCTCATAGGCGACCTGCCCCCGACCATCTGGTTCTCCAATATCGCCACTTCCCTGCGGGGCGACTCGCTGGCGGTTAATATCTCTTTAAGTTCCCGCTCCGCTTACGACCTGGCCTACTGGATAAACTACTTGGAGACTTCGGGTATATATTCCGGCGTGCAGGTTGGCGCTATCTCCATTACCGAGAATGAGGATGGGAAAACTTTGTCCGCGCCCGTCAGTTTCAACTATAGCAGCAAGTAAGCTATGAAAAAGAT
>MGVB01000056.1 GCA_001800275.1 Elusimicrobia bacterium RIFOXYA12_FULL_57_11
CTCCAAAATATTCCTCTCCTCGCAGGATGTAGCCTGGGAAGAAAAAGGCGCCTTCACCGGCGCCGTGGCGCCGGCCCAGCTTCTAGACGCCGGCTGCACGCACGCCATCATAGGCCATTCAGAACGCCGCAAGATCTTCCTTGAGACCGACGAGGTAATAAACAAGAAAATGAAAGCCGCCATAAAGGCGAACCTCGTGCCCGTGCTGTGCATAGGCGAAACCCTTGAGGAGCGCGAGAGCCAGAAAACCTACCGCGTGCTTGAAACCCAGCTTAACGGCGCTTTCGCCGGCATAACCGCCGCCGAAGCCGCTAAAGTCGTGATAGCCTACGAGCCCGTCTGGGCCATAGGCACCGGCAAGACCGCCACCCCCGACCAGGCGCAGGACGCGCACGTGTTCGTGCGTAAACAGGTTGAGCGCATTTACGGCAAGCCCTACGCCGAAGCCGTGCGCGTGCTTTATGGCGGCTCCGTGAAGGCCGACAACGTGGATGAACTGATGGCCCAGCCCGACATTGACGGCGCCCTGGTAGGCGGGGAAAGCCTCAAGGCCGACAAGTTCCTGCGCGTCATACATTTCCAGGCGGTGCTAAGCCGGTAAAGCATGAACGAACAGCTGTTGAAAGAAATACTTGAAGATCTGAAACTCCGGCAGGAGCGTTCAAACGCGCCCGTGCCGGTGGGTATTTCCAACCGGCATGTCCACCTGACAAAAGAAGACTTCAAGGCCCTCTTCGGCGCCGACGCCGAAGACACACGGCTCAAGGCAGTGAAGCAGCCCGGCCAGTACGCCTGTAATGAGCGCGTAACCGTTGAGGGGCCCAAGGGCGTCCTGAAGGACGTCCGGATGATAGGCCCGTACCGGAAATACAGCCAGGTGGAAGTTTCGCTGGGCGACGCGCGCCGGCTGGGCATGGAGCCGCCTATCCGTGACTCCGGCAAATTGGATAATTCACCGGGAATAAAGCTGGTCGGGCCGAAAGGTTCCGTTACTCTCCGGCAGGGCCTCATCCTTTCCAAACGCCATATCCATTTCAACGTGAAGGAAGGCTCCGCGTACAAGGTGAGTGATGGTCAGGAAGTGCGCGTGCTAGCCGGCCGGGGTACTGAGCGCGAGACCATCTTTGAGCGGGTGCTCTGCCGCGTCTCCGACGCGTACTCGCTGGAGCTGCATCTGGACGTGGAAGAGGCCAACGCCGCGGGCTTAAAGAACAACGACCCGGCTTTTATAGTCTGAAGATATTGGATTTGCTTTATTTAAAATAGTTACTGGAGGACAAAATGGACGCACTTGGAATGATAGAAACTAAAGGCCTTGTGGCCTGTGTGGAAGCGGCCGATGCCGCCGTGAAAGCCGCCAACGTAAAGATCGTCGGCTACGAAAAGATCGGTTCTGGCCTCGTGACCATCCTTTTCAGAGGCGAAGTAGCGGCCTGCCGCGCCGCCTGCGACGCCGGCGGCGCCGCCGCCCAGAAAGTAGGGGAGCTGGTGAGCGTGCATGTCATACCGCAGCCCCACGGCGACCTTGAAGGCAAGCTGCCGATAAGCGACGGCAGGAAGAAATAATCGATAATCGCAAATCGAGGGCCGAAGGCCGGGGGAACACGTTTTAATCTCCCCGGCGCTTCGGCCCCCGGTTGCCGATCTTTGATTTTCGATTGGTTTCGGAGGATTTATGCTATTTGCACGAGTAGTGGGCAATGTGGTCTGCACCCGCAAGGACGATAAACTTGTAGGGACCAAACTCCTGATGGTGCAGCCGGTGGGCCTGGACGATAAACCGCGCGGCAACACGCTGGTGGGGATAGACGCCGTAGGTGCCGGGACCGGCGAGCTTGTGCTGCTGGTGCAGGGTTCCAGCGCCCGCCAGACCTCTAAGACGGAGAATACCCCCGTCGACTGCACGATCTTCGCCATAGTAGACACCATCGAGAAAGAAGGCAAGGTCGTGTTCAAGAAATCCATAGATAAAATGCAGTAAAGCGGGGCGCATATGGCTATCAGCGAAGAAGAACTGAAAAAGATAGTGGCCGAGGTCGTTAAGAACCTTGACTCCCAGCCCGCGCCCTCGCCTTCGGGCGGGCCGGTGTTCGACACCGTGGACGCCGCTGTGGCCGCCGCCAATAAGGCGCAGCCCGGCTTCCAGGACCTGGGCCTGGCGGCGCGCGCAAAAATAATAGAAGCGATGCGCGCGGTTTCGCGCGCCAACGCCCGCCGCTGGGCGGAAATGGCCGTGGCCGAAACCGGCATGGGCCGCGTGGAAGACAAGGTTATAAAGAACATGGTCTGCATAGACGGTACTCCCGGCGTGGAAGACCTGCGCGCCGTGTCTTATACCGGCGATAAGGGACTGACCCTGATTGAATACGCGCCTTTCGGAGTGGTGGCGGCCATCACCCCTTCTACCAACGCCGTGGCCACCATTATCAGCAACGCCATAGGGATCCTGGCCGCCGGCAACGCGGTGGTGTTCTCTCCGCACCCCGCCGCCAAGGGCTGCGTGGCCGACGCCGTGCGCGTGCTCAATAAAGCCATAGTGGACGCCGGCGGGCCGGCCAACCTGGTCTGTACCATGGGTAAGCCCACGCAGGAGGTGACCAAACAGCTTTTGTCCCACCCCGGCACCCATATGAATATAGTGACCGGCGGCCCGGCCATAGTAAAAGTGGCCATGACCTCGGGCAAGCCCTGCAAGACCATCGCTGCCGGGCCCGGCAACCCGCCCATAGTGGTGGACGAAACAGCGGTGTTCCCGGATTGCGCCAGGGAAATAATTTACGGCTGCGGTTTCGACAATAACGTGCTGTGCATAGCGGAAAAAGAGGTGATAGTGGTGGAAGCGGCCCGCACACGCTTCCTGGCCGCCATGCGCGCCGATGCGCGCGCCTACGAGCTTACCGGCTCTCAGATGGACGCGCTTTCAAAACTGGCAATACTGGAGCCGGGGCGCGAGCCCAAGGTCAACCGCGACTTCATAGGCAAGAACCCGTCGGTAATTGCCAGGTCCATCGGGCTGAACCTTTCCGACGATATCCGCGTGCTCTGGGCGGAAGTCCCCAACGACCACCCCTTCGTGGTCAGTGAACAGCTGATGCCC
This sequence comes from Elusimicrobia bacterium RIFOXYA12_FULL_57_11, assembly GCA_001800275.1. Taxonomy (GTDB): domain Bacteria; phylum Elusimicrobiota; class Elusimicrobia; order Elusimicrobiales; family UBA9959; genus UBA9959. The sequence continues at coordinate 3,098 of MGVB01000056.1, forward strand.
GTGCTGCCGGTCACCTTCTGCAGGGACATAGATTCTGCCATAGAGCTGGCGCGTTTTGCCGAGGGGGAAAACCACCACTCGGCCGGCATGTATTCCACGAACATCAAGAACATGACCAGGATGGGCCGCCGCATGGCCTGCTCCATCTTTGTAAAGAACGGCTGCACGCTGCACGGGCTGGGCCTGGGCGAAGGCTATGCCTCGATGTCCATAGGCACGCCTACCGGAGACGGCATTACCAAGACCAGCCATTTTGTGCGGCCGCTGCAGTGCAGCGTGGTAGGAGATCTCAGGATAGCGTAAGGAGAATCAATATGCAGGCAAATATAGCTTTGGGACTTGTTGAAACCTCTTCTATAGCCAGGGGTATAGAGGTGCTGGACGCCATGTGCAAGGCCGCCGGCGTAAAACCCGAGGTTCACCAGGCGATTTCCAAGGGAAAATATATCATAGTCGTCTCCGGCCCGCTGGGCGAGGTTGAATCTGCCCTGGCCAAAGGCGTAGAGACGGGCGGCAACATCGTTATAGCCAGCCACATTATCCGCAATGTGCACTCCGGGGCCCTGGCCGCCCTCAACAGGAAAGTGAAGGCGGACAAGATAGAGGCTGTGGGCATTGTGGAGACCAAAGAGGCCCTGCCCGCGCTGTTCGCGGCGGACGCGGCGGCCAAGGCCGCTTCCGTCCATGTGGCGGAAGTGAACACCGGTAAGGGGATAGGCGGTAAGGGATATTTCACCGTTACGGGCGAGCCGGGCGCGGTGCGTACGGCCGTAACGGCGGGCGTAAAGGCCATAGGAGAAGACGCCGTAGTGAGCCGTATAGTTATCCCCAACGCTCACGCGCACACAGGCGCGGCAATATAGACGGAGAAACAGGAGAAATTTTATGAGACTAGTAATAGGCGCGGACCACGCGGGTTTTGAAGCCAAGGAAAAACTAAAAAAATTCATGCAGGGCCTTGGGCATGACGTAATGGATTTCGGCTGCTACTCCACGGAGCCGGTGGATTTTCCGGATATAGCCCTGCTGGTAAGCGAGGCCGTGCGCAAAAAAGAATTCGACCGCGCCGTGCTGGTGGATGGTTTCAATGGCGCCATGCCGCTGGCCGCCAATAAGGTGCATGGTATACGCGCCGTGGCCGCTTACGATATTATTTCGGCGCGTTTCGCCTCCGCTCACGAGGACTGCAACGTGCTGTGCCTGGGTGGCAAAACGCACGGGGACCTTGCCCTCCAGGAAATGGTGAAGGTCTGGCTTAATACCCCTTTTGAAGGCGGTAAGTACCAGAAGCGCCTGGATAAAATTACGGCTATAGAACAGCGCTGCTGTTAGGTAAAGATGAAACAGGCAAAGGTAATCGGCAGGGTTTTCTGTTCTCGGCAATGTTGCGGCATGGAAAGCAAGACCCTGCTGCTCATACAGCCGCTGGACTGGGAGACCGATAAGCCCTCCGGGGACCCGCTGGTGGCTGCGGACACTGTGGGCGCCGGCGCCGCTGAAACCGTTTTCTTCGTGGCTTCCAGGGAGGCTATACAGGCCTTCGACGGGTGGGAGGGGGAGACCGCGGCTGGCGCCGTTCCGCCTCCGGTGGACGCGGCCATAGTAGGAATTATAGACGGGAAGAAGTTTAACTGAGTTTATGTTTATAGCAAAAGTTATCGGCAATGTATGGGCCACCCGCAAGCATCCTGGGCTTAAGAACGCCACCATGCTGCTGGTTAAAGCCGTGGATCCGCTGGACGGCGATAAACTGGTCGGTGAAGCCACGCTGGCGCTGGACGGCAACCAGGGAGCCGGCGTTGGTGATACCGTGCTGATAGTGGATGAGGGCGGCTCTGCCAGGAAAATCTTGAGGAGTCCCAAGGCGCCGGTGCGTACCGTGATCGCCGGGATAGTGGACAAGGTGTATATTACCGGAAAGGAATAAATATGAACGACGAAGATATAAAAAAAATAGCGGCCGAAGTGGCCAAGATCTTAAAGGAAAAAGCCCCTGCTTATCCGCGCCAGACCCTCGGCGATTCCGTGCCGACGGGTTCGGGCGGCAAGGTTTTCCAGCATCCTCTGGTGAACAAGGCTTCCGGGGCCCCGGCCAAGGCCTGTTCCCAGAGCGACTGCCGCCTTGAAGAGAATACCTGCAGTTCCTCCTGCCAGAACTGCAACCCGCTCACCAACTACACGGCCCAGCAGGTAAAGGCCAGTGTGGACCGGGTCAGCTTCTGCAATCCAAACGAAGCCAGCAACTCCATTGCCGGCATGATAGACCATACTCTGCTCAAAGCCAACGCCACCCAGGAAGAAATAGGCAAGCTTTGCGAGGAAGCCCGCAAGTACCGCTTCGCTTCGGTCTGCGTGAACCCCGGTTACGTGGCCATGTCGTCGAGGCTGCTGCGCGGTTCCGGAGTGATGGTCTGCACCGTTATAGGGTTCCCGCTGGGCTCCACCACGCCTACCGTTAAAGCCATAGAGGCCCGCGACGCCATAGCCAATGGCGCCGACGAGATAGATATGGTTATCAATATCGGCGCGCTCAAGAGCGGCAACGACCAGCTGGTGCAGGACGATATCAAGGCCGTGCGCGACGCCACCCGCGGCAAATGCCTTAAGGTAATCCTCGAGACCTCATACCTGACCAGGGACGAGAAGGTGCGCGCCTGCAAGATGAGCAAGCTTGCCCAGGCCGATTTCGTTAAAACCTCCACAGGCTTCGGCTCCGGCGGCGCCACCCCCGAGGACATAGCGCTTATGCGCGCCACCGTGGGGCCCGAGATGGGCGTGAAAGCTTCCGGCGGCATAAAGAACGCCGAGGTGGCCGCGGCCATGGTGAAGGCGGGCGCTACCCGCCTTGGTACCAGCGCCAGCATAGCCATAGTTTCCGGCGGCGAAGCCGCCAAAGGGCAGTACTAGTAAAGTTGGCCCGTGGCGGCCGGGAGTAACACTCCGTTCGCCCGGAAGAGGGAACCCTTGCGTGGTTCCCCCCGCCTTGGGAAATTATGGTGGGGCCCCCTTCCGCAACGGGCTCTCGGAATGTTACTCCCGGTCGCCCCGGAATATCTGGAATTTGTTGTAAGGGTTATTTCTAAGGAGCGAATATGTCAGAACCAAAAGAAGCGCTGGGAATGATAGAGACCAAGGGTTTCATAGGCATGATAGAAGCCTCTGACGCCATGTCGAAAGCCGCCAAGGTGCGCCTTATCGGCTACGAGAAGATAGGTTCCGGCTACGTCACCACGCTGTGCGTGGGGGAAGTCGGCGCCGTGCGCGCCGCCGTGGAAGCCGGCGCCGCCGCCGCCCAGAAAGCGGGAGAGCTTGTCGGGATGCATGTGATCCCCCGCCCCGCTGACGATCTGGATAAATATCTGGCGAAGATCTCTGTAAAAGTCAGCTAGACTGCCCCGCAGCCGGACGGCCGGGCGGCTTTTTACAAAGCTGCCCGGTCCGTCACGCCGGCCAGTTGCCGGGTTTTCCTATGCTTACAAAAGGCGCGATAGAAGATCTGATAGCTAGGTACCTGTCTCGCGGCAAAACCGGGAGCGGTACGCCTGTGTATAAGAAAGTGCCTGAACTTGGGAAGAAATTGTTCCTGAGCGATTTCGAGCTTAGGAAAATGGTAGTGCCCGGTTCCGGGGTTTTAACCGTTGCCGCCAACGCCATCATAAGCCCGCTGGCCCTTGATTGGCTTGATTATGACGGCGTAAAAATAACGCGAGCCGGGAAGTAATTCCCGGGTTTGTAAGCGTGGCGGCGTGCTCGATGTTTCTTCGGTTCAACTGACAGATGCCGGAATTATGAGATGAGTTCACCAGGAGGAAAATAATGACCCGTTTTACTATGCTGATAACGTCTGCGCTGCTGATTTCGGTTTTCTCTGCCTTTTACGCCGTGCCCGCGCTCTCCGCCGCCGAACAGGAGATGCCGAAGGCCATGGCTGAAGCCGCTTCTGCCTTTATAGAGCCGGTGCAGCAGGAGCCGCTGGAAAAAGCCACGGAAAAAACTGAAGCGTACACGATCATCACCGCCTCTCCGGACGAACAGCCGGCCGCGGCTCCGGCAAATACCGCCGCCCCCTCGCGCAACGCTCCTTCCGCTGCCGGTATAACCGCCGCGGAATGGGAGTTTTTCAGCGCGTACGGCGAGGACAAGGATGAGGATGTTATTGAAGCTATTCTGCCTCAATTGTCTGCCTGGCTGAGCGCCAATCCCGAACATGGAGCCGCGGAAAAAGCCCTGTTCCTCAGGGCGAACCTGAATCTGAAACTTGGCAATTACAAGCCTGCTGTGCTGGACCTTTTGAGATTATTGCAGGAATCCCCCGGTTCGGAGGTCAGCGCGGCCGCTGGTAAGACTTTGGGGATTACCGCCGACAAGAAGCTCGACAAGAAGGAGAAGGCCCTCCTGCTGACTATCGCCAAAGGTTCCGGGGAAACCGGGAAGGCTGAGAACCTGGCCTTTGTCCTCCGGGAAATGGCGGGGAAATTCGGCCAGGATTTTTATGAGCCGCTGACGGTGGAATTTACGGAATATTTCAGGCGGTTTCCATCGTATGCGGGTCTGGATGTCCTGCAGCTGGAGCTGGGTAATCTTTACGCACAGAAGAAAGAATATGTCCGCGCCAGGCTGGCATACGAGAAGCTGATATTCGTTTATCCGGACAGCGCCCTGATGGCCAGGACAAAAAGGCTGCTTGGCTATGTGCTGGCTGAGAACATCAAAGATTATTTCGCCGCTATCAAGGTTTACCAGGATATTACGAATAAGTTCCCTGGCACCCCCGAGGCGTGGGCGGCCTATACCCAGCTGCCCCGGCTCACGGAAAAGCAGAAACAATATCCCCTGGCGGTTGAAGTGTACGAGAATATTATAAAACTCTACCCCGACAAGCCTGAAGCCCGAGACGCATTTAAGGCGGAGGCGCGTGTTCTGCGTGAAAATCTGTCAAAGCCCGCGGAGGCTATAGCGGTGCTTAACAGGCTGGCCGACAAGTACAAGGATGAAAAAGCCATTGAGGAACTTTACCTTGCTGCCGAGATCGCCCGGAAAGACTTGAAAGACCTGGACGCGGAAATCAGGATGTACGACAGGATAGCCGCCGATTATGCCGCGGATAAAGCGGCCCCCAAAGCCCTGCTGGACGCTGGCCAGGCCTTTGAAAAGAATAAGAACGCGGACAAGGCGAAAGAATACTACGAGCGTATCGTAAAGGACTATCCCGAGGACCCTGTGGCCAAAAAGGCTCAGAAGTACATAGCGGCCCTTTTGAAAGCGTAGCCGGCGCCGTCCGTCACAGTTGACCCTGCCGCCACGGAAAAGGCGGCAGGGTTTTTTTATGCCCTTTTGTGCTCATGGCGTTTGGGCCTTTTGGGCCTTGCCGCCAACCCGGTCGCCTGTTAAACTATACCAAGACAAGGACCTATCTATGAAAAAAACAATTCTCGCGGTAATTGCTGCGCTGCTGATGCAAACCGGTCTTGTTGCCGGTGAGGATTTCAGCCTGGGTTTGATCCACGGCCTGAAAACGGGCAAAGCGCAGGGATTGGCGGTTTCAGCCCCGATGCCCGTGGGCCCGGCTGGCCCTGAAAAATCTCCCGACATGGCTCCCGCCCTGGACATGACGCTCAAGCTGACCTTCGCTTCGCTTAACAAGCGCCTGTCGGAAATGTTCGCCAAACAGTTTACCGGCCCGGCGGCTACGGCGCAGTTGCAGGTTATAGACGCTTCCTCCCCGGTGATCTCCCGCAGGGGGGACCAGGTAGTCCTTACCAACCTTACTGTGGATTATAAGGGCATAAAGATAGAGCCCACCGTGCTCCTTAAACCTTTTTTCGAAGGCAATAACCGCCTGGCGCTCAAATTCGGAAAGATAGAATTGGACGTGGTTTTTGGCCCTAAAGGGCTTGAAATGCCAAAGCTGGATAAGAACGAGATAATGGCCCTGGTGGCCGATAAACTCACCACCGCCATGCTGGCCTCCATGGATAAGGCTTTTGCTGGCAACAAAGTGCAGCTGAAGGCCGCGGACGTGATGGCATTCTCCTACGACAAGTTGTCCTGGACGCTGCACGCCGTCATCTCGCCCGATTTCGTGGCCCCCCTGCTGCCCGGCCTGATAGAGAATATCAACTTCACTTCTTTCAGCTTTGACGATTCCGGCTTCGCCCTGGGCGTGCAGACCGGGGTAGGTATAGCGCAGCTGAAGGGTTACAACCTGGCGCTTTCCGACGGGCTTATCACCTCGTTCGTCCGCAAATACACGGACGGTACGGATTTTAACCTGGCTTCGGAGAAGAAATTCGCAGGCGGCATCAAATTCAAGGCCGACGGCCGCATGGAACTGGCGGGTAAGGTGTACGCCCGGGACGTGTTCCTTAAGCCGAACGTTTATTTTATAGCCACCATGCAGCCCAAGCTTACTGCGGCCAACATTATAACTCTGAAAATAGAGCGCATAGAGGTGGACAAGGCTTACGGTATCGGAGTGCCCGGCTTCCTCAATGACTGGTTGCAGAACGCAATTATTTCCCGTGTGGTGGCGGCCGTGGCTACCAATCCCAACCTGGTGCAGGCGGTAAAAGCCCGCAAGCTGGATAACAGGACCGTTGAATTTTCACTGGATAAAGCGGCTTTTCTCCCTTCTTTCGCGGAGGGGGCCGCCATAAATAAATTGTTCATTAACAAGGGTTTGATGTACCTTTCCTTCGACCTGTAGGTTTAACGGAGAAACTTCATGAAAAATATTCCTAAAAATGCGGCGCCCCTGAAAATACTGGCTTGCGCTGTCCTGTTCCTGCCCTGCACCTGGGCCGGCGCGGCCGGCTTTCCCTTTGAAGCGGTGAAGTCCGGTGATATTAATCCGGCGGCCCGGATGTATACGGTTTCATTCCCGAAAGACGCTGCGGACGAAGATGATGCGCGTATAGAACTCGACCTGGCGATAAAAATGCCATTCAAGGCTGTAAAGAACGCCGCGCTGAAAATGGCGGCTGCCGAGAAACGTTTTGCGATCACCCTGCCGGACCCTTCCGCCCAGGTCATGAGCCGCGCCGGAGATTTCCTCAAAATAGATAATATCAGCGTGAACGTGGGCGGTATCGTTGTAAACCCCACGCTCACCATTAAGCCCTATCTCGAAGGTGTCGACCGGTTTGCCATAAGGATAGAGCGCGTTAAGCTGCACGCTTCTATGGAGCCGGATCAGAAATCGGCCGGGGACTTGAACCAGGAGGATATGGTGGCCGAAATAATGAGCGTTATGACGGCCGGTATCATGAAGGCCATTGACGAAAAACTGGTTAACGGCAAAATCCCGTTGAAAGCGGCGGAGGTCCTTACCCTTACCTATGATAAGGCCGCCTGGACGCTGCGTGGGAAAATCTCCACCGCGTTCCTGAAAAATTTTGTCACTCCCGGCATGCGGCAGGTGCATCTGACCAGGTTCAGTTTCAGCGATACCGCGCTTTCACTGCGGTTGCAGACAAAATAAGACGCAGCCAGCGCCGCGGGAAGACCGGCCTCAGGGCCGGTTTTCTTTTTATTGCCCGGAAAAACGCAAATGGTATAATTTTGCCCGCAGGAACATCGATATGCAGGAATTTGAAATAGATTTTAATCCGCAATTCTCGAAAGCCCTTGGCATGCTGGAAAACGGTTCGCGCAGCGTTTTTGTTACCGGCAAGGCCGGCACCGGCAAATCCACGCTGCTCAGGTATTTCCGGGACCATACCGTAAAGAAAATAGTCGTCCTGGCCCCTACCGGGGTGGCGGCGCTCAATGTGGGCGGGGAAACTATACATTCATTTTTCGCCTTCAAGCCCGGCGTAACGCCGGATACCGTGAAGCAGCTTAAAGGGAAAAAAGCCCTCATTTACCGGGAGCTGGACGCCCTGATAATAGACGAGGTCTCCATGGCCAGGGCCGACCTTATGGACTGTGTGGACGCGTTCATGCGGCTTAACGGCAAAGACCCTCTGCTCCCGTTCGGGGGCGCGCAGCTTATACTTATAGGAGACCTTTACCAGCTGCCGCCAGTGGTAACCGGGGCCGAGCGGGGGCTGTTCTCCGGCTTTTACGACGGGCCGTATTTTTTCAGCGCAAGGGTATTTGTAAAGCTGGAGCTGGAGTTCGTGGAACTGGAAAAAATCTACCGCCAGACCGATTCCGGCTTTATTGCCATCCTGAACGCCATAAGGAACAATTCCATAACCCCGGCGGCGCTGGCGGCGCTGAACCGCCGCGTGGGGGTTCCGCATAAAAGCGGCCTGGGCTGTGCGGTACAGCTTCTCACTACCAACGCCGCGGCGCTGGGCGTGAATCTGGAGCACCTTTCCCGCCTGCAGGGGCGTGAACACCGCTACGCGGCTGAAACAACCGGAAGCTTTTCAAGGGATTCCTACCCGGCCGAAGAGCATCTGCGGCTGAAGCGGCGCGCCCAGGTAATGCTTCTCAATAATGACCCCGCCGGGCGCTGGGTGAACGGCACCATGGCCGAGGTGGCGGAGATAATAGCGGGGATCGGCGGGGAGCCGGATAATGTTCTGGTGCGGCTGCCGGGCGGGGCTCTGGAGAGCGTGCAGCCGCATGCCTGGGAGCTTATTCATTTCACCTATAACCGCGAAGAAGGCCGCATAGAATCCGAGACGGCCGGGACCTTCCGGCAGTACCCGCTTAAACTGGCCTGGGGGATTACTATACATAAAAGCCAGGGCAAGACCTTCGAGCGCGTTGCGCTGGACCTGGGCGACCGGGCTTTTGCCGCCGGGCAGACTTATGTGGCCCTGAGCCGCTGCGTATCACTGGAAGGGCTTTCCCTGGCCAGGCCGGTGCGCAGGGGGGACGTTATTACCGACCGGCGCATCATAAAATTCGTCACCGACCACCAGTATAAATTAAGCGACAGGGATCTCCCCTTTGATATGAAGGTGGGCCTTATAAGCCGCGCCATAAAAGAAGGTCGGTGTCTGGGCCTTACCTATCTTAAGGCCGCGGACGAAAAAAGCCGCCGTAAGGTGCGCCCGCTGGCCGTGGGGGAACGCCGCTACAGGCAGGCCTCCTTTATAGGTCTTGACGCCCATTGCCTGGACCGCGGTGAGGACAGGGTTTTCAGAGTTGACCGGATTTTGGAATT
>MGVB01000057.1 GCA_001800275.1 Elusimicrobia bacterium RIFOXYA12_FULL_57_11
ACCCGGTGATCTTCAGAGGAAAACGCAATAAACCATCCCAATTATACCGTTAGCCACGGGTACTGTCAAACAGTCGGCCGCCGGCGCTATTTCGCGGCGCGGCCGGAATGCAACGCTTGCTGGCTGTATGGTACAATACGCAGGTGCAAAGCGGCATATTGCCGGCGCCACCGCCAACAATGATCCTCGCTCAAACCGACAAACAACGCCTCCGTTCCTACCTCTCGCTGCTGCGCGAAATAGGCTGGACCGAGTTTAAACTCCGGGACCAGGGCACCTTTTTCGGTTTCCTGTGGACGCTGCTGTATCCGGCTCTGATGTTCATAGTCCTTTACATGGTATTCGTTAAATGGATGGGGCAGTTCGTAGTGAACTACGGCGGCTACCTGCTCATAGGCCTGTTGTTCTGGAATTTTTTTCAGCGGGCCACCACCTCCGCCCTCTCCTGTCTTACCCGGCGCTACGCTATCATCCGCAACTTCAAGTTCCCGAGGGAGATAGTGGTGTTTTCCACCCTGCTGGCTATCCTGGCCGCCTTTCTGCTGGAGCTTTGCGTGCTGCTGGTATTCCTGCCGTTCTTCGGAGTTGCGCCCAAGCTCTCCTGGCTGCTGCTGCCTGTATTGATTGGCGCGATCGTGATGCTTACCGCCGGGGTTTCGCTTTTTTTGCCTCTCCTGGCGGCTGAGTACCGTGACCTTGAACGGATTTGGGAAGTGCTGACGATGATCATGTTCTATACCACTCCCGTGTTTTTCCCGCTGAGCGTGATAGGTCCGCACATACGGCCGCTCTTGCTGCTCAATCCTATTACGCAGATATTGATAGCGGCGCGCGGCTGCCTGATAGACGGGAGCATCCCCAATGTTCTCCCCTTGGCGGCGGTAATGGCGGGGTCCGGGCTGCTGTTCGCCGCCGGGGTTTTCATGTTCCGGCGCCTTGAATATCATCTCATGGACAGGCTGATGGAATGACGGTCATGAAAGATCCCGCGCGTGGCCCGGCCATCCGGGTGGAGAACCTGGGAAAGCGGTTCCTTATCGGGGTAAAAGCCGAGAAAGAAAGCTTCCTGGGCACTACGCGCCGCCTGATGACCGGCTGGACACGCCAGCGGGAGCTATGGGCGCTGCGTAACGTCAGTTTTTCTGTGGAGTGGGGCGAGACTTTCGGGATTATAGGCCCGAACGGCGCGGGTAAAAGCACGCTGCTGCTGCTGCTGGCGCAGATTCTTGCGCCTACCGAGGGGCGGTGCCTGGTGTCAAGCCGAACCCACTGCTTTTTCCGGCTGGGGGCGGCTTTGCAGCCGCGCCTTACGGTGCTGGAAAATTTTTCTCTCTGTTCGGCTTTGCTGGGGCTGGACAGAGCTGAATTCCGCCGCCGGCTGCCCGGGATGATAGCGTTTTCCGGACTGGAGGATTATCTTTACGCCAGGTACGGGGACTTGTCCACCGGGTTGGCGGCCCGCCTTCCTTTTTCCGCAGCTATACACGCCGATCTCGACACTATACTGGTGGATGAGATGCTGATGGTCGGCGACCGCGCCTTCCAGGCCAAGTGCCTTAAGGCTTTCCGGGATCTAAAGGCCAGGGGTAAGACGCTCGTGATGGTTTCGCACAGCCTGCCGCAGATAGAAGAACTTTGTTCCAGAGCGCTTTATCTTAACGCGGGCCGGACGGCTTTCCTTGGTGACAGCGCTGCCGCGGTCCGGATGCTTAGCCGCGACCTCGGCGGTGCCGGCTATCCGGGCGCGCGGGTGGCGCCCGGTGACGCCCGGGGAGGAATTGTGCCCCCATTCGCGGAAAAGACCCGCGAGATAGTTGACGCGTGGGTAAAAAATCTTCATCTGGCGCTGCAAACCCCCGCGTTAAAAGGGTGTGACGCCGCTTCGGGAACTGCGGCCGCCGCGGGCGATGCCGTGCTGCTCGGGCAGGTGCGTGGTATAGTAGAGGCCGAAACGCAGACCCTGTGCCGCGAGCTGATAGCCTGCGCCGGGCAGTCGCCAGCCGCACGTCCGGGTTCCGGCCCCGACGCGGAACTCGCATGGAAGAACTTGCTGGGGCATGCCGGCCCGCTGGCCGTGTGCGCTTCTGTGCCGGCAGCTTTCGGGGCTGTTCTCCGAAGCCTGATGGCGGGCCCGGAGAAGCGCAGTCTGAAACCGGGGGACGAGGTGATCCTCGTAGCCGGGATCTGGTCCGGGTTAGCCGAGGGACTGCTGTATTACGGCCTTGTTCCGGTTTTTGTCGACCTGGACGCGCAGACCTGGAATATGGACATAAAACAGCTGCCGCAGGCGCTGAGCGGCCGGACCAGGGCCGTAATACTTTCGCACGAGACCACGTGCGCGCCCCTGGAACAGGCCGCCGCTTTCTGCGCGGAAAATGACCTGCGCCTTGTGGAGTTCGTCCACTCCGCGTCGCTGCTGGGGCGCTATAGGGGCAAACCCCTGGGCACTTTGGGCGAATATGCGGTTTATGCTCCGGGCCGGCCGGACCAATCGGCCTGGGCGCTTGCCCTGGCCAGAAATGAAAGCGCCGCCGCAATCCTGGAAAAAGCGCTCTCCGGTCCGGCTGTTGCGGCCGGGGAATCGCCGGCTGTCCAATCACGCGGACAATTCCTTCAGCCGGTGAAAGGTTCCGGCCCGGCCCTGACCGCTTCCCTCGCAGCCTGCGCGGACTGGGCGGCGCAGGTTCCGGATCTTGAGGCCGGCTTTGCCGCTTACTCGGATTTCTTTTCCAGGTTCCCGGATTATTTTATCGTGCCCCTGTTCCCGCCCGCCGCCCGGCTGGCGGCGTGGTCTTTTACCGTTATGCTGAAAAAAGACGCACCTTTTACGATGCAGGAGCTTGTAGGGGCCGGGATAGAGAATAAAGCGCGCAGACGCATAAAAGCGCTGCCCGTGGCGCAGCGGCAGATAAACGAGCTGCCGCGCACCAGGGAGTTCAATGAACGGGCGGTCAGTTACCAGGTGCTGCGCGGCGCGCGGGAGCGGGAGCGGTTTTTCGCTGAAATGAGAGGCTGGCTGCTGCGGCGTTAAGGGTCCCGGCCCCGGGGTTACGGAACCGGCTTCCAGGCTTTGCTCGCGATGAGCAGGTTTTTCACCGGCTGCCCGGTAAAGTTGATGTGGGAAGTGCGGAAAGTTCCCACCAGTCTTACCTCGTCCCCTTTTATGAAATCCGATTTGCCGAAAAATCCGGCCAGCATCGTTGCGGGCGCTGTCTTGCCGCAAGCGCGCGCCGGCCCGGCGGTCAGGGTCAGTATCGTTACCATAGCGCTTTTTGTACGGAAGATCTGCGCCTGGTCCACAAAGCCGGATATCTCAAGCCAGCGGGCCTCATAGCGCGCCGGGTTTGCCAGCACTTCTCCTACAGTTGCCCTGGCGGGCTTTTCCGGAGCGTTGATGGTTTTTTTCGCCGGTATCGTCTCCAGCGGGTCGCTGCAGCCGGCCAAAAGGCAGCCCAGCAGGCCGGCCAGCGCCGGCGCCAGGAACAGTTTTATAAAAGGCGCAGTTCTCATTTTTATTTCTCCGGTCATATTCCCGCTCCTGCGCGCGGTCAGGCTCAGATAAAATTCCTGTGCTGCCAGCCGGGTCCGGATTCCGGCCATTTAAGCGCGGGGCGCGTCCCGTTCTTAAGCATCCATAATATGCGGTTGAAAGAGTCGCACCGGCATAAGGGCGGGCAGCGTTTTAAATTAATAAAAGTTATTGTTTTTGCCCGCTTTGCGGACGTCCATATTTCAGCCAGGCTGTTCTTTTTAAGGTCGCCTATGCTGTAGCTGGAAATTCCGCGCATGTGGCAGCAGACGTACATTTTCATGTCGGCGCAGATTACCGCGGCGAAGTTGTGGCCGTAGCATTTGCCGTAATTGCGGGCCAGTTCACCGCGCGCTATAAGCCCGTATTTATGTGCCGAGTTCAGTATCCGGTAGTCTGTCGTGGCGTAAGTTTTTTCGGCGCCGGTTATGGCCGCGGCTACCCGCGCGGATGAATAATCCGGGTCCTTGCCGCCGTGCAGGCGCAGGAACGGACGGTATTGGGCGTAGTCAACTCCCAGCGTGCGGCCCAGGGCGGCGAACGGAACGATGTCATGGGCAGTGTCCGGGCTTGTAAGGAAACCTATTCCTATGGTGCAGGCGCTGCCGGTTTTTCTTTTCAGCCGGGTCAGCGCGGTGATATTTGCCAGCGTGCGCTTCCAGGCTGCGGCGCCCAGGCCGTGCGTTGCCTTGAAAACGGCGGGAGAAGCCGCGTCCAGGCTTATTCGCGTCCAGATGCAGGTCTCGAGGACAGCTGCCGCAAGCCCGGAGTCCAGCCGGAGTCCGTTGGTGATAAGCGCCGTGTCCAGTCCGCAGGCCCGGGCGAAGCGCAGGGCCTGTGCCAGGTCCGGGTGGACCGTGGGTTCACCTCCGCCTGTGAAAGTTACCGCTTTGCCGCCGGCCGCGCGTATCTGGCTCAGGACCGATTGGATATCGGACAGCTTCATCCGGGAAGAATCCAGCGCGGGATAAAAACCGAAACAGGCGGGGCAGTTGCTGTTGCAGCGGTTGGTGACGTCCAGCTCGAAAGTGATGGGGCGCGAAACCCCGCGCTTAAGCCATTGGCTGACCCGGGTTTTGTGGGCTAAAATTTTATCCGGCGCGAAAGGGTGTTTCATGTCTTTGCCGCAACCAGTCTTGCGCGGATAAGGGCGCGCCATTTTGCCCTGTAGAGCTCCCTGTTGGTCCTGCGCATCCCGTTATAATCCATGCCGGAATAGCCCATGCCCCCCAGGTGGTGCACGTAAGAGCCGGACGCGACGCCTATTTCATAACCTGCCAGCCTTGTTTTCAGGCACAGGTCGTAATCTTCGTACCCGCCCGGGCCGTACAATTCGTCGAAGCCGCCCAGCCTGACGGCGAGGGCGCGCGGCATCAGCGCGCAAAAACCGATTATCCAGGGAACCAGTCTGACCGCGGCGCCCCGGCGCGGCAGCTTTGCGGCGCCGGCGCGCGGCGTATTGACCAGCTGCAGGCCCACCGCGGAATTGGTCATGGGCCCCACCATGCCCAGGCGCGGGTCCGAGCGCAGCGCGCCGAGCATGGCGTCCAGCCAGCCCGGCGTGACTACGGTGTCGGCGTTCAGGAACAGGACGTAGGGTGTTCTGGCGGCGGCCAGCCCCTGATTATTGGCGGGCCCGAAAAACCGGTTCTTCGCGTTGCGTATCATCCTGACGGGGAAAACCGAGCGGCGCTTTATGGCGGAAATTTCACGCCACGCTCCATCCCGGGACCCGTTGTCTATCATGATGTATTCGCACAGCCCGGGCTTCGTGTGCCGCTCCACGCTTGCTGCGCACCGGCGCAGGAAGCGCTTGTCGTTATGGCAGAGGATTATGATGGTCACCTGGGGCGGCATATTATTCAAGCGGCGCGAAACGCAGCGCCAGGGCCCGGGCTATAACGGTGTTGGCGATGCAGTGCAGCCAGCAGTGGCAGCGGGCCGAGGCTATGGCGGCGCGTTCGTGCCCGGCCTTTGGCCCCGTCCAAACCGCGTCAAAACCTTTTTCCAGCGCGCAGCCCAGCGTACGGTTCCTGCGCACGGGGCAGAAAAACAGTTCTCCCGCGGGCGACAGCATGGCGTACCTGCTCCCGGCGTAACACTCGCCCATTAAGCGCCGCGGCCGGGCCAGGTAGTCCCTGAGGCGCAGCCAGTAGATCAGGCTGCTCCATAGCCAGGGCGTCTCATGTTCTTTATGGGAAACAAGGCGTTCAAAAGCCTTGTGCTCCCGGCAGATGTCCGCTATTATCCAGTCGAGCTGGGTTATGGCGGCGCGCAGGGCTTTGGGGCTCCAGGCGAACTTTTCCGCTTCAAAACCCGCCTGGTTCACCACTTTCTGGGCGCCCAGCCAGAGGTTCAGTTTTTTCGCCGCCAGGTATGTTTTAACCAGGCCCGGCGCGTTGTCTGGCAGCAGCGTGAAATTGAAGGCGATATTCATGGCCGGATATTTCGCGCGTATCGCTTTTACCGACTTCAGCGTGCGCGCGTACGCGCCGCGCGCGCCCCGTACCGCGTCGTGCGCCGCCCCGGCTCCGTCCAGGGAGGATCCCAGCCACAATCCCGGCGCCCCGGCTTCTACGCATTCGCCGATGCGGCGCAGGATAAGGCCGGTGTCGGATAAATTCGTCAATATCCCAAGCGATATGCCGGGGAACCGGGTCAGTATTACGGAGGCCAGTTGGGCCAGGTCCGGCCTGAGCAGGGGCTCTCCCCCGGTAAGCACCGCGGTCTTGATGCCGCGCAGCCGTTTGGAATTTTCAAGCAGGCGGGCAAGCTCGCCGGGGGTCATCTCATGCCCCGGCGGCTTTATCCGCCAGTGATGGCACATCCTGCAGCGCAGGTTGCAGCGGTGTGTAACTTCTATATGGAGTTCCTGTATCGGGGCGGCGGTACCTGGCGGGGCGGCCAGCGGCCAGGCGGCAAGTTCGGCCGCCACAAAACGGGCGCTGGCGGGCATTGCGGGGGAGAACGGGTAGTTCATGCTGTTTTTGCCCCGGTAACGGCGTTGTCGTAGGCGCGCGCAAGATCTCCGGCCAGGTCGGGCCAGGAATAATGTTTTTCCGCCAGGTTCCTGGCGGCATGCGCCAGTCCCGAGTAAAGCTGGAAATCCGCGCGCAGCCGCGCTACGGCGCCCGCAAAAGAGCGCGGGGAATCCGCCACCAGCAGGTGTGTTCTGCCCTTCGCCTCGGGGATGCCTCTTGCCACGGCTGACGTCGCCACTACGGGAACCCCGGCTGAAAAAGCTTCCAGCACCTTGCCCTTTACCCCCAGCCCAAGTCTGACCGGCGCCACGAAGATCCCGGAGGCGGCCAGGTGCTCGTTTATGTCCGGGACTTCGCCGGTCACGCTCACCGCCCCGCCCGGAATGGCCAGCTTTTCTATGGCCGGGGTGGGCTGGGAGCCGGCCAGCGTAAGGCGCGCTCCGGGCGAGCCGGCCAGGATAAGCGGGAAAATGCTCCGGCAGAACCAGAGCGCGGCGTCCTCGTTGGGGAAGTGCGCGTAATGGCCCACATAGATTAGCGGCGCCGCCTGGTGTTCTTTTTGCGGGGCGCGGAAAGGAAAGCGCGCCAGGTTAGTGCCGGTTTTTACCAGGATAAGTTTTTCCGCGGGTGTTGTGGCGGCGAGGATATCCCTGTCAAATTTGGTAAGGACCACTATGCGGGAGTATTCCCGGCATATTTCCCTGTGATGCGCCCTGGTGCGCGCCCACTCGGGTATGGCCAGCAGCCGGCCCAGGCCCGTCCACTCCCGGAAATAAGAGTTGAAAAGCGACAGGTGTCCCAGGTCATGTTCTGTGAGAAAAGATATGGGCGCGCCGGAGTAACGGACGTAAAAAGCCATTTTCAGTAATTCCACGTGCAGGATGTCGTAAGAGGGGGAGAGCGTTTTTACGGCAGAGGCCATTGCCGGAGAAAACCAGTCCCGGGCGAACCCCGGCAGGCCCGGGGCGGCGCTCCGGCCTGAAGTTATGGATTCTTTCGGTACAGTGTGTATTTCCCGGAAGAGGCTTTCCAGCGCGATAAGCTTTGCGGTTTCCGAGAATTTACTCTCGTCGCCGGTGCGGGTAAAGGTGAGCAGCGAGAAGTCAAAGGCGTCTTTCAGAGCCTCCACCAGTGAAAAAATGCGCAGCATGCCGCCGTTGGTGGGTGGGTAGGGGGGTGCGGGCGTCAGCAGGAGTATTTTTGGTTTGCGGCGCATACTAAGATCCGCTACGGCTGCCGTATCCCCATTTCAGACACAAGGAGTTCCATGATGCGCAGGCCTTCATAGCACCACTTGTGGGTGAGAAGTTCTATGTCCGGGTTTGGCGGGAGGGCGTGGAGTTTATTGGCGGCGGTCGGGGCCCGGCCCGCCAGCACGGCGTCTTCGGCTGTAATCGTCTGGAACCCGGCCTGCCGCATCCGCAGGCACAGGTCGGTCCAGGCGCAGGCGGGGTCGGAAAACCTGGTATCGAGCCCGCCCACTTTTTTGAAGATTCCGGGGCGCAGGAGGATCAGCGGGGAATCATCCACCATGACGGGTTCGCTGTATTTTCCCTGGCCGCGCAAAGCGGCGGCCTCCAGCAGCATCCCGAGCGCGCCGGCGCGGCCCGGCTTTACGGGCACCGGCAGCGAGGGCAGCACCATCCCCGCGTTGGGAAAGATATTAAAAATATCCAGGAGGCGCGGCCACAGCATTGAGCAGGCCGAGAACGGGCGGCTTACGACCGCCCAGAAAGGAATGTCGCCTGCGGCGTTAAAGATTATCCGGTTTATGCCGGCGAGGCCCTGGCTTTTTGCGCCGCGCGCCGTTTTGAACGCGCCGCGCAGGTCCAGCGCCGGTGCGGGGCGCGCCAGGTTTATAACGCCCAGTTTTACGGGCCCGGTCTTTCTTGCGCCGTCGAGCGCGGCCAGGGCCCGCGAGATGCCGGTAAAAGTGAAAGCGTTTGCGCCGAATGTCCGGCGCAGGAAAGCGGCGTCGGCCGCGGTTTCGCAGAAAACGGCTCCACACGCGGCCAATAAATGCCTGTCGGTATCCGGAAATTCCGTTCCTGTGTCAACGAGGGGGACCGGTTTGGCTGCCAGAACCCGGACGTCGGCCCTGCCCAGTACTGAAAAAATGTTTTTAGCGGGAGCGGCCAGCCGGGCTTCTATGAGGTGCCGGCGCAGGGTTTCCAGGCCGAAAATGCCGATGATCTCCGGTTCCGGAGCTGCCGTTATAAGGGCCTTGACCCGGTTTGCCACTTCTCCGGCGGTAATGGACAGGAAGGAGTAGATATGAATGCCCCTGGCCGCCAGCGCGGCCTCGTCCAACCTGGCCGAAACGGGCGCGTCTTCGGGTACGCACAGGACAGCATAATCCTTTGCCAGGAGGGCAAGTGCTTCAGCCGCCATTTTTTCGGGGCGCGAAATGCCCGGCGAGGGAACGGAGGGCACCAGTACGAGCGCGCGCCTGCGCCGTTTGGGGATGCCGGAGATCGGGTGTCTGGTTTTCATATAAGGTTCTCCGCCGCGGCCCGCATGGCCGCAACCGACGGCGCGGCGGCCAGCGTTTCAGCGTTAAGGACGGCGATCATTTCAATGTCGCGGGGCCGCAGGCCGAGGAGAAGGCTTTCTTCGAAGGGCAGGCCTCCTTCGGGCAGGTTTTTTTCCCGCAGGAAGGTTTGCAGCAGTGGCTGCAGGGGGAAGCAGGGGCGCGGTGTTTTTTTTACGAAGTACAGCCACAGGGCCACGGCGCGTGAGACCGCGTAGATAGCGCCTCCCGCCCCCGGCTCAAGGAGGCCTCTCCAGGTGCGGAGAAAATGAGACAGTGATTCCAGGTATAAAGCGTCCAGGAGCGGCGCTTTCGCGGATGGAAAGGCGGCCTCCCCCTCGCCGAAGAAAGTCCTGCGGTGTGCGGATAACGGGGGCCTGCCGCCTGATTGATTGCAGACGAACGGGGAACTTCCCGAGGCCGTGCGTTCCGGGGCGGCCAGCTTAAGCGGATCGTCGCCATAGGTGCCAAAGCCCATAAGCTCCACAGATACCGGGCCCAGCGGGAAAATAGCCCCGCGCATGGACAAGTGGCGCGCCGTCATGCCGTTGAGTATGGCAATGCCACGCGCCAGTTCCGCGGCGTCGCCCGGGACCTGGTTGAGGACTACGAAAGAGCCGAAAACGTTGTCGAAAACGGCGGAATGGAAAAATGTCCCCAGTTCGTCCTTCAGGATGCCGGAGATCCTGCCCGCCGCGGCGTTCTGTTCCGGCTCCGGGGATATTAACGGCGCCGTGGGGGCAGTGTCGATAAAACCCGTAAGACGCGCGCGCAGGCTTACCGCTTCGGTTTCAAGGATGTTGGCTGTGTGGGCGCAGGCCAGCTGCGCCAGTTCTTTCATCCGCGCGCCGTCTGACCGGGTGTCCTGCGCCCGCGCCAGGACTTCCCCCAGTTCAGGCCGGGCTGGCTGGCCGGGTCCGGCCAGCGAGTTTTCCGTCTCAAGGCGTGAGCCGATGTGGCCCAGGGGCGGGTAGGCGCGCAGCGCGGCGCAATGACGGGCTACATCCAGCACGCACTTGCGCAGCGCCCTGCCCGCGATCGGCGCCGGCACGCAGGTATTTGAAATTGCCAGTTTGCAGAGCTGTGTGTGGGAATGAAGGGCTTCCGTCCAGAGGTCAAGCGCTGTTTTGGCCTCCATAAGTTCCGGATTTGCCGGCGTCTGGCGCAGCGCCGAAGCGGCGCGGATGTCGCCCCACTCCCGATAAAGTTCCTCTTCTGCGCGGCTGGCGATGATGATTTCTCCCAGGATGGGGAAGACGGCCTTGATAAGGGTATAAAACTTGTTCCAGCGGGCAATAAAACGGGCCGTCTCCCGCGGGGAGAGTTCCCGTATCTCCAGCACGGCGTCGATATCGCTTATGCCGGGTTCCCATTCCCTGGTGGAGTAGCCGCGGTGTACCCGTATCGAGGTCATTTCGGGGAATAAAAGCCGTGTCGCCCGTGAAAACCCCAACCAGGCGAGATGGTAGTAAACGGTGAATAAACAATGGAAAAAAGCGGACCGGTTCAGCCTGATCACCGCGATTCTTGCCCGGACTTTAATGGACATCATATCACCCGTAGGATGATATTTTCGGATTCCAGTGCCTTGAGCAGGCGCAGCACGTCTTTTTTTATTTTTTCGGGGTCGGCGTCGAATTCCGCCTCCATGGCGGCGAGTATTTCCTGCAGGCCTTTGTCTTTGCGGACAAGGTCCCAGACCAGCGACGCTGTGGGGTTAACGGAGTAGTAATCGCTGGTTTTTACATTGAGCAGGACGATCTCATTGGCGACTTTGCGCGACGCGATATCGGGTGAGGGGCTCCAGCGCGCGTTAAGACTATGGTCGGCCATACGCCAATTATATCATAGAAGTTTTGGGGTTTACAGCGTCTGCGGCGGCCTCTGCCGGCCGCCGCGGGCAGGGGTCGCGGGTGCGCCCGCGAGATTGCTTTGTCCGGCGCAAATCTGTTAGTGTTGCTCCTGTGAACGGGCGTGACTTATGAGATATTCCAGGATCCGCTGTTACGGCGGCTCGATGGACTATTTTTTAGCCTCGGGTGATTTCCTTATCGTCGACCATGACGCCAGACAGGACTGCGCCGGGATACGGACCGGGGATATTATCGCCTACATGGACTGGGCGGGCGCGCCGCTGGTGTCGGTGCACCGTGTGCTTTTCAGGTTCAGGACCAGGGCGGGAGCCTGGAAATTCCTGACAAAAGGTGACGCGAACCTCTGGTTCGACCCCGTAGTCGACGGCGTCCAGGTGCTGGGGAAAGCGGTCTGGGTGCTGCGCGGTCCGCGCGCGCCGTTCTTTGTCGATTCCGGGCCGGGCCGGGCCGCGGGCATCTTTACGGCCATCTACAGTTTTTTTGCCGTCCTGCTCCTGCGCGCCTGTGAAGGCGTCGCTTACGCGGCGCTTTATCTGTGCTGCCTGTTGGCTTACGCGGCGGCTTATTTCCCAGGTTTGATGAAATGTCAGCCCGCTATCCTGGCGGCCGGGCTCAGGATGGACCTGAACATGTACGACCGGTTGTACGGGTTCTTTTCTCTGCTGCCGGAGAAAGCGGCGGATTTGGCGGCGAAGGCCGCCGCCGGGTATTCTTTCCCGGAGCGGGAAATTGCGCAGCAGGAGGAAGAGGGTGTTGTCATAGCCGGAACTATAAAGAACCGCGTTGTTTTAAGCGGGAATGTTACAG
>MGVB01000058.1:0-158 GCA_001800275.1 Elusimicrobia bacterium RIFOXYA12_FULL_57_11
GCTGTCCGCTCCTGCAACATGGTCCAACCCCAGGGCGTGGCCCAGCTCGTGCGCCAACAGGCTCGCCAATTGCGCGCGGTCCGTGTACTTATAGATATCTATGGTCTGTATGCCGCCCGCCATCCTGTATAAGCCTTCCTCATACATCCCTATAACGG
>MGVB01000058.1:198-472 GCA_001800275.1 Elusimicrobia bacterium RIFOXYA12_FULL_57_11
CACTATAAGCTGGTTGAGCATGGTGCCCAGCGCGTTAAGGGTGTCCACATCCGCGTTAACAGAAGCCTCTATCATTTTAATGCCCTCGAACTGCGCGGCCAGCGCCACCCGGTCCTCATTGACGCGCCGCACTTCGGCCGGGGCGGCGCGGCCCCGCCGGTTAAGCCGCTGTACCCCGGCGTTATAGGCGGATTCCCTTTCTTTGTAGCGCGCCATTATGTCTTTGGTCCTGGCCTCCTGCGCGTTTACCCGCGTTAAAAGTTCGTCATACCTG
>MGVB01000058.1:479-7965 GCA_001800275.1 Elusimicrobia bacterium RIFOXYA12_FULL_57_11
GTTCTTTGTAAGACGCCAGGCTCTGGTCCGTTTTTATCCCCAGCGCCTTCAGTTTGTCCAGCGCGGCCTGGCGGCTGTCGTAAATAAGACTTACCGCAACGGCGCCGCCGTTCTGCCGGAATTCAAAAAGGTTCCTGCGCGCCGGGGTTTCCCAGGCGGCTTCGGCTTCTTTCAGAGCGGAGGCCAGTTCGTCCCAGGCAAGGGCGTAACCCGGTCCTATAGCGCCTATGGAATAAGTGATGGGGGAGGAACAGGGGAACAGCCGCGCCTGAAGCAGCTGCGCGGTAGCCAGGAGCTGGATCTTATTTATATGCCACTGGTACCAGGCGGCGCCCAGCGCCAATATAAGCATTAACCAGCTTATGAACTTGCGCATCGGTTAATTATACGATTTTCACCCCGACACGCCTTTGACGGGTTAGCCTGCTATCCTATTTGCGCAACAGGCAGTGCAAATAAAACAGGCAAGGGGGAAGTATGGGAAATCTGAACAAAGTAATGCTGATAGGGCGGCTTACGCGGGACCCGGAGGTGACGGAGTTCAAGAACGGCGGCAAGGTGGCCAACCTGGGCTTTGCCGTGCACAACGTACGCAAGAACATGCAGACCGGCGAGTGGGAGGAAACCCCGGTGTGGCTGAACATGAAGGCCTACAACCACGAACACGGGCGCAAACTTGCGGACCTGGCGGCCACGCTGCACAAGGGGCGGCAGGTATACGTGGAAGGCCACCTGGTGCTGGAGCAATGGGACGGTAAAGAGGACGGCAAGCACCATTCCAGGCTGTTCGTGTATATGGACTCACTGGAATTCCTGGGAGAGAAACCCCGGACTGAAGGCGGGCCCGCGCCCGCCCCCGCGGACCACGCCCCGGGCGAGCACGTGGCCGACGCCGGCTGGCCGGCAGAACCGGCAGCCAAACCAGCCAAAACCGCACGCCGCAAATAACCCCGCTGCCAATAAAAAGACCGGGGCCGGGGGGCCCCGGTCCTTTATTTCCTTAAACAGACCGGCGCTTGCGGAAGGGCTAGAGAGGCCGTATTAAGTGTAAAATAAGTACCTATATACTTATGAGAACACTTTCGGCAATATGGGCAAAGTTCACCAAACTCCACCTGGGGCTGTACGTCCTTTTTTGGCTGATGGTAGGATTTGGGAGCAGTACTGCCGAATTCTTTAATAAATATTCCCTTATAGACCTTCCTTTAGCTAAAGCGGAACTGGCTCATGTCACCGCCGCCAAGGCCAAGGGGGTCCCTTACAAACCTTCGCAGGATGTCTTTAAAGCGATCTTCAGGCCGGTGAACTACGAGCAGCAGGAGGCAGAACGCGTAGTGAACGGGAAGGCGCAAAAGAGCAGGAACTTTAAAAGCAAAGGAGGGAACCTTGATTTCTACTTTCTTGTGCTGGTAGTCTGGCTCTGGCCTCTCTACAGGCATTACTTCTCCAGGAAGCCGCAGGAGATGGTCCGCATCGAAAGCCGCATCATAAATCTGCCTATCGTTATCTTCGTGCTCGGCTGGCTGATGGCGCTGCAACTCTACTTCGTTAAAGTCGCTTCCTATTGCGCGCATTACGGTCCCGCCCCCGTCAGGATAAAAGTGGTCTTCTGCGTGTCGAGCCTGCTTTTTGCCGCGTTCGTGAGCTATCTTAACCTGGAACTGACCGGGCTCTATATCCGCAGGCACGTGGCCAGGCCGTTCTTCCTGAAGAATAACCCTTACGGACTTAAGAACGGCTTCGCCGTCAGCCTTACGCTGAGATACGCGCTGATGGTCTTCTCGCTGGCCATGGTCCCGCTGGTGCTCGGCCTGTACATCCCCGTCTTCGCCAATCTCGACCTGTTACTGAAACTGAAGGATGCCCAGAACACCGGCTGGGATTGGCTGTATTCGTATGATAATGTGCGGACGCTCGTTACTATTTTCCTGCTGGCCTGCCTCGCGGTGATGATGCTGGTCTTTCAGGCCGTTTCGATATTCCTTTACCGGTTTAATGTGCAGGCTCCGGTAAGCGCGCTGGTACGGCGCATGAAGGCCGTGGCGGCGGGGGATTTCAGCTGCAAGACCTCGGTACTTTACACCGATGAGCTTGGCCAGTTGAAGGGGCATTTTAACATGATGCTGGACGGGCTGGTGGAGCGCGACCATATAAAGGACACCTTCGGCCGGTATGTTTCGCTGGAAATTGCGGAGAAGATAATGAAGAGCGGCAAAGTTAACCTGGCCGGCGAGGAGATACAGGCCACGGTGCTGTTCTCCGACATCCGTGGCTTCACACCGCTCAGCGAAACGCTGCCGCCCGTGGAACTGATACGATTTCTAAACGAATACTTCACCTACATAACCAAGCCTATAGCGGAGAACAAAGGCGTGATAAATAAATTCATGGGCGACGCCGTTATGGCCATCTTTTCGCCGGTGTTCGGCGTGCAGAACCACCAGGCCGCGGCGCTGCGGGCCGCGCTGGGCATGCGGGAAGCACTGAAGGCTTTCAACGCGCAGGGTAAGTACCCGGAAGTATTCTTCGGCGTGGGCATGCATAGCGGCGCCCTGGTAGCCGGCAACGTGGGCACCGCCGAGCGCCTGGAATACACCGTACTGGGCGACACGGTTAACGTGGCTTCGCGTATAGAAAGCCAGACCAAGGACGCCGCCACGCAGATACTGGCAAGCGAAGCCCTGGTGCAGGGGGTAGACAAAAGAATGTTCCCGGGTTTTACTTTCATTGAATGCGCGCCGGTGCTTATGAAGGGTAAATCAAAACCGATGGTGCTTTACAAAGTGGAACCAGCGGAGAGCCGTGAGCTATGAAGGCCCGCATAAAAAACCTGCGCTTTTTGGCGGCGCTGCCCGGGTTGTGCCTGGCCGCCGGCACACTTGCGGCGCAGGGCTTCCCGGCCCGGGCCGACGCCATGCTTTCCACCGGGCCCTTTGCCGGCGCCATGGTGGGGGTTGTCTTTGCGGCGGCGGATAACGGCGAAATTTATTATTCCCGTAATGCCGACATGCAGCTGATACCGGCTTCCACGGCCAAGCTGGCCACCTCCGCCGCCGCACTGGAGCGCCTGAACCTGGATTTCCGCTTTACCACAACTTTCCTGATGCGGAACAATGAGCGCGGCCAAAAGCAGCTCTCGGCACTGGTGTGGCGCGGCACCGGAGACCCTTCCATTTCCAGGCGCGAGCGCGCCAGCCTGGAAGATATTTTTGAGGTCTGGGCCGGTTCCCTGGCCGCACTGGGCGTAACTTCCGTACAGCGCCTGGTGCTGGACGAGCGTTACTTTGCCGGCCCCGCCGTACACCCGTCCTGGCCGGAAGGGGAGCTCTCCTACTGGTACCAGGCCGAAACCTCGGCCATAGCCTTTAACGACAACTGCGTGGACCTGGAATTCCAGCCAGCGGCCAAACCCGGACGACGCCCCAAAATAGCGCTGACGCCGGATTTTGGCTATATAAAGGTAAAAAACAAGGCCGTAACCGGGGTACCAAACAGCGCCTTCACCCTGGATTACCGCCGCGAACCCGGCGGCAACACCATTACCTTCTTTGGTTCTATCCCCGCCGGGCGCAGCCGCAAAGATTATGTTGCGGTGCACAACCCGGCCCTGTTCGCGGCCGGGGCCTTAAAACACGTCTGGAAGAAAAAGGGCATCAGGGTGGCAAGTATAGCAACCTGGGCAAACACCGGCCTTAAAGAGGAAGAGCTGGGCACGGCCTTCACCTGGCGTTCGCAACCGCTGGCAAGCCTGGTAAAGACCGTAAATACCAACAGCCAGAATTTATACGCCGAGCAGATACTTAAGGCCCTGGGCAAAGAGGCGGCGCAGGACGGCAGTTTTGCGGGCGGTGGAAGAATGGTGGCCAATTACCTTAATGAAGTCGGCATAAGCAGCTCCCAGTTCCGCCTTGTGGACGGCAGCGGCCTTTCGGTAGAAAACCGTTTTACGGCCGCCGGCCTGGTAAAGCTGCTGCTGCACCTGCAGCGCGCGCCGGTGTTCCCGGTATATTACGAATCTCTGGCCACGGCCAAAAACCGCATGAAAGGCGATCCCCTGCTGGCCGCCGGCATGCGCCTTAAGCGGGGGACCACGGGCCCCGCGCGCAACCTGGCCGGGTACCTGCATTCCGCCAGCGGCAGACTTTACGCTTTCGCGGTGCTGGTTAACGCCCCGGGGCTGGACCGGCCCGCCGTGGACGAAGCCACGGACGAACTTTGCCTTGCGGCCGCCCGCCAGTTGCCCTGAGAGGCCGCAAAAAACAGCGGGGATTACGGCTGCGAAGGGGCGGGAGGGGGAGGGTCCTGCGGCGGTTGGTCGCCGTAGATGTACTTGACTTTGGCCGGATTCTTGGCATTGGTGGCGCCTATCAGGCACCTGGAACACTTGCGCAGGCAATCTTCGAACTTGTTGGCGGGCGGGATCTCGGGCGCTTTTACCGGGCCCATGTTTTTGCCGCAGTTGGGGCAGCGCAGCCTGGGCAGCGTGATCATATTCATTTTGCACTCCTGAACGTACAACTACTAGTTAGAGTTTATATCTGTTGGGGCAAAGTTGCAAGGCGGCGCCGCGCCGCAGGTTCCGGCGGCCCATTTTTTATTAAAATCAGGTAAGGCTTTAAAACAGGAGCGCTATGGCTGAGATCAAAGAATTAACGCGGCGGGTAATGAAGTTCCGCGACGAACGGGACTGGAAGCAGTTCCATAACCCCAAAGACGTGGCCATTTCCCTTACGCTGGAGGCGGCGGAACTGCTGGAACATTTCCAGTGGAAGACGCCCAAAGAAATTTCGGCGCACATAAAAGCCGGCAGGGAAGAGATCTCCGACGAACTTGCCGATGTGTTTTACTGGGTGCTGGTGCTGGGCAAGGACCTGGGCATAGACATCTCCGCCGCCCTGAAAAAGAAACTGCTGAAGAACGCCGTGAAGTACCCGGTGTCCAAATCAAAAGGCAGGATAACGAAGTACAACAAACTGTAACCGCGGAAGCCGGGTTTTTAATTTTGTAAACTGGTACAGGTTTTAATACGGCGGCGGCATAAAAATGGAAACCGGCAACACTAACCTTGAACGAAGCGCCCTTACCGGCGCCGCTCCCGCGCAGGGGGGGGATTTATGGCCCGACGCCGGCGGCGCGCTGGCGGCAATGCTGGTGGCGCTGCCTTCGGCCATAGCTTTCGGCGTGGCCATGTACGCCCCGCTGGGGCCGGGTTTTGTAGGCGCCGGCGCCCTTGCAGGCGTGCTCGGCACCGTGGCCATAGGTCTGGTGGCGCCGGCGCTGGGCGGCGCGCCGCGCATAATCTCCGCACCCTGCGCCCCCGCGGCGGCCGTTATGGCCGCCTTGTGCGCCCAACTTATGGGTGGAGGCGGGTCGGCCGCAAGCGTTATGGTGTCCCTCATGCTGGTAGGCCTGTTCTCGGGCGTGCTGCAGGCGGTGTATGGCGCGCTGGGCGGCGGGCGCCTTATTAAATACATTCCTTACCCCGTGGTTACCGGCTATATGAGCGGCGTAGGCCTGCTGATAATACTTAAGCAGATAGTGCCGCTGCTGGGCCTGGCAAAAGACGCCGACCCCCTGGCCGGCCTCCTTTGCCCCGGCGCCTGGCAGTGGCCGGCGGTAAGCGTAGCCCTTGTTACCGCCGCGGTAATGGTGGCCGCCCCGCGCGTAACCCGGCGGCGGGTGCCGGCCGCAATACTGGGCCTTGCCGCAGGCATAACCACGCACCTGGCCGCGGGGCTGCTTCGTCCGCAACTGCTTGCCGTGGATGCCAACCCATTCATCATAGGCGCCATCTCCACAAGCCCGGACGCTATCTTCACCGCCATAAACTCCAACTTCAGCGCGCTGCGCCAGCTGGGCTGGGACCACCTGCAGCCGCTTATAGGGCCAACGCTTACCCTGTCGGTGCTGCTTTCCATAGACACTTTAAAAACCTGCGTGGTAACGGACTCCATAGTGCGCTCCCGCCACAATTCCAACCGGGAACTTACCGGGCAGGGCGCCGGCAATATAGCCGCGGCGCTGCTGGGCGGCATGCCCGGAGCCGGCACGCTGGGTGCCACCATGGTAAGCCTGGCCAGCGGCGGCAGAACGCGCGCCGCCGGCATATTAGAAGGAGCTTTCGCCCTTGTAACCGCGCTGCTCCTGGGCGGCACCATAGGCCGCATACCCCTGGCCGCGCTGGCGGGCATACTGCTTGTGGTGGGCACGCGCATGATTGACCGCTCCAGTATAAAGCTGGCGCTGCGCAAATCCACCATGCTGGATTTCGCCGTAGTGCTTTCCGTAGCCGGCACGGCGCTGGTGTCGGACCTTATAGTAGCCGCCGGCGTGGGGATAGCCCTTTCCATGCTGCTGTTCATCCGTGAGCAGATGAACAGCAACGTTATACGGCGCAAAGCCACCGGGCTGGAGATCTTCTCCAAGCAGCAGCGCCTGCCGCGGGAACGCGCGGCGCTTACCGAGCACGGCAGCGAAACGCTGGTGGTGGAACTGCAGGGCAGCCTGTTCTTCGGCACTACGGACCAGTTGTTCTCCGATATAGAAGGCGACATGAGCGCCACCCGCCGCCTTATAATAGACATGCGCCGCGTTACTTCCGTGGATTTTACCGCCGTGCACATGCTGGAACAGGTTGGCGCCATAATGCGCGAACGCGGCGGCGCGCTGGTTTTCTCGCACTTGCCGGCCAGCCTCCCCACCGGGCAGGACCTGCAGGGCTATTTCCGGCAGATGGGGCTTACCCAGCACGAAGGCGGCGGACAGGTGTTCGAAACCCTGCACGACGCGCTGGAATGGGCCGAGGACCAGATACTGGAAGAGGCCGGCCTTAAGCGCCTGTACTACGGGGAACTGCTGGACCTGGCCGAAATAGATTTCCTGCGCGAAATAGACGAACTTTCCCTGGCCGACCTGCGCGTAGTGTTCCGGGAAGCCCGGGTGGAAGCGGGAAAACCGGTATTCCTGCGCAAGGGCCACGGCGAGGAACTGTTCCTGATCCGCAGGGGTAAGGTGCGCGTAATACTGCCGCTCAAGAACACGCACCGCCAGCACCACCTGGCCGTTTTCGGCCCCGGGGACTTTTTAGGCGAGGTAGCCTTCCTTAACCGCACCGAGCGCACCGCCGACGCCATAGCCCTTACCGACACGGACCTCTACGTTATCAGCCGGACCGCTTTCGACGAGATCTCTTCGCGCAACCCCATAGTGGGAACGGCCTTCTTCCAGCGGCTGGCCACGGTGGAAGCGCTGCGCCTGCGCGACACCGACCGCGAACTGCGCCGCCTGCAGGACAGCTGACGCGACGGACTTAGGCTTTCCCTTCAGAACCTCAGCCCGTAAACCCGGCGCCGCCACGGGACGTATATTATTGTTGTAAAATATAACAGTCGTCCCCATAGCTCAACGGATAGAGCTCCTGCCTTCTAAGCAGGCAATCCAGGTTCGATTCCTGGTGGGGACATTTTTCATGTCCCCACAGCGAGCC
>MGVB01000058.1:7985-19990 GCA_001800275.1 Elusimicrobia bacterium RIFOXYA12_FULL_57_11
CGAGCCATAAGCATGGCTCGCGCCAGGAAGCGAAAGGCGGACCCGCGAGGCCAGCAGGCCGCAGCGGGGAGCCGGGGTCGCGGCCCGAGGCGAGCGACGGCGAGCCGAGGAGCTGTGACCGATTCCTGGTGGGGACATTTTTCATGTCCCCACAGCGAGCCATAAGCATGGCTCGCGGGCCCTACCCTGACCAGGCAAAAAAACTATTTTATTTTCAGAGCGGGCGGATCTTCCGCCCGCTTATTCTTTTATTTCACGGCGGAAACGGCTTGGGTGAGGGGGGGCTTGACAACTATACTTTGCTATGCTATACTATTCACGCAGACGCGGTCAGCCAGGGAGGACATTATGAACGCTCAGACGACATTTATGCTTCAGAAGGACTTCAAGGTGTGGATGTGCGCTACGCTGGGACTTATAAAGGACGGCAAGATGGGCGCCAACGCGGCGCGCGCGGAACGCATAAAGACCGCCATCGCTTATACTTCAAGGAAAGGAAGGTAACCATGAAACCACGCTACCAGATAGTAATTTCCCTCTCCGAAGACGACAACTTGCAGCTTACGAAACTGCGCGAAGAGGGTTACCAGATAGTGGACATCTTCCGCCTCGGCCTCACCGAGGCGGAGGTGGCCATAAAAAAGCGCCCGCGCGCGCCCAGGCATTCGCAGGAAAAACTGTTCTAACCGCCGGCCGCCACACCTTTTTATGCGTGGGCCCTTTTACCCAGTACCCGCTGGGATAAAGGCCTCTTACCGTATTCCACGCAAACCCGTATACTATTTACAGGAAGGTAGATAAAGCAGAAAGGGTAAAAAACATGAAAACAATGAAAGCCGTCATACTGATCATCCTGGGGAGCTTTTTTATAGCCACCGGTTTCGCTTTTGCGGGCGACAACGCCTTAAACCAGCTTCAGGACAACCCTTCTTTTGACGGTGCCACCAAAAGCGGCGCCGACGCCCCTGTACTTAAAAGCGCCCCGCCGCCAGCTGCCAGCGGCCCGGCCGAGATAAAACCGGAACCTAAACCCACCCTGGCAGATAAGGTGAACTCCTCACTGGCCAAACATAAAACCAAAATTGCCATGGGCGCGCTGGGGGCCTACATAGGCTTCGCGCTGGTAGGCACAGTTCTGGGCGCGTGCACCTTCGGCGCGGGTTTCGTTATCCTTATAGCGCTGGCCGCTCTCTGACGCTGAACCTGTTTAGCGCTGAAAAGATCCACCGTGCGGCTGTATGACGCGGTGGATCTTTCTTTCCAGGCAGCCACCGCGGTGACCGGTTTGCCCGTACACATTTGTTTACAGGCTCAAAAAAGACTAAAATATACTTGAACGGTGGTTGTAGCTCAGTGGTTAGAGCGCTCGGCTGTGGCCCGAGAGGTCGGGGGTTCAAGTCCCCTCAGCCACCCCAACTATTTTTGTGCTTATTTTGTAACGCTTTTTTGTATTCACTACCCCGACACTAATCGAACATCAAAGTGAAGTCATCGAATTCAAAAAATATTTTCTTCCACACCCACCTCTACTCTCCGTCGGAAAACAGTTAATCCGTTACAGAATGTTTTGTAACGGTTTGTTTCTGTCACGCTGTTACCATCCGACCAGGACCCTTTTTTGATACAGGCGAACGAATCTCTTACTCCGGTATGCTTTTTAGAATTACCCACACCGCCATTCTCGATAATTATTATGTTTCAGAAATAACGACGGAAAGTCATACAATGTGTTAAGGGTATTGCACATCGACCATGGAGGCAAAAATGTTTAATAAAATTTTCAGCGCACTTATCAAAGAGGCACAATTTACCAGAGAAATGCTCGGCTCTGGCGCTACTCAAATTCGAAGTGCCAACTATGCCACCAAAGGAGTTTACTTCCAAGCTTTCACAAGTCTCTCCACAGGACTAGAGAGAATTGGGAAATTGTGCCTCATGCTCGATTACTACATTGACCATAGCAATAAATTTCCAGATTCAGATTATATGCGGAATACAATAGGTCATAGCATCGAGCTTATTTACACAGGATCGATGGAAATCGTTAAAAAACGCTCAATATTGCTGAAGTTTACACCAAAGCCTCTTAGCCCCATTCATCAAGCAATATTAAAAAATCTTTCAGAATTTGCCAGAGGAGATCGCTACTCAAACATTAATTTGGTCACAGGCGATAAACGACAAGGAGATCCAATTGCTTCATGGTTTACCGAGGTTGATCTACCTTTGTATACAACCTGCGTATCAGAGAAGAAAAAAAAGAACATACACAACAACGCCATCGCCGTTTCTGAGTTGTTATCACCCAACGCGATGGTGCGCCATGTTTCTGAAACAGGGACTGGAATCACCGTTCTTGAGGATGCAAGCATTCGGACAGGCGTGTATACAGCTGTTGCACCTTACCGGCAACTATATGTCCTCCAAATCATACGTTATTGGATTGAACTTTTAACCTCGCTTCAAAACACCTCAATGCAAGGGAATGACGACATCCCGGACTTCGGCGAGATATTCGCACCATTCTACAATAGTGACACCTATTTCAAGACACGAAAAACATGGGAAACTTTGTAAGAATTACGCCTTCAGCCTTTTCAAAATTCTCCACACCGCTGTCCTCGACCATTTTCCGGCGCGCTTGCTGACCTTGTCATCCTGATTCAGCCGCTGCGCGATCTGCTCGGAAGACAACCCCTCGGCCGCAAGCCGTTGAATATCTTTTACTAGCGACAGCTCAATCTCATGTATCTGCCTGTCTTCCCCATACTTACGGTGTCCGAAAGGAACTCGTCCTCGGCGCGGCGGCTCCCGCGGCACCTCCGATGAACTGTAATCCAAAGGTGCCTCTTCCGGCGGCGGGCCAACAATTTGTTCGCCCACAGTTGTTGCCTGCCATGATTTCTCAACATTCTGTCCCGCCGCCTCCGCCCGCTGCTTGCCCAGCAGTCGCAGCGAAGCCTGCGTCAGTATTTCCACCACCCGATTAAACCGCTCCTCCGGCGTCATCTCGTCTATCATCTTTTTCCAGTAAGGCATATCCACCTCCTAATAGAGGTTGATACATTCCTTCCCGGCTGGGAGTCAAGGTTTAATCTGTCCATACGTATAAATCATTAACGAGGCAAAACACCCAATACGAAATCTGGCCAAAAAGTTATAATGTTTATTGGAGAATTATTCGCCAGGAATAATAAAAACATGTTGACAAAAATTACTCACCCTCTGGTTATAATTATGGGCGCAGGCGCCACCCGTGGCGGGTTAGAGAAACAAACAAAATCTTTACCGCCTCCCATTGACCTTGATTTTTTTGATATTGCCGCACAGTTGGAAGGCCACGGCACAAAACAAATCGCAAGCAAGATATTGAAATCTTTGTGGGAGTTATATGGAACGACCAGCAATATCAGCCTAGAAAAATACTACCGTGATATTGAGACACGCGCAAAAATTGGGGAATTTGCAAAGACTGGAAACCAACCCAAAGATTGGAAAAAACGTCAAAGAGAACTCGAAGAATTGGTCCGCAGAGTATACATACATACTACCTGTGATATGTCTAAAAGCCCTATCGCACCATTAGAAAGCCCTGAGCATGTAAAAATATTTCAAAACCTGAAAGCTTCGGATACGATCGTTACATTCAACTATGATTTACTTATTGAGGAGTCTCTCAAAACATTGAAAACATGGAGACCTATTGATGGCTTTGGAAACGTAAGAGTTCATGGGAGGCGAAGCAATTGGTATAAGCACTGGCTTGAGGAGAATAAAAAAATAAAAGCAAAATCATCAAAGAATAAAAGCAAGTCAATTTCCTTACTAAAACTGCACGGCAGTCTCGGATGGACCACCTATAACGGAGAGATTCGATTAAAACCGCACCCCTACTATGTGGGCACTCGAAATAAGCAACCCAGGAGCGAAGAGATTTCCATTTTACCACCCGGATGGAACAAACAAATTGATATCAATCCTTACAAGAAATTCTGGCACGAAACTCGCTTAAAAATGGAAAAATGTAAATCTTTGATGATTGTTGGCTATTCATTGCCGGAAACAGATTTGTTGGCGCAAGCACTTTTTTCCGAAATTGTAAGAATGCGCAGTGTGCGCAAGCAATATCTAAAGCAGTTGCATCTTGCTGACCCCAATGACGCTATTAAGCAGAAGTTTGCCAACTTATTTGCCCCAGCATTGGGACCAAAGGGCATAGTATTCAGATATTCTAATATTCAGAAAATAGCGGAAAGCTGCTCTGATGCGGCTCCCTGCTCAGATCCCGCGTAACCCGCCGCCACCGCCTTCATTGGTAAAAATCTTATTCCATGTGTTATTTTGAATGGCAAACGGAGCATTCAGTTTTTTCAGCTCATTTGGGCATACCGGCATCAACGGACATGATTGTGGTGTGGAATATTTCAGAGCTGTATTCAGCCATACATGGAATGTTTTTAACTGTCGCCCAGACTCGCACGCCCGTGCATTAAGCTTGCAGCAGTTACCACCTAGGCGGAAAATAAACTCATCAAATTTTCCTGGATAGGGGACGAGATACTTCCCCTTGGTAAGTTCTGCAGTCTTTTCCCAAACCCGACGGAACGCTTCTGCTGTGCTCTGAACCATGACGACGTACTGATGGTCATATTGGTCGAGAAGATCATTAAAAGACTTCTTTGATGCAAGCTGTAATATGCCAGTCCTAAGAGCAATCCGCATAACACG
This sequence comes from Elusimicrobia bacterium RIFOXYA12_FULL_57_11, assembly GCA_001800275.1. Lineage (GTDB taxonomy): Bacteria > Elusimicrobiota > Elusimicrobia > Elusimicrobiales > UBA9959 > UBA9959. The sequence continues at coordinate 12,714 of MGVB01000058.1, forward strand.
ATTATCAGCTATAATATTTATCGCATGGAGATTCTTCTCGTAAACCCAAATTCCCATTTCATAGAAATCACGCAGGATCATGTTGGCTTTTTTTGCCTTAATACCTTTGAACTCGCATAAAGCATCAAATATCGCCTGTGCATCTTTGGCATGTGCCTTAAAAATATTCATCGTCTGTCCGGCATAGTTGGCGTCAAGTCGCTCGCATGCACGTTGTATATATCTCCGTCGTTCGTCCACATTCCTGTCGGCTCCGCCAAGGCATTCAATTAGGGCGTTGGCCCCATCGGTTGACAGAAGTTCCTTTGGCCCCGGCAGTCTCTGAGAAAAGGCTGATTTAAGTTTGTTAACCAGTGAGACATCAATAGGAGATAGCTCCTCTGAAAAATCCATTGTCGCATGCAACAGCCTGAGAAAACAGAATTCGGCTCCAGACACCCCAGAAATAGAGCTCGGGTTTTGCGCATATGGCGCAGGCGCGGATGTTGGCGCTCCCGCAAAAATAGTAATAAGTGCCTTTGCGAGTTTTGTGATTTGAGCGTCAGAAAATGTGAGTCCTAATATTTGGCGACAATAATCATCCCATATAGCCAGATATTCCGTGTGCCGCTTCCAGTCCGGGTGCTCCGAATCAGAAGTATTGAGTTCGTCAGGGTTAGGGCGGTATTCAAAAAAGAACCGATTAGTAAAAAGAAGATACTCTCGGAGGAAATCAGCCTTATCAGCATCATTACCAACGGGAAGTGCTCCGAGCCGACGTAGTTCTTTGGAAAGGCTTAAGATTAAAGCGTCGGAGCGCATAAAGGGTATTGGGATTACTGCAACGGGACAGGGAGCCCTATTTTTTCTAAAGGGATGTAATTGAAATAATAATGGCAACGAACGCTGATAATATAATCGAGCACGTCCTTGTATTCCGGCTTAGTGAACCAATTGCTTAGGAGATACATATACTCAACGTCGATGTTTGCGCGAGAAAAAAGCCGCTGATACTGCTTCTTCTTAAAATCACAGGTTTGAAGCTTTTCATCCACCGAGCCCGCCACTTTCTGAAACTTACATTCAATGACGTAAACCGTATTTTTGATGATTACAAAAATAGAGTCATCCGGAAGAAGTTTTTTCGAGATAATCTGCCGCCATGGTATCCCATATTCTTCCAGAAATTTATACAGGCCGTGCTTTTTGAAAATTCGCGCCACCAATTTCCCGCTGTAAAAGACCTGTGAATCAGCATCCACCCGATAATTCTTTTGCTTCCCAAGGAAGGTTGCCAAATCCGTTTTGCCTTCAAAAACCAGACCAGTCTTAGTATTTGCGCCGCCTGTCCCTTTTTCTTTCATATTTTCGCCTATCGGTTAAAATAACCTCTGCGCCAAGGGCAATTGTTCATGCCTCGGCATACGCTCAGCCTGTTGAATTCGTTTTACAGCAGTGTTTATATAGATAGAGTCGAGCTCTATCCCTACGAATTTGCGTTTAAGCTGAACCGCTGCAACGCCAGTTGTCCCGGACCCCATAAAAGGATCTAGCACTAAATCCCCAGTGTTCGAACTTGAAAGAAGAATCCGATTTAGCAATTCCAAGGGTTTCTGCGTGGGATGCTTGCCGAATTCTTTTTCTTGTGTTGCAGGCGGTAATATGGGCCATACACTCTTCATTTGCTTACCGTTATTCATTCGCCGCATTTCGTGATAATGGAAAAGATGTCGACTATTTATATTTTTTGCCGCCCAGATTACGGTTTCTGTAGAATGCGTAAAGTAGCGGCAGGAAAGATTGGGGGGAGGATTTGGCTTGACCCAAGTGATATCGTTCAGAATTTTATAGCCCAACTGCTGCATTGCAAAACCTATGGAATGTATAACATGGGCAGTACCGCTGACCCATATGGTTCCGTTGGGCTTCAAAACTTTTTGGCAAGCCTCCAACCACTTCCGGTTAAACTCGTGATTCAGATCCGCCCCACGGCTTTTATCCCAGGTCCCCTTATTAACGCTAACCATTTTCCCGGCCTGGCAGGAAATCCCGCCATTTGAAAGGAAATACGGCGGGTCAGCGAAGATCGTATCGATACAGCCATTGGGCTCTGCTTTAGCAATCTGCTGAAGAACATCTACACAATCCCCGGAATAGATCCGTACATTGGACTGTTCGTCTTGGAACGCAGGTTTTAATGCTGTGCCCCACTCCAGACTATTGGAGTCCCTTAAGGTAAACTTTTTCACCTTACTTCGATATATAGGCTTTAGCGTCTTTTTGAGAGCGCCCTTGTTTTTTGTTTTAGAAATTTTTCGCATAGTTTGTAGGGTGTTTGTCATAAAATATCTCCTTAAATTATACATAAATTCTAGCAGATGACCCCGACAACATCCTGTCGCCTTCAAAACATCTATTTTGCGCCGCCGGAACGTAAAATCACAGACATTTATAGAATATATCGCATGTTAAAAAGTTATCACGCCCGATACAAGAAAATATCCCTTGCAAAAGAACGAAAACTAATTGCCCGCGCACAAAACGGTTCCCGAAAGAGCCGAGATGAACTTGTCTTGAGGCACCTGAGTTTCATTGCCTTTCGACTGAATATCAAAGTGTTTTCTCCGTACCTGCAGCAGTACGGCGAAGACATGTTCTCGGCAGCGATTCCGATTCTCTACCAAAAAGTCACAAGTTACAACCTAAATTACAAAGATCGAACCGGGAAGCACAGGCCGGTTAGATTTTCATCCTATATTTGGAAGCGCATAGATGGCTTCATTATTGACTATCTGCGTAAAGAGTTCCGGACTATACCCTTGGCATCGGCCACTACAGGGGAAATCAAAATTGTCCACCCGCGGCACCACCCATAAGCCGCCTGAACTCATTTTTTTGGGCTTCAAAATCCGGAATCATAGTGATATCCCGTAGAGTCCGTTTGGAAATTGGCCCGCCGTAGGACAGACTTGGCGGCATGGCCGCGATTTGATCCTGAATCTCCGGGGCCAGCCGCAGTAGATTCAGGCGGCGGATCAGCTCAAAGCGGGAGATGCCCAGTTCCCGGGCAAGGGCGGTTTTGGTCAGGCTCGGCGTTTTTTCAAGACGTTCTTTAAGTTGCCGGGCCTTCAGTAGGTCTTGCTGAATTCTGGGCGGGCGGGGGGACTTGGACCGGCGGGCCCGGATTGCCTGGGCCTCTTCCGGCGAAAGCATGACTTTTTTGCCGTTTGGACCGGTTACGAACTCAAAAGGCGCTTCGTCAATCAGATAAAACCCAGTTTTTAAGCTGGAAACCGCGTTAAATTGCTCTAAAATTGTTCGATTAGTGTCGGAACGGCCACCCCCAAATTTGAGGTTTCCCGTTTTTCCCCGAGGCGGCCGCCGCCGCAGAATTAAATTTCCGCAGAACCTGATAGTGGTCCGAACAAGAAAGCTCTAGAAAAGAAAAATGCGCCACCGGTGCGTTTTCCCGTTATCCGCATTTGTCCAGATATATCCGGTGGTTTATATTTTCCCCATACTTCTTACTTGGTATAATATATCTATGGGGATGAAGCGAAAAGTCGTTAAATTTATAAAAACTGCCAGGCAAGAAGATCCGTTTGTTAATGCTTCCCCGTCGCAGCGCATTTCATTCATCTGGGATTTAACCGCCGAAGTGTGGGGCATGAACGGGTCTAAAGATGCTGAACGAAGACTACAAAGAAATATTACGCGCCTTATCCGCAAATAAAGCGCGTTTTCTTGTAATAGGCGCCTATGCCATGGGAGCCTACGGCTATGTGCGCGCAACCGGCGATTTTGATATCTGGGTTGAACATTCACCTGAAAATTCCGCGAAAGTATACAAAGCCCTGAAGATGTTCGGGGCCCCTCTAAGCCAGATCGCTCCAGACACCTTCGCCGTTGAAGGAGTTGTTTTTCAGATCGGCGTGGCCCCGCGCCGCATAGACATTCTTACCAGCATAGACGGGGTTTCTTTCAAAAAGGCATATTCCGCGCGTGAAGAGTTCAGGATTGAAAGAATAAAAATCCCGCTGCTTTCAAAGGCGGACCTGATAAAGAATAAAGCTTCTACTGGCCGGGCAAAAGATAAACTGGATGTAAAAGAGCTTCGCCGCCGCCGCAGAATTAAATTTCCGCAGAACCTGCTAGTGGCCCGAACAAGAAAGCTCTAGAAAAGAAAAATGCGCCGCCGGCGTGTTTTCTCGTTATCCACATTTGCCTGGATATACCCGGGATGTCGTATTTTTCCCATACTTCTTACTTGGATAAGATATCTATGGGGATGAGCTGAACAAAGACTACAAAGAAACAGTATTTGCCGAACGTATGCCATTTGACCGGCAGCTTCAGAAAGACTTATCATTTACAAAACATAGACCTCTATTATGAACCTGAAAAGCATTATCCTTACTTGCTTCGCATGCTTATCTTACCTGTCAAGTTTACTGATCATTTATTTGGCAGGACTAGAATTGGCGGTAGTCAGCGGGCCAGGAATCTGGTTGAAGATGAGCGTCTTCGCGGTCCCATTCATCTACCTACTGACACGTCTCTACACAAAACGCGACAAACCGTGGGGCACGCTAAGCGGCTTATTCTTTGTTATATACCTTTTCTGCACTTTTTCGGTGCTGATAGCCTGGCCAGGGCTATTCCACAACCTGCCGCTTAAATCCGCTGTTGGTGCGCAGGCCATGAATCTTAAGCAAGTCCGCGACAGCCTTTCCCGATATATTGAGGCAAACGGAACGGTTCCGCCGGATCTTTCCTCAGCACTTTCGGTGATCCCCGTGATTAAGATACCGCTCACCCCTCATAAAGCCAGCAGCGAAGTACGCGTCTCGACCTTTGCCGATATCCGGGATACTGGACAGTGGCTTTATATCGCCGACAGTTCGGCGCCGGTAATACTTATAGATTGCACCCACACGGATCATGAAGGAAACCACTGGAGCTCATATTAGAAAGGTTCATGCCCCGGTGTAAGGTCACCAGGTGAAATTAAAAACGACTTTTTCGCAGAAAACAGTTCTTATCCTTTTTGGGATTTTCCTGGCCCTTTTTCTTGTTGAAGCCGGATTGCATATCTGTGGTTTTACGCTTACCTACATCCAGGAGCACAAAAACCGCGCCTCCCTTAACAAAGAAGGCACCTACCGCATCCTGTGTCTTGGCGAATCCACCACGCAGAGGGCGTGGCCGCCTTTTCTGGAAGCCGCCCTTAACCGGAGCGGCACGGGGCTGCAATTCACCGTAATAGATGAAGGCTGGGCAGGCACAACTACCACTAGAATAGTAGGCCGGACAGAATACTACCTGGATAAATATAAACCCGACATGGTGGTGACCATGATGGGCATAAATGATGCCGGTGCGGCGCATTTGCCGGATGAACATCCCTCTGCGTCTAAAATAGTATCGGTTAGCAAATCCCTGAAGATATACAAGTTAACAAGGCTCTTCATTCATCTGGTTTTTAAAACAGGCGGCTGGGCACTGCCTGCCCCAGGCGCGCAAGCCACTGAAATACCGCCGACGCCCACTTCCGCTGCGGGGCCAAACGCCCAAGATACGGAGCCCGTTAAAACCGCGCAAGGTAGGCGTCAGCAGGCGGAAGAAGAGTCTAAAAAAGCGCTGGAACTGAAACCAGGGGACAGTGGCAGACACGTTGCCTTTGGAAGGGCCTATTGGAGACAAAGTAAATTCAAGCAGGCGGAAGAAGAATTTAAAAAAGCCGCCCGAATAAATCCCCGGGAGGACAGAGGACACTTTGAACTTGGAAGGTTATACCAAAAACAGGGAAAATTACAGCAGGCGGAAGAAGAATTTAAAAAAGCGCTGGAACTTAAGCCAGAAGATAGCAACAGACACAGTGCCCTTGGACTGGCATACTGGAAACAAAGAAAACTTCAGCAGGCGGAAGAAGAATTTAAAAAAGCCATCCAATTAACCCCGGGGAATGATAAAACGCACTTTGAACTTGGAAGATTATACCAGGAACAGGGAAAATTCAGGCAGGCGGAAGAAGAATTCGAAAAAACGCTGGAACTGAAACCAGAGGATAGTAACAGACACGAGGCCCTTGGAAGGGCCTATTGGAGACAAAGGAAATTTCAGCAGGCGGAAAAAGAGTTTAAAAAAGCGCTGGAACTTAAGCCAGGAAACAATAACATACACATTGTCCTTGGAACGACATATCGGGAACAGGGGGAATTTCAGCAGGCGGAAGAAGAATTTAAAAAAGCGCTGGAACTTGATCCTGGGGATAGTGACAGGCACACTGACCTTGGCAAGGTATATCAGGACCGGGGAAAACTTCAGCAGGCGGAAGAAGAATTTAAAAAAGCGCTGGGACTTAAACCTGGGGACAGTAATACCCACGTTGCCCTTGGAGGGACATACTGGGAGCAGGGAAGGGTTCAGCAGGCGGAAGAAGAATTTAAAAAAGCGCTGAAACTTGATCCCGGGAAGGCCAGCACATGCGATATCCTTGGAAAGATATATCAGGCACAGGGGAAATCTCAGCAGGCGGAAGAAGAATTTAAAAAAGCGTTAAAACTGAACCCGGAAAATAGCGATAGACACGCTGCCCTTGGAATAGCCTATCAGGAACAGGGAAAATTTAAACAGGCGGAAGAAGAATTTAAAAAAGCGCTGCAAATAAATCCAGGGGACGACAATGCCTACCACGGGCTTGAACACTTATCCCGGGGTAAAGACCGGTTCAGGCAGGAGGCGTATTACCAGAAGGCAATCCGCCTGAACACAAACGGATACAACCCGGTCACGGCGAATAGTTACCGTACCCTTAAAGCTATTTTAGATAAAAGAAAGATACGGATTGTCTGCGTACAATATCCAATGCGCGGCATGGAATCATTAAGAAATATATTTGCCGGGAAGACGGATAATATCGTGTTCGTTGACAACAAAAAGATTTTCAGTGACGCCGTAAAGAAAGAGGGCTTTGCCGCATATTTTATTGATATATTCGGAGGCAATTTCGGCCACTGCACCGACAAAGGCAATAAACTGCTCGGTGAAAATATCGCAAAGGTAATCCTAGAAGAGGTGTTCCACAAGTAATGCCCATGAACACCTGGCGATTTCCCGCGTTAATGGAGCGCGCACCTCATCCCAAATACCGCCCTTGGGCTATATTTTCCGCTGTTAATTGACAAACCCGCGTGCGTACACTATACTATAGCCAGCAATAAACCACAGGCACCACAGCACACTGGGGGAGGGGCACATGAGACGCATTTTCCTTAAAATTATTTCCATAACAGTAA
>MGVB01000059.1:0-219 GCA_001800275.1 Elusimicrobia bacterium RIFOXYA12_FULL_57_11
GTAACCTGTTCAGCGTCGTAGTATTCGCCCAGGAGTGAGACACAACCGGCAGAGAGCGATTCCCGGCTGGATTCGGGTATATCGTTCCACCAATTCTCATCTACATAGACGTAGCGGTACCCCGCTTCCAACAGGGTTTCCACGGTTGGTTGCTGTTGCAGGTTGCCCCACACAGGCAGCACGTCTTGGCCAATGGCCACGCGAGTAGGCAGGCCAGTG
>MGVB01000059.1:228-9241 GCA_001800275.1 Elusimicrobia bacterium RIFOXYA12_FULL_57_11
GCCCGCCACCCCGAAGACCTGCAGGGGCGGCCGTGGTCCGGCAATGTGGATATTGTCAGGGGAGACGTGTTCTGCGGGCAGGGACTGGGCGCGGCAATGGCCGGGGCGGACGCCGCCTATTATCTTATCCATTCCATGGCGGATACGGAAAATTTCGAGGCTTTGGAAGAAACTTCCGTCCGCAACTTCTCCGCGGCCGCTAAAGCCGCCGGTGTTAAAAAAATAATATATCTGGGCGGGCTGGGTACGGATATTAACGGGTTGTCGCACCATTTGCGTTCACGTCACCGTATGGGAGCGCTGATGCGCGAGGCCGGGCTGAACGTCACGGAATTCCGTGCCGCTGTTATAGTCGGCTCCGGCAGCATTTCTTTCGAAATTATCCGTTATCTGGCGGAACGCCTGCCTGTTATCCCGTGTTTCCGCTTCCTGGCCAGCACCCTTTGCCAGCCGGTGGCCATACGCGATGTGCTGTCTTATCTTACGGCCGCGCTGGAGGAGCCGGTCTCCGACGGGAAAATAATAGATATCGGCGGCCTTGGCGTTTATACCTACCGGCAGCTTATGGCTATTTATGCCGAAACCCGCGGCCTTAAACGCGGGTTCTTCTCCTGTCTGCTGTGGTCGCCAAAGCTGGCGGCCCGCCTGGTGGGGCTGCTTACCCCGGTTCCATATGTGCTGGCAAAGCCCCTGATGGAGAGCCTCAGCAATAATGTTGTCTGCTCCAACGACCTTGCCCGCGAACTGTTCCCGGAGATCAAGCCGCTGGACTACCGCACCGCCGTGCAGTATGCCCTGATGCGCGTAAGCGAGAACAATGTGGAGACCTCCTGGACCACGGCCTATGAGCCGGCTTACAGCCGGGCCTGCTCTTTTATAGACACGGAGGGCCTTATCCTCCAGGACCATTGTGTTATGGTGCCGGCGCCCGCAGAAAATGTTTTCAGGGTTTTTTCCGGTATAGGCGGGCGGCGCGGCTGGTTCTACGCGCAATGGTTGTGGAGCCTCAAGGCCCTGCAAGACCGTCTTATAGGGGGAGTGGGTATGCGGCTTGGCCGGCGCCACCCGGATATTGTCTGCCAGGGCGAGGCGTTGGATTTTTGGCGTGTAGAACGCGTGGTGGAAAACAGCATGCTGCTGCTGCGCGCGGAGATGAAACTGCCGGGCAAGGGCTGGCTGCAGTTCGAGGCCCGCGCCCGCGGGCCCCGGTCATGCATGCTGCGCGTTACCGCGTACTTCGAGCCGCGCGGGCTTTTGGGGAATATTTACTGGCATATGCTGTACCCGGTGCACACGTTTATTTTCCGTGGCCTGACTGCGGAAATAAGCCGCCGCGCCGTGGCGTTGGTCAGTTAAGCGAAGCGGCGGTCCGTATTTTGCTCAGCCATAGCGCCAGTTCCACCAGGTCCAGGTCTGTTATCTCGGGGAACCGTGCAGCCGCGGCAAGCGCGCTTACCGCGGCGCCCCTGCCTTCGAACCGGATCAGGGCTATGGCTTCACCACCGTACTTTACCTCGTAGGCCGGCGCACCGCAATGGCTGTGAAAGTCGGGCCATTTCAGCGCCCGGTATATATAGGCGGTAAGGCCGCCTTCTTTTTTCGCCAGGTAAGTCTCTGAAAATAACTCTTTAACTTTCCATTTCATAACCCCTCCGTCCCCCGGCAGTTCAATGAAGGCGTCCGTGATGTCTGAATAGCATAGCAGGCTAACCCGACAAAGGCGTGTCGGGTTGGAGAACGCTCCCCGCGGGTACACGGCCGCGGCGGGCGGATAATTCTGGCGGTTTACACTGGGGGCTTTTTGCGCTATACTAGGGGCTGGTACGGGGCGTTAAGTTTCTAAGGAGAAGCTGACCATGAAAAAAATACGATTTCTTTTAACCGGGCTTGCTCTGCTGCTGCCCGCTTTTGCGGCGGCGCAGCGTCCGTCCACCGGCGCCGCGGGAGGGTATATCGGGGAGGACCTGGGTGATACGAATCCCTGCCGCGAGGAGGCGAAACTGTTGTGCAAGGGCATGAAGATGAATGACGGGAAATACGCCGAATGTCTGAGATCACAGCAAGACAAGGTTTCGTTCGCATGCCTGACCCGCATTATGGAGAAAAAAGCGGAAATACCGAAAACCAACCCGTGTGTGATAGATGGGGAAAGGTTGTGTAAAAACCTTAAGCCAGGAGACGGCCGGTTCATGCGATGTTTAATCGGGCATGATTCCAGACTTTCCGAAGGGTGTCGGAAAATAATAGAGAAAAACATGAAAGCGCGCGCGAAAAGCAGCGCCTGCAGGAACGATATAGAAAAGTTCTGTAAAAATTTGACGGGAGATTACAAAGAGCTTCGGGCCTGCCTTGCAAGGAATTTTGCCGAACTTTCACCGGAATGTCAGTTGCTCGGCCGGATAGCGCCGTAGACATGAACAGGCCCCGGTTCCGGTGAGCCGCCCTTAAACAAGCGCCGACGGCAGAAAGCCGCCTTTTTAGAGGCGGCTTTTTTTATCGGCATAAGCGGCCTTCCGGCATAAAACGGCCGGCGGGTTTCGGGGAACGCTTGCGCGGTTATTTTATAGAATACGGTTGCATGCTCAGAATACTCCACGCTTCGGACCTGCACCTGACTTCCGGCCCTGACCGGGAATACGGGCTGGAGGTCCTGCGCGAACTTGTTTGCCTGGCCAATTCCAGGCAGGCGGACTTCCTTTTGTTGTGCGGAGACCTCTTCGATTCCTTTAAGGACCTGAAAGAAAACAGCCTTCTGAATTCCGTGCGCCAGGAGGTGCAGCTGCTGCGCGCGGGCTGCCGCGCTCTTTATATCCCCGGCAATCATGAGGATATAGGCCGCGGACCCAAAGACAGGCTTTCCAGCTTCGACCTTGGCAGACTGGAGCTGATGACGGACGCTGCGGCCGCGTGCGGCGGTAAAACACTTGAAACACCTGAGGCCGAGTTTATCTGCGTGCCGCACTCCTCCGATTATTCCGGTTACCGCAAATGGCAGCTGCCGCCTAAGGCTCCGGGCCGCGCGCGGCTGCTCTTGATGCACGGTACCAGTTCGGCTGTTTACCGCGGGCCGGACCAGGAGGAGCAGCAGGCCGGAGTGATCCCGGACAGCCTGTTTGCCTGGCTGGAGGCCGACTACGCGGCCCTAGGCCATGTGCATTCCGCGCGGGAGACCCTTATTGGCGGTACCCTTGCCGTTTATTGCGGTTCCGCGCGCGTCTGGCGCAAGTGGGAGGATGGTCCGCGCAAGGCCGTTTTCTTTGAAACGGAGGGCGGGAAGATAGGCGCCAGGCAGGACCTTTTTATTAAAGCGGCGGGTGAATACAGGTACTTTACGCTGCCTGTGAACCCCGATTCCTCCATTCTACCAACGGCTATGAGGGAATTACTGGAAAAATGCCCGGCCCCATACAGGGATTACATAGTGGTAAGGTTTTCCGGTCTGGTTGAAGACGCCAACGCGCTGGCCGGGCTGAAGAGCGTGGTGGAGGGTGTATTAAGGGCAAAAAACCCGCGCCGGCTGGAGCTGCTTTCCGACCAGGTTGAGATTTTCGGCGGGCTTGCCGACAACGCGCTGGCCAAACAGTTCCTTGAAAAACTGGACTCCAGACGTCCGGCGGAAGATTCACCGGAAATGCCGCGCTGGGTGGCCGCGCGGCAGCAGGGGCTTGCCGCCCTGGCGGGGGACCTGGAATGATCAAGAAGATCTCTCTGGATAATTACGGCAAATTCAGGAACGAACGTTTTGATTTCGGGGCTTTTACCATGGTCTATGGCCCCAATGAGGCGGGTAAAACCACGCTTTTCGACGCCCTGTTCGAGGCCGCCTGCGCCGCGGCCCCGAAGCGAGGCCAGGTCTGGGCCAGGCTTGCCTCCCGCTATGGAGAAGATCGCAAGGCTCGGGCGTCCGGAGCCGTGCCCGCTTTCGGAGACGCGGTGGAATTCCTTGAGCTTTTTGCCATACGCGCGGGGCAGATAAGCGTGGACGCGGAAAAAGGCGGGTCCTGGGCCGAGGCCGCCAAGAACTCTCTTTACAGGCACGGCTATAACCCGGCCGAGATAGCTGGGAAACTGGAGAAAAGAGCTTCTGTTTCCAACGCCACCCGGCATCAGAAAAACCTTAACCGGCTGAATTCGGACCTGGCCGAAACCCGCGAGAAGGCCGCCCTGCTGCGTTCCCAGGAAACCGCCATCGCGGCGGCCAAAACCGGCCTTGCGGCGAGTGAGGCGGACATCGCCGCACTCGAAAATAAAAAATCGGTTTTAGCGGCGGAGCTTGCGGCCGCGGGCGGGCGCCTTGACGATTATAAAAAAATACGCGCCCTTCACCAGGGACTACGCGACAGGGACCTGGTGGCCGGCGCCATACAGGCTGAGAAGAAACTGGCCGAGGTTTCCGGCTGCAACGCTGAGGCGTTGAAAGAATATGACCTATTGGCGGATAAAATAGCCGCCGCTGAGCGCGGTGTGGCCGAAATAAGCGGTACTATTAACGCCACCCTGGATACGATAGGCAAGCTTGACGGGGAAAAAGCTTCCCTGCTGGAATCGCAGCGTGTGGCGCGCCGCATAGCAGACGCTGCCCAGCGGCTGCTGCCGGAGCTCGAGAAAATCACCCGGCCGGGGCAGGCCGCCGGCCCGGAGCCGCGCCCGCCCGCGGGTTTGCGCTACGGTATATGGGGCTTTGGCGCGGCCGGAGCCGCGCTGGGGCTCTACATGGCGAAGAACGGCCCTCTTGGCTACGTGCTGGCCGCTTTTTTTGCCGCTGCCGCTGTGGCCCTGGACCGTTATCTTTTCCGTGCGGCTGATCTGCCCGCTGGCCTTGCGGCCGGGCCGGCAAGCCTTGCCGCCGTTTACGACCAGTGGGTGAACCTCGGTTTTGCGCGCGTGGATATAGAACGCGACACCCCGGCCGGAGTTATGGAAGCCGCGCTCAATTTAAAAGCGATGGCCCGCAGCTGGGATATTGCCGTGGAAAATAACCGCAAGGACGGCCTGGCAGCCCGCGCCGCGCTTAAGGAACTGAATGATAAAAGCATAACGCTTGCCGAAGATAAGGATGCCTGCGCCGCTGCCGCCCGGAAATGGCTTGCGGGCGCCGGCTGTCCCGACCGCGATGGATACCTGTCCCGGGCGAATCTGCGCCAGAGCCTGGCCGGGGAAACCGCCAGAAATTCGGCCAGGATAAAAGAGCTGCTTGAACTGGAGAAGTGCTCCGGGCCGGCCTCCCTCATAACGCTGCTGGACAGCCGCGTGAAAGAACTGGAGGGCGCCGGGGTGCGCGTGCGGCCGGATTATGAAAGGGACATGGCCACGCAGGAAAACAGAGTAATCGCCCTTTCCGCGGAGCGCGCGGAACTGGAAGAGGAATTGGGCCGCAGGAAAATAGAGCGCGAAAACCTTTCAGTCACTTTCAACAAGGACCTGGCCCGGGTGCCCGAAACGCTGAACGCTTTATGCCGCAGGGAATACGATCTGGAGCAGGAAATAGCGGCCGATGCCCTTGCGCGCTCCGGCGCGGAGCTGGCGGCCGGTGTTTACCGGGAAATAGAGGCTGATTCCTCGCGCAAATTCGAAGGGTTGGCGCGCGAGGTGGGGATATTGCTGGCCAGGGTGCTGCCCCTGTCGGACCTGCATATAGGGAGTTTGTCGCTTGAAAGCGTTGCTCTTAAGGACGCCGGCGGCGCCATGCGCGCGCTTGACGACCTTTCTTCCGGCACCCGCGACTGTTTTATGCTGGCGGCCCGCCTGACTCTTGCCGCCGCCGCGCGCGGCGCCGAGCCCGGCCTTATGCTGCTGGATGATCCGTTTCCCGCCCTGGACGCGCCGCGCCGCGCCGCCGCGCTCACCATGCTCCGGCATTTTCAACGGGAAACCGGTTGGCAGTTGATAATATTTACCAAGGATAAAACGCTGCTGGCCGAGGTGGAGGGCGATCCGCAGGTCACCATCTGCCAGCTTGTGTAGAGCGCCGGAATACGGGGAATTATGAAAATAGAATTAAGCGAAAAAATAAAACGCTTCAAGCCGTTCCTTTTTGAAGAACTTTACCGCATGGAAAAAGCGGAGCGGGCCAAAGGAAAAAATATAATCAGTCTGGCGGTAGGGGACCCTGATATCCCTACGGACAGTTCCATAGTGAGCTGCGCCGTAAAGGAAATCAGTAATGCCGCGAACCACCGCTATCCGAACACAAAGGGCAACGAGAACCTGCGCCGGGCCGTTGTTGACTGGCATAAAAAGCGCCATGGCCTCTCTTTCGACCGGGATAAGGACGTTTCCATACTTGTAGGCTCGAAGGAGGGGATAGCGCACCTGCCCCTGGTGGTTATGAATCCCGGGGATTACTGCCTTATCCCCGACCCTACTTATCCCACCTACAGGACGGGTGTGGTGCTTTCCGGGGGGCATATTTATGACGTGCCGCTGAATGAGGCCAACGATTTCCTGCCGGACCTTGCCAAGATTCCGCAGAAAATAGTTAACAGGACCAGGCTTTTCTTCACGAATTACCCCAATAACCCTACCGGCGCTGGTGTCACCCTGGAATTTTATAAAGACCTTGTGAAATGGGCCAGGAAGAACGGGATAATCATAGCCCAGGACGCCGCTTATTGCGAAATTTATTTCGACAAGCCGACTCCCAGCATTCTTGAGGTCCAGGGGGCCAGGGATGTGGCCGTGGAATTTTATTCCGCCTCCAAGACTTACTGCATGGCGGGCTGGCGCGCCGGCTGGGTGGTGGGCAACAGCAAGGTGGTCTGCGCGCTCAACCAGCTTAAGGAAAATATAGATTCGGGGCAGTTCAACGCGGTGCAGAATGCCGTGGCTTTCGCTCTGAAAAACCACGGCGCGATAGTGCCGGGGATAAGGGAAAGGTTCAAGGCCAGGGCCGCGGCTTTCAGCGAAGGCCTGCGGCAGTGCGGCTGGCGGTTCGCGCGGCCCAGGGGCAGTTGTTTTATCTGGGCCAGGCCGCCGGTGAAGATAAGCTCCATCGACGCCGTGTGCCTGATGCTCGGGCGCATTTCGCTTTTGGCCGCGCCAGGCTCCGGGTTCGGCGGGTGTGGTGAAGGCTATGTAAGGTTTTCACTGACCGAGCCCGAGCCCGTACTGGCCGAAGCCGTGAAGAGGATAGGTTCAGTTAATTGGGGTAAATGAACCGGCTAAGCATTCCCGCCCGGGTCCCAGCGGACTTTATTTCTTGATGGGGATGTGGAAGAAGAAGCGTGAGCCGACGCCGAGTTCGGACTCTATGCCCATCTCTCCGCCGTGGCGCAGCACTATTTCGCGCGCGATCTTGAGGCCCAGGCCGAAACCCGCCTTGCGCATGCCCTTTGCCGCCTCGGTCTGAAAGAAACGTTCCCAGACGCGCGGCAGGTCTTCCTTCGAAATGCCGATGCCGGTGTCTATCACGCTGACTACGACCTTGTCCGCGGCGGTCTCCACTTTTATCGTGATGCGGCCGCCTTCCTTGGTGTACTGGATGGCGTTGGTGCAGAGGTTCTGGACAACCTGGCCTATGCGGGCGTCGTCGCCGGCCAGCGGAGGGAGCACCGGCGGCACTTCCATTATGAGGGTGAGGCTCCGCTTCTGGGCCGCTATCTCCACCCGCCCGCGCACGTCGTTTACCACTGAAAGCAGATCCAGTGTGCCTATCTCCACTCGTAGCTTGCCGGATTCTATCGCGGCCAGGTCCACCAAGTCGGAAATAAGGACGTTCAGCGTTTTAGCGGAGGTGTGGATATTGGCGGCGTATTTGCCCTCGCCCGGCTGGTTTTTCAGCTTCATGGTCAGAATCTCGGAATAGCCGAGGATGGCGGTCAGGGGACTTTTGACGTCGTGCGCCACTGTGGCGAAGAAATTCTTCTGGAAGCCGTTTACCTGGGCCAGCTGCCTGTTAAGGTCCTGCATTTCTTTCAGCAGGCGCGCGTTCTCGAGTATCAAAAAACGCCTTTCCAGCGCCTTCTCCACGGAGAATATCAGGCGCGAGGCCTCTACCGGCTTCAGGATAGCATCGTCAAGCCCGAGTTCCACTACCTGGCTCACACCTTTTAGCGCGGCTTGGAGGGGGTATTGGTCCACCATGAAGATGATGCGCAGGTCGGGGTCCCTTTCACGCATCTTCTGGGCGAGTTCAGCTCCGGAATGCTGCGCGAAGGTTATGGCGGTGCCGATCACGGCCAAATGGAAATTGCCTTTAGTGCAGAGCTTCAGGGCGGCCTCGCCGTCCATGGATGTGGTTACCTCGTAGCCCGAGCCCGTAAGGGACTGCCCCAGGGAGTCCAGTGTGGGTTTGAAATTGTCCAGCAGGATAATGCGGTCCCGCTGTTTCTCTTTGGGACGGGCGGCACCGCCCTCGCTGCTGTCTATGAGGATGCCGGCAATGCGCCCGGCCTGCTCCCGCGGAAGGGCTACTGGATGTCCTTCCTTGAGCGTCCCTACTGCGTAGCGCGTCATGTCCATGCCGGACACAAAATAGCAGACGGCCTCCGGGTTGGTTTTTCGGACCTGGATATCCAGCGCGTCGGCCTCATCGATGGTCCCGGGGAACTGGGCTACTACCACATTGCCCGGAGTCGGCGTTGCCTCCGGCGCGGGCTCTTCCCCGCCGCCCAGCTGCGACCAGAGGCTCTTGGTTTTTTTCGGCTGGATCTGGGGAATGCGGGCGGTGTTCTGCTGGCTGATGAATTGTGGCAGGTTCGCGACGGATTCCAGTGACACCGCCTGCACCCCGGCCTGCTGCAGGGCGCTCTGTACTGCACCGGTAGTGAACAGCACCTGGTCGGCCAGGATGATTATGGGGCGTTCTGTGACCCTTACCTGGTCAGCAAAACCCATGGGCAGCGGCCAACTCAGGCGGCGCAGCGGTGCGGGCGTGGCAGGCGCGTTGCTCATTATGTTCTCGAGCGTGAAAAAATGCACTTTCGGAAATTGCTTGTGCAGCGCCAGGAAATATTCGCGTTCGGCAGGGGCTATCTTATTGAAATCCACCACCAGGGCGAAGCAATCGCCGGTG
>MGVB01000059.1:9248-11874 GCA_001800275.1 Elusimicrobia bacterium RIFOXYA12_FULL_57_11
TGTCTGACGCGTATTTAAGCGAGGGCACGCAGACGAGTTCCAGACCCCTGCCGGATAAAGACGGTGTCATCTCGTCGAGGAGTTCCCGGCCGATTGTTACCACCAGTACGCGGCCTTGTGTCTCTGCCATCAGGGTAGCTCCGGCCGGGCCGCGCAGCTCAGGCGGCAGGTCTCGCTTTTAGTGAGTATGGAGGTCATGTTTTCGCGCTTTGCCCGCCCCGGCAGCCGTCTGAGCGCTTGCGTGCGCGTATCAGTGTGCCTGGAAAAACGCGGGCAGAATCTTGTATCCGATCGCTATTAAAGAAACACCGCTACGGATATTATAGCGGTAGAAGAAGACTTTTTGCAAATATTCCGGAGGCTGGCAGGCCGGCGGCTGCTGAAAATACCGGCAAAAAGGGTCGGGCCGTGTTCTGCCTGCGACATGCCTTTGACAGGCTGGAATGATATACTATCCTTAAATGACCGCGGGAGAAATATTAAAAAAACGATGGGGATATTCCACGTTCAAGCCTCTGCAGGCGGAGTCCGTAGCGGCCGCGCTGTCCGGGAGGGACTGTCTGGTGGTGCTTCCTACCGGAGGCGGCAAAAGCCTGTGCTACCAATTGCCGGCGGCCATTGGAAATGGTCTCGTGGTGGTGATCTCTCCGCTGATAGCCCTGATGGACGACCAGGTTGCGGCCGCGCGCGAAGCTGGCCTGGCCGCGGACGCCCTCCATTCCAACCTTAAAGCCGCGCAGAAAAGGGAAGCCTTCGCTAACCTGGCCGGTGGCAGGACCAAGCTGCTTTATGTCAGCCCCGAGCGCCTGCTGGCGGGTGACCTTAACGGGCTTATGACCGCGCGCGTTACGCTGCTGGCGGTAGATGAGGCGCACTGTGTTTCCCACTGGGGGCACGAATTCCGCCCGGAATACCGCCGTCTCATGGAAGTTTTTGACCAGTTCCCCGAAGCCGCGCGTATGGCCCTTACGGCTACCGCCACTCCGGCCGTGCAGGCTGATATTCTTAAACAATTGGGGCTGCGCTCTCCGGAGATCCTTATCGGCCATCCGGACCGCCCTAATTTGATCTACCGGGCTTTCCCCCGCAGGGACCAGTTCAAGCAGGTGCTGGAGGTGGTGCGCCGCCATCCGGGAGAGGGGGGCATAGTTTACGCCCAGACCCGCAAGCACGTTGAACGCATCGCGGCCGGGCTTGCGGACGCTGGGGTGTCCTGCTCCCCCTATCACGCAGGGCTTAACGCCGCCGCCAGGCAAAAAGCGCAGGCGGATTTCGTCAACGAGCGGCTGGACGTTATTGTGGCCACCATCGCTTTCGGCATGGGTATAGACCGCTCTAATGTACGGTATGTCGTGCACGCTAATACGCCGCGCTCCGTGGAGCATTACCAGCAGGAAAGCGGGCGGGCGGGCCGCGACGGAGAGCCCGCGGAATGCGTGCTGCTCTTTGCCGTGTCCGATCTGGCCACGCATCGCTTCCTGGCTAAGAAAGACGCCGCCCTGCCGCCGGAAAGGGAACGTTCCCTGGAGCGCCAGCTGCGCGACATCGGGCGTTATGCGGTAAGTCCCGTGTGCCGCCACAGCCTGCTTGCCCAGCATTTTGCGGCGCCCTACCCGGCGCCCGGAGCGGCGCAGGGGGAGGCCGGCTGCGGCGCCTGTGACGTCTGCCTTGGGGAGACGAAAAGCCTGCCCAAAGAGGAGGCCGTGCTGACGGCTAAAAAGGTGCTGAGCGCGGCCTGGCGAGCCGAAGGACGTTACGGCACCGGCTACGTGGTGAACCTGCTGCTGGGGAGGGTTAACGACCGTATGGCCGCCAACGGCCACGACCTTCTTAAGGTTTTCGGCATCCTTAAAGATTCCGGCGAGGCCGCCGTCCGCTCCTGGATAGACCAGCTGGTGGTGCAGGATTTTCTTGAGGTCACGGAAGAGGGGGAGTATCCGCTGCTGCGTATTACCGCCGACGGGAAGGCCCTGTGTCGTGACGAGAAGACAGTGGTGCTGGGCCTGCCTGTTCCCCCCAGGGTCAAGGGCGCTAAAAAATCCAAAGCCCTTAAAAAGGCCGCGGCGCTGCCCGGGGGCATGGAGCCCGACGAGGCGCTGTTCGAGCGCCTGCGTGCCTACCGCCGGGTGATAGCCGATAAGGCCGGCGTGCCGCCCTATGTGATCTTTCACGACAGCGTGCTTATAGAAATGTCCGCGGTAAAGCCGCGTACGCTGGAAGAACTGCGCGGCATGAAGGGAATAGGTGAGCGGAAACTGGAGCGCTACGGGGCTTTGTTCCTTGAGGTGGTGGCGGGCCGCCCGGTAGATTCCATGGAGCTGCCCGACGCTGCCGACCTTCCTGGCCCTCAGGTTTAAAGTTTTTGTAATTAGGCCTTGACAAGTCAACAGGCGCCTGTTATACTCGTTGTGTAGTCCTGATCTCTTAAATGCGTCGGCGGTGCGGTGTGCGGTCGAGCTGATCTCGGTGGTTTCGGTGCGGGGTTCGTCCCCGGCCCCGGCGCGGTTCCCCCGGTTCGCGGCTAGCGCATGCAGCGCGTTTGCGGGGTGTTCCCTGGTCCGTCTCCCGCCCTTTAGGGCGGCGCGGTCTCCGGGGTCCTGGTTCGGTGGCCCGCCTTTCGGCGGTT
>MGVB01000060.1 GCA_001800275.1 Elusimicrobia bacterium RIFOXYA12_FULL_57_11
CCCGGGCCCGACCGCCGTGATAGAGCACGGGGCCAACCCCGGCCTGATCTCGCATTTCGCCAAGAAAGGCCTACTGGACATCGCCGCCCGGCTGCTCGACGAGCGCAAGGCAAAAGGGGCGAAGGCCGAAAAGCTGCGCCAATTGATGATGGACCTGGCTTTCAATGAGCTCTCCCGGGAACTCGGTGTAAAGGTGATACACATCAGCGAACGCGACACTCAGATATCCGATAAGCCCAAGCAGATCGGAGAATTCGTCAACACCTGGAGCGTGGAAGGTTTCCGCGAGGAAGGCGTGACCACTTCCGAGCTGGGCTGGGGCACGCATGAGAAGGAACTCCCGCCGCTGGCCTATGGCCATAAGGAAGGGCCAAAGAACCAAATCTGCCTGGCCCGCATGGGAATGAATACATGGGTTTCCTCCTGGGTGCCGGACTATTGCATACACGGCATGGTGGTGCGCCACGGCGAGGCCTTCACGCTGTCCGACAAGCTGACCGTCTGGGATAACGGCAAAGCCGTATACCGCCCCACCGTGCATTACGCCTACTGCCCGTCGGACGCGGCCATCGCCTCGCTAAACGAGCTGCGCGGCAACGACTATAAATTACAGGCCCGGCACCGCATCATGAACGACGAGATCACCGCGGGGACGGATATACTGGGCGCGCTGCTGATGGGCCACCCGTATAACTCCTGGTGGACCGGCAGCATTCTGGGCATAGACGAGTCCCGCAAACTGGTGCCGCACCAGAACGCGACCACCATACAGGTGGGCATAGGCGTTATCGCGGCCGCGATGTGGATGATGGAGAACCACGCCAGGGGGCTCTGCGTGCCGGAGGACTTGCCGCATGACTATGTGCTGAAGATAGCCAGGCCCTGGCTGGGCAAACTGCACTCCGCGCCCTCCGACTGGACGCCGCTGAAGCATTACACCAATGCCTTCCATGGCCACAACAACCCGTACATTGACAAGAAGGACCCCTGGCAGTTCAAGAACTTCCTGATCACCGACGGGGATTAGCTTATGGCTGGCGCCTTACGCCCGGTACCGTATGAACATAGAAACACTAAAGGTTTTCCGGGACCTGGTGGATACCGGAAGCTTTTCAAAGACAGCGGAACTTAATTTTATTTCCCAGTCCGCGGTCAGCCAGCAGATAAAGACACTGGATTTTGTTTTAAAATGCCGGCTGCTTAACCGTCTAACTAATAAGCTCGTGCCCACTTCCTGCGGTGAGAAATTATATGAAGCCGCCAAAAAGATAATCCTTGTCTATGAGAACGCGATAGTTTCCACCAGGCAGTTCTCCGTTCCCTCTCCCGCTGAAGAGGTGAGAATATCCACTATTTACAGCGCGGGCATTTACCTGCTGCAGGGGCATATCCGCAAATTCATGGCCGCCCATCACAACATCAAAGTCAGCGTCGAATACCTGCAGTTCCAGCAGATCCGGAGCGATATACTCTCCGGCCGCGCAGATTTCGGCATCATCGCCGGCCCTTGCAACAAACTGCAGGGACTCATCTTTCTACCGATCGGAGAAGATAAAATGGTGCTTCTGACCGGCATGTCAGACAAACTGGCCCGAAAACGCGCTATTGCGGTACGGGAAATAGAGGGCCTTGATTTCATTTCTTTCGAAAAAGCTTCGCCGTCCAGGAAGTGCGTTGATGAGTTTTTCAGGAAACACGCTGTCAAGGTGAATATGAAGATGGAACTGGACGATATTGAAACCATTAAGACCGCGGTTTCCTCCGGAGCAGGGCTCGCGCTATTACCTCTGTCTGCCGTGCGGGAAGCGGAGCGGGAAAAGGAACTGCATATAGTCCGGTTCAACGACGCGCAACCCACACGCTCCCTTTATCTCATTTATAACCGGTCGCGCAAAATGTCGGCCTCGGCGAAAGCCTTCATGGATATAACCGGGACACGGAACACAGATCTGCGGCGGATAAATTAAACTTAAAGGAAGGAATATGACAAACACCTCAGTGCAGAGTTACATAAACAGCCTCATAGCGGAAGTGACCGCCAGGAACCCTGGAGAAAAAGAATTTCACCAGGCAGTCAAAGAAGTTATTGAAACCCTGGCCCCGATACTTGAGAAGCACCCGGAGTACATAAAAGCGAAGATCTTAAACCGTATTGTGGAACCTGAACGCGTAATAACCTTCCGCGTGCCGTGGCAGGATGATAACGGCGAATATCAGGTTAATCGCGGCTTCCGCGTCGAATTCAACAGCGCAATCGGGCCGTACAAGGGCGGGTTGCGCTTCCATGCGTCCGTGAACCTGAGCATACTTAAATTCCTGGGCTTTGAGCAGATTTTTAAGAATTCGCTTACTACCCTCCCGATGGGCGGCGGCAAGGGCGGGTCAGACTTCGACCCGAGGGGCAAGAGCGATGCAGAGGTGATGCGCTTCTGCCAAAGCTTCATGACCGAGTTGTTCCGCCACATCGGTCCCAATACGGACGTGCCGGCTGGAGACATCGGCGTTGGCGGCCGCGAAATCGGCTATATGTTCGGCCAATACAAACGCCTTAAGAACGAATTCACCGGCGTGCTGACAGGTAAAGGCCTCAGTTGGGGCGGCTCGCTGATACGCCCCGAAGCCACCGGCTACGGAGTAGTCTACTTCTGCCAGGAGCAGCTTAAGACCAAGGGCACGGATATGAAAGGCAAGACTGTGGCGGTGTCCGGCTTCGGCAACGTGGCCTGGGGCGCGGTGAAGAAGGTCGGCGATCTGGGCGGAAAGGTTGTAACTATCTCGGGACCGGACGGCTATATTTACGACAAGAACGGAATAAGCGGCGAAAAGATAGATTATATGCTGCAACTCCGGGCCTCCGGGCAGGATATTGTTGCGCCTTACGCACAAAAATATGGCGCTGAATTCCACGCCGGCAAGCGGCCATGGTGTGTAAAGGTTGATGTGGCACTGCCCTGCGCGACTCAGAATGAACTCAACGCTGATGACGCGGCTGAGCTGCTGAAGAACGGCCTGCTGTGCTTAACCGAAGGCGCTAATATGCCCTGTACGCCTGAAGCTGTGACAGCCTTCCAGAAGGCCGATATACTGTTTGCTCCCGGCAAGGCGTCCAACGCAGGCGGCGTGACCACTTCCGGCCTTGAGATGAGCCAGAACAGCCTGCGTATGAGTTGGTCGGCAGAAGAAGTAGACAAACATCTGCACAGTATCATGGTAAACATCCACAGCGCCTGCGTGACGGCAGCCAAAGAGGCCGGGCAGCCCGGCAACTATGTGATGGGAGCCAACATCGCCGGCTTCAAGAAAGTGGCCGAGGCTATGATGGCCCAGGGTCTTGTGTAACACCAGCGTGAATTGCCTCCCGGCGGGAACCGGGGGGCTTTCGCTGTTTCAATGCAGCAACATGGCCTCTGGAGTATATTCAACAACACCGCGCAGGTCCGGGATTATTCCTGTATAGTTAACGGCGTATTTTGTAGGGCAAGCCTGTTTTATCCTGGGGCTTCCCTAACAGGCGCACGGCCGGTAGATAGTGGACTTTGCAGCTTTAACTTCCTATTTAACAGTATGCGCATTTTGAGCGCCTGTGCCACCACCAAAGCCACTATGGAAGCCTTGTGCCGCGCCCAGCAGGAGCCTTAAAGCAATGAAACCACAGGATGTTGCGCGAAGAAGTGTCGAACTTTTATCCTGAAACTCCCCTACGCGGCCGCGCAGGGCCGTTTCCACAGCTTATCCTACTTACGTTTTCCTATCATTGCGAACACCACGATCATTAAAAGCAAGGTTCCGATAAGTTCCATAGTAGTTTCCCTTTCCTAAAAAGCCGGCTGTAGTTATGCTGGACCTCCGATATAAAATATCGGGTTCAGCCAAGACATCGTGGGGAAGCACCCCGCGACGTAGTTAATTTATGGGCAATGGGCGGATAGCCCGGACTTAGGGATACCCGCCAGGATTGGAGCTATGTTTAGAATACCGGCGGACCGCGCAGGTGCGGTATGGCATGACAGACCGAAGGCAGAACCGCAGAGGGCAGGAACACCGAAAACAGCAGAATAATTAAGACCACCGCTACCGAGACGACAGCAGGAAGCAACACCTTGGCAATGCCAGTACCTTGCTGCCACCGCATAGGCGACTCCAGCAGACACACACCGCCCACGTCCGACCGGGTATATGAGGCGGCTCTAGCTGTAAGAAATTCACCGAGGTGTGTAATTAATAGGCCACTGGCAATAAAAACCACCGCCAGCACAACGGCAATAGGACGTTTGTACGTCTTTGTCACGAATAGATTCGATGGCCGGAAGAGCATACGATAAAATCAGGCGGAGGAGCCGGATTTAATGAGTTGTAACATTCGCGCTCCGGTCAGGATACTGGGCAGGACAGTGTCATGCGCTCCCGCGCTTCTTAAATGCCCGGCTTCTACGGGATCGTCGGCTGTCATGATGAATCTTGCCTCCGGCGCCATATTTTTAAGATGAGACAATAATCTCCGGTTAGTTATGCCTTTCAGGAAAGTGTCCGAGATGGTGCAGATAATGAGGGACGCCTTTTCTACGCCGAGATGGTGCAAGGTCTGAGGATGGGCCAGATCTCCATATGCCAGCTTATATCCCCGCGCCTCAAGCTGGCCCCTGATGGCAGGATTATAATCCACAACCAGAACGCGCGGCTTGATATCCGCCGCCGTTTTATCGATGGCGTCCAGAAGCGCCAGCCCTTCCCTGAAGCAACCAAGTATGACGATATCGCGGACTTCTCCGCCGGATTCACTTTCGGTTTCCTGATTATAGGAATCTTTCAGACCTATCCGGGACACCAGGCTCAGCCCCCATCTTGCCAGCCGGTCATTGAATTGGATCAGGTAGGTGGAAAGAACGGACATCAACAGCATCGAGGTGAGCACAAGCGACTGCAGCTCGGGCGTGATGTGCTTATACCCGGCGCCTAACGCCAGGATAACGAGAGAGAATTCGCTTATCTGGGAGAGATTGATCGCGGTGAGAAACCCGGTCCTCACCCCGGTTTTAAGTATTCTGGCCGTGGGGACCATGGACAGGATGCGGCTGAAAATCACAAAACCGGCTATGACAAATGACATGCCGAGCACCGACCAGGACGGCAGCGGCACCTTAAGCCCCAATGCGACAAAAAAGAGCGTGACAAAAAAGTCCCTTATGCCGGTCAGCTTGGAGATAACATCCGTACCGTAGGGAAAAGCCGCGATGCTCATCCCGGCGATGAGCGCGCCCATCTCCTTGGAGAGCCCGGCGTGCTCCGCCAGGCCGCATACGAGGAAGCACCAGGCCGTGGAGCTTAGCAAGACCAGTTCGGGGAATTTGCCGGCCGCGTGGAAAAGTCTGGCCAGGATATGCTTGCTGGCCAGAAAGGCGAACGCTACAAGTATCAGTCCCTGGCCGAATGACCGCAATATACCGCCCAGTTCCGGGTTAAGCAGGTTGGGCTGGAACGCCATGAAAATAATGGCCCAGATGTCCTGCAGCACGAGAATGCCGATGGTCAGCCGTCCCGCCACCGTGCCCGTTTCAAACTTATCGTTCAGAAGTTTTACGACGATGAGGGTGGAGCTTAAAGCCAGCGCGACCGAAAGATAAAGAAGGTCGAAATTCCCGCCGCCCATGGAATAGCCGAACATTTTAAAGAAACCCAGGGCCATGAGCACGCAGGCCGCAAATTGTACGAATCCCAGCGTGAACATTGCCTTGCCCATTCGCAGCAGGTCCCGCAGGTTGATTTCGAGGCCGATGATGAACAGGAGAAGAATGAGCCCCATTTCGGAGATGAGTTCTATACTGGCTTCATCCGTTACAAGTCCGAATCCGAGGTGCGTTCCGAGAAGAATTCCTCCCAGAACATAGCCCAGGATAAGCGGCTGGCGCAATGCTCTGGCGACATGGGACGCACCGGCGGCGAAAATAATTCCCAGTCCGATATCCGTCAGTATATTCAGGGAATGACTCATGGGGTTCCGCCATCAGCCGTCCGGAACGTGGCTTCCAACTGGCTTTTTGTGCCCAGGACGAGCAGAAGATCGCCTGCGGACGCTCTTGCATCGTCGTTGCTGAGCGCGTTGGACGAGTTCCCGCCGGGCAGTATGGCCGCTACGGAGACATGCGATAATTTCCCCCGCAGGTCCGCAAGCCTTAGCCCCGCCCAGGGAGAACCGGGGCTTACCGGAAGCCGGGAACAATAGATCCTGTCGTCTTCTTCCGGCGTGGAGTTCCCGGGCTCCAGCATCAGGCGGACCATTTCCCTGCCGGCTTCCTTTTGCGCGTCTATAACAGATCCCGCGCCGGCCGCCCAGAGCGCGATTTCGGAATCGTCTTCCTGGAGCGACGCCACTACATGGATAGCCGCGTTCAGGGTCCGCGCCAGGGCTATGGCGCGCCGCGCATCGTCGGCCGGCAAGGCAAGAAGAAGTCCGTCCGCGTGTTCGATCCCGGCGGCAAGGAGAGAATCCTTTTCCAGCGGCGGGCCGGCAAAGAACTTGACGCCCTGGGGAAGCCCCGCCGGCGCGGTTTCCGCCGCCACGGCTACTTCTACGCCCAGGCTCACCAGGCTCTTTACCGCCTGCGCGGCGGAGGAATCCCAGCCGAGGACGATGTATCTCTTGAGGTCTTTCGCGTGCGGCATAATAAAATTATATCAAGTAAGCGGGGATTCAACTACCGGGCCGTGTTTCAGCAGTTGTTCGGCCTGGCGCAGCTGTTCCGTTTCTCCGATCAGAAGCAATTCGTCTCCGGCTTCAAATTTATCGCCGGGGCCGGGTGAAGGGAGCGTGTCTTTCCCGCGGCTAATCTGCAGGAGGCTTACGCCGGTTTTGGTGCGCAGGCCGGTTTTCTTGAGAGTTTTTCCGACCGCCCAACAGCCGTCGTGCAACCGGAATGGCGACAGATGAACCTTTTCCGGCGACAGCGCGCCGACAAACACTGATAGGGCATTCGCGGCTGTCTCCGGTTCGGCGTCTCCTTTTCCCAGCGAATCGCGCATGGCGACCTGAAGCAAGGAATAGAGGCGGATCATTTTTTTCCAAAGCAGAAAGCCGGTTATGCCGACCACCAGCAGCGGCAGGATAGCGTAGGGCCAGGGCGGCAGAATGAGCGCGCTTAATTTCATATACCCTGCGGCGACCAGAACAGTGGGGATGCCGACGGCCGCGCGGGTAAGAACCGGATGCGCGGCGCCGGGAGGGATATCCTCCCCGGCCGCCTGAGTGACAGCTTCCAGCAGCACAAGCGCTACCGCCTGTGTTTTACGCACCAATGCTATCAGGAATGGCAGCGTTATTACCGCCGCGAGTATCCATATCCCGCCGTAAGATTCATGCAGCGCATAGCGCTCCTGGACGGTATCGGCCGCCAGGAACAGGCCGCTGATCCCGGCCAGATTTATCAGGATCTGGATTATCGACGGACGCACAAGCTGCCATACCTGTGAAGCCCGGGCCGAGGTGGCTCTGCCGGCCAGTTTTTCGTTATAGGCGGACAGAAGCTCGAGCCAGCGGGCGGGAAAGACGCGGTTTATCCTGTTCTCGGTGGCGAGCGGCAATAGCTGCGCCGAGAAGATAGTGGTTGTCAGGCACAGCATTACGGAGATGGGGTAAATCGGCTGCGATATAAGATTGCCTTTTTGCGCCAGCTGCGCGAGAATGAAGGAGAATTCGCCTATTGGCAGCATCGCCAGCGTGGCCTGTACCGAGGACACCGGAGAGTTCCCCACGGCGGCCATGGCTGCAAAATTGACCGCGATGCGCGCGGCTACTACGACGGCGGCAATACCCAACGCAGTCTGCCAGTTGGTTATGATCCAGCGCGGATCTATCATCATTCCCACGGACACGAAAAATACCGCGCCGAAAACATCCTTGAACGGGGCGGCCGTTTCATGGAGCCTGGGCGCCGGGCCGCCCATTGATGTCATGGCCCCGGCCAGGAAAGCGCCAAGGGCGGCCGAGTAACCCAGCTTCTGCGTCAGCAGGGCGGTTCCGAAGCATATACCGACAATGACTATGGACCTGACTTCATCCATCCCCGCCCGCTCCGCCGCTTTGAGTATGCGCGGCAGCACGATAATCCCCACCGCCATTAGTATGGTCAGAAGCATCACAAAGCGCATTAACAGAGCCGCTATGGCCGGTAGGTTGAATTCCGCGACACCCGAGGCGGTAGAAAAGAAGGCTATGAGAAATACGGAAATAATATCCTCCGCGATAAGCATCCCGGCAACAAGCTCTTCCCAGCCCGCCGCGTGTTGGGCCCGTTCCAGCAGCGTCCGGGAAACTATCGCGGTTCCCGTGACCCCGATGACGCCGCTTAAAACCAGTTTTTCAATATGACTCCAGCCGAACCATGAGCCGATAGCATAACCCACAGCCGTCATAAGGCCGAATTCTATAACCGCGCACAAGACGGATTTTGCGCCGGCTTTCGCCAGCCGGCCGAGATTAAACTCTATGCCAAGCGCGAAGAGCAGGAATATGACGCCGATCTCGGCCATCGCCTCCAGGCTGTGCATGTCCGTGACAAGAGGCATCGGCGGAGTGTGCGGTCCGATGATAAGCCCGGCGATGAGATAACCGATGATGGGCGGCTGTTTTAGCCGCCTGAACAGCAGGATGACGGCGGCCGCTATCGATAAAACCACGGTCAAGTCCTGTAGGAACTGCATAGCGTTCATAATGTTATTCTACAAACCATAGCGGTGATATTGAAAATGAAATGTTTGGGAAAGCGCAAAAGCCGTTTCCACGGATTAGAGCGCCGTGGCGCCCGTTGTAAAACGTGCGTCTTGGCTTTGGTGATGTCGGCTTTTCAGTCGTGGTTTTGATGATCCCTGTTTTAACGGCCATGTGGTTTCTCCGTTTCGGGGTGGGTCAGTTTGAAGATCATTAGGTCCTTGATGGCTTGGTTGAGGTTCTTCAACTCGTAGATCTTGAGGGCTTCTTCGCTGCCGCCTCTCACGGTGAGCATGACTTTTTTTAATGGATCTTCTCCGTTATGAGTGGGCAAATCATATGGCGTAGCGCTGATCTTTCCGTCGGAGGCATGGCTGTTTTGGCTCTTTGAAAAACTGGCATAATCTTGGGATACGTAAAAAGTTGCGGCAAGTGTGATATTTATTGGCAACACAGGGAAAGATTCTAAAATTGGGCGTGAAATAGCCCGGACCATATACATATTCAGCTATCCGGTCACGAAAAAAGCGGTATGGGTAGATGTCTGGCATAAACCGCAGAAAGATTGGAATGAGAAATTCTCGTATTCCTATATGCTTTTGCCAGGGACAAATCCTGATATGCCAAACGATTACCTTTTCAGCCGGGATCAGGATGCTCTTATGAAGGATAAGCGGTGGGTTAAGTAGTAAGCCGGGCGGTGTAAGTTATGTGAGAGTGAGTTTTTGCCTGACCCGGTGTTGTCATATGGTCTTGGTTTCCGGGCAGGCAGAAATAAGCGGGTTAAAAAAAGTGTTTCAGGCTCGTTTTGTATATTTTGAGCAGTTGGCTTAATTCAACAACATCAATACGCCGCTCGCTGCGCTCTATTTTAGAGATGTATGACTGTGGCTTTTTTAGTTTCAGACCTGCCTGGACTTGAGTGAGGCCCGCATCTAACCGGGCGGCAATCAGTCTCTGGATGATTTCCCTGTATTCTTTTGAATGAATTGATGTGCCCATTGAAAATAGTATATAACCTATACGGGTATAGACCAAAATAGGTTATAATATTAACAGCCGAATGGTAAGGGACGACTTATAACAGCGAAGATTTATGCGCGCGGGGAATAATTTCTGCGTTGTACGGCCGCCGAAGGCGGACGGGAGCGGCCAGCAGGCCGCGCATAGGAGGTGGCAATAAGATGCCGCCTACCTTGGGAGCAGGTGCAAGGCGCGTTAGTGCCGCCGCCCTGCGAACCCGCCTTCTCGCGGCAAGGAGCAGTGCGGGGCCGCGCTTCGTGGCCACGCCTGCGACGACATCTCGCGGATAAGATCGGCCTACCTTGTCCAAAAGACGACCGGGGAAAGGTATTTATAAAGTTTCCGCTGGATGTGACGCGAAGTAGTGTCGAACTTTATCCTGGAAACTCCGAACTTTTTGACTTCGTACAAACACTTTTGTCTGCGAAACACCTATAACAGAAGCGTAGTCGACCCCGAACTTTTAAAAGAAAAAATTTTAGGAGACTCAGGGCGAAAGTTAGGGATACAGCTACTGGCTCTTTCGTGAGACCAGTAATTTAACCGAATAGGCCGTTACCGCCAATATGCCGAAGGCGCAGACCATAGCCGGCCCGGTAGGCAGATCGTAGCGGGCCGAAACCAATATTCCGGCAAGGCTGGTCAGCACGCCCAGGGCCCAGCTTAGCCATAATCTTCCGCTCACGCCGGAGATGAAATGCATTGCGGACACCGCGGGAATTATAAGGAACGTAAAAACCAGCAGCACGCCTGCCAGTTCTACGGAACTCGTTACCACAAAACCGAATAGTGCGTAAAAAACAAAATCCCATATGCGCACATTCAAGCCCCGCGCGGCGGCGTCCGCCGGTTTAAGGGAGATGGTCAGGAATTTATCCCTTAATAGATAATGCGCCAGGCTGATAACAGAATACAGCGCCAGTGTTTTCAACACCTGTGGCCAGGTAACAAAAAGGATGTTGCCTACCAGCATCCCTTTCAGATGTTCGGCTTCGCTTGGCAGACGGTCCAGTACCATTACGGCCATAGCGGCTGATACTACATAAACTATGCCTATGGCCGCCTCCTGCATCGCTCCGGAGGTTTTTTTCCCCCTTGTAAGGGAGAACACGCCAGCGCCGATAAAAGTTGCCAGCAACGACGCGAAATAGGAACCCGTCGTGTGCAGTTCAAAACCAAGCAGTACCCCGGTAATCGCTCCCAGGGCGGCTATCTGCGCCAAGGCCAGGTCCACAAAAATTACTCCGCGCGCCAGAATGTGTATCCCAAGGTAAGCGTGTATTCCAACAAGTATAACGGCGGCGGCAAAAGCGGGCAGCAGTATTTCAAGCATATGGTTGCCTCATAACCTATCCGGGGCGGTGAACCGCCCCGGGTAATATTTATTCCTTACTTGTGTCCTTCGGCGGCGGCGACTTCAAGCCCGCCTATCACCCGGTCGAACACGTCGAAGTAGGTCTTAACACCAGTTGCCCCGCCCGCGCTTGCCGGGGCGGTAACTATGCGTGCCCCGGTCTTGCCGGCCAAAAATTCCGGTCCTTTACGCGGGTAATAGGTCTCGGTCAATATTATTCCTATGTTTTCGGACCTCATTTTTTTTACCAGCCCGTCCAGGTGGGCGGCGGAAGGCGGTATCCCCGGCTTGGGTTCCACATGGCCAGCCACGGCAAGACCAAAACGCCGCGCGAAATAAGGCCAGGAGCTGTGGTAGGTTATTATCTTCAGTCCTTTAAACCGCGACATGCGTGTTTCCCAACCGGCCAGTCTTTCCTCCGTCTCTTTAACGAACGCGGCGTAATTGGCGTCGAATTTCCCCGCTTTCTCCGGAAGAAGCCGCTTCAAGCCCGCCATTATGTTGCCGGCTATTATTTTGGCGTTGGCCGGGTCCAGCCAGTAATGCGGGTTGCCGTAAATGTGTATGTCTCCCATGGAGGCATCCACTTTTCCTTCCGGCTTTTCCAGCAGCGGTACGCCTGCG
>MGVB01000061.1:0-2111 GCA_001800275.1 Elusimicrobia bacterium RIFOXYA12_FULL_57_11
GACCTGACCTGGAGCTGTTTTGCCCGGGTGGACACAGTGACCCCGGCGCTGCTTGCGCGGATGAAAGCCGCGGGCTGCCACCAGGTGATGTTCGGCATTGAGAGCGCGAGCCCGGAAATACTCAGGAATATCCGCAAAAATATAGAGTTCGGGAAAAATATGGAAGCGGTGAAAATGGCGAAGCGGGCGGGCATAACGGTGCGCTGTACGTTCATGTTCGGCAACCCGGGCGAGACGGAGCGGACCATAGACGAGACCATAAAATATTCGCAGGAGCTTGACCCCGATATCGCGTTGTACAACATCACTACCCCCTATCCCGGCACCGAGATGTTCCGGTGGGCCAAAGAAAAAGGCTATTTGCTCAGCGAAAACTGGGACGATTATGACCTGAGCGAACCGGTGATGAGGCTGCCCACCATTTCCGTGGAAAAACTTAAGCTCAAGTACGGAGAAGCCTTCCACGCTTTCTATTTCAGGCCCCGGATAGTATTTAAAAAGATATTGTCCCTGGTGACGCTCAAAGACGTGCATACCTTTCCCGATATGATAAAAAGGGCGTTGCGTTGATCCGGAACATTATGGCTAAAAAAACTCAACTGAAGCCTGTCGTTAAACTCCCGCCGGAGATAATGCCGCGGTTACCGTACTTCTTATTGCTTCCCGTACTCTCCGTCTGGATTTTTTTTGTCCTGCGCAATTACCAGGCTAAATTAGGATTTTTTTCCGTCAATCCTTTCGACGCCCCGCTATGGCTGGTAAATCTGGCCGAGGCCGGCCGGCTCTTCGCTTATCTGCCGCAAATGGCTTTCGCGCTGATGTTCGCCGTATTCGCGCTGGCGGCGGGAGGTATACTGCTCAATATTGTGGCGGGTGAAGATAACGGGGACATTGCCGGCTTTGACTGGATAGTTTTTGCCCTGGGGCTGGGGTTCGGGGCGCTCGCGCTTGCTACGTTCGGGATGGGTTTTCTGGGGCTGTATAACAAACCCGCCGTATTCGCGCTGATGGGCGCGGGGATACTGGCCGGTGGTATAAGGTTTCGGCGGGATTTCCGGGGCCGGCTGGAAAAATGCATCCTTGAACTGGGGCAGTTGAAGTTCTCCTGGTTCGATAAGGTGCTGCTTTTGGTCCTTTTTCTTTACGCGGCCGCGGCGTTTACCTGGGTTTTGTCTCCCGAGATATTTTTCGATTCGCTGGTGTATCACCTTGGCGTCCCTAATTATTACCTGAGGGAAGGCCGTGTGGCCGTAATGGACTCCAATATCTGTTCCGGTTTCCCCCTCCTGGTGCAGATGCTCTATACCGCGGCGATAATAATTTCCGATGATATCCTGGTAAAGCTGACCCACTTCGCGATAGGCCTGTTCCTGACAGGAACGCTGTTCGTTATGGGCAGGCGTTATGTTTCCGTTACCGCCGGGCTGCTGGCCGGGGTGATCTTCCTGAGCATGCCCATGGTCGTAATGAACGTGACTACCGCGGGCATGGATATAGGCTCCTGCTGGTTTACGCTGCTTGCCGCGTACGCCCTCCTGCTGTTTTCCGCCAGGGAAGAGCGGCAGGCGCCGCGCGTATTCGACAGGACCCTGCTGCTGGCCGGGATTTTCACCGGGCTGGCCTGCGGGACCAAGTACCAGGCCTTGTTCACCGTAATCGCCGGTTTCGGGGTTCTGGCGTACAGGCATGTTGCGGCAGTTGAGCGCGGGGATACCGGCGTCTTCCTGAAACAAACCCTTGTTTTCGGGGTAACGGCGGGCCTTGTGTTTTTGCCCTGGCCGCTTAAGAACATATTTTTCCACGGAAACCCCTTATACCCTTTCTTCGTTAAACTGTTCGGCGGCCAGCAGGTGGACCCGGTAAAGTGGGGCGTGCTCCTGTCGGACGGTTTCTCCCGTAATTTTCCGGCTACTTTTTCCAACTGGGAAAACCTGCGCCAGTTCGTTTTTCATCCCTGGTATTTAACTTTCGGGGGCATGGGTAACGCGGATTTTATAGGACCGTTCATCCTTCTTTGCCTTCCGCTGCTTTTGCTGTTCCGGCTTAAGAAACCGGTTTTCAGGCATATGGCGGTGTTCGTGGCCGTGATGTGGCTGTTGTGGTGCGTTTCT
>MGVB01000061.1:2138-11585 GCA_001800275.1 Elusimicrobia bacterium RIFOXYA12_FULL_57_11
GGGCTGACCGTTTTGAGCCTCCTTCTTGCCGTACTGATAACCAGGTCCGGTAATGGCGCCATAAAGTGGCTGTTTCAAATATTGCTGCTGGTGGTTTCCTGTTACACCCTGCAGTGGCTTAATAAAATCGCGCAGTCACAGGACGGTTGGCGGGTGGTGTTCGGCCTGCAGGACAGGGAGGCTTATTTAAGCCTTCAGCACCAGACCTACCCCTCGCCGTATTATCCCGCCATGCAATATATAAATTCCGCGCTTCCTGCGGACAGCCGGGTGCTGTTTGCCGGCGAGACACGCGGTTTCTACTGTGAACGGCGGTTCATCGCCCCCTCCGTCAGCGATGTCCACCCGCTGGTGCTGTTCGCGCGCGCGTCCGCCACTCCGGAGGACATGCAGGCGAAGATAGCGGCCGCAGGCATCACGCACATCTTCCTTAACCTTGCCGAGGCGATGAGGCTGGATAAGAGTTACCACCTGTTCCAGTGGGATGCGGCCAGCATCCGCGTGTTCAACGCCTGGTGGGACCGCTATGCGGCCCTGGCGTGGAGCGATGTCCGTACCGGGGCGGCGGATTTCAGGCTGCTGTTCGTATATAAAGTGGACGTTCGCCGGGAGGCCGCTGCGCCGCAGACGCGCGTCTATAACTATTTCAATGACCTGTACGCGAAGAGCCTTGAATAACGTGCTTTTTCCTCCCTGGCTGCGGCGGTGCTTTTTCCTTGCCTGAAAATACGATAAAGTGTATATTATCAATGGTTATGACAAAAAATAAACTATTTCTGTTCGCTGTTTTAGTGATTTTTACGTCCGGCAGCGTCTGCGCCGCCGCTAAAAAAGCGGGGCCCGCCGCGGTGCTGCCAGGGTTCACCGCTGAAGATATGCCTTACGACGCCGGGGAAGCCGTATTGCTGCGCTGGCCGGTAAACCCGGCTGCCGCCGCCGGCACTGCCTATGAAATCTATGTCTCCTCGCTTGAAGCGGGCGGCTGGGTAAAGGTGACCGAGTTCGACGCGGCGGCTAAAACAGGCGCGGATATCGGCCTGCCGTTCTGGGCATGGAATGGGACTAAAGACGAGCACGCCGTGAAAGTGGAGCTTAACAACTTGTTCGGGAATTTCCCTCCCGGAGCGGTTTTTACCTGCAAGGCCGCTGTTCTTGAGAAGGGCGCGCTCAAAGCCGAGTCGCTGCCCGCCACAATTGCCCCGCAGGGTAACTGGTTCCGCCTGGACCGGCTTAATAACCTTATCGCACTGCTGGGCCTTATAACCGTCTTCTTCTGGGCGGTCTCGCACGCAAAGCGCAAAGGCCTCTTTATCCGACGTATAGCCGGCCTTGACGCCATAGACGAGGCCATAGGCCGCGCCACCGAAATGGGTAAACCCATTTTCTATGTGCCCGGTATCGGTTCAATGAGCTCTATTTCCACCATAGCTTCCGCTTTTATACTGGGCGAGGTGTCCAAAAAGGTCGCCCAGTACGATTCCCATATAAAGGTGCCTCATTACGATCCCGTGGTCATGACCGTCTGCAAAGAGGTGGTCAAGCAGTCCTACCTGGAAGCCGGGCGCCCGGATTCCTACCGCGATGACATAAACCATTTTGTCAGCGCCGACCAGTTCTCTTACGCGGCTTCGGTGGACGGGATGATCTCCCGGGAAAAACCAGCGGCCTGCTTCTATATGGGGCACTTCATGGCCGAGTCGCTGCTGCTGGCGGAAGTCGGAGCCACTTCGGGCGCCATCCAGATAGCCGGCACGGACGTGGAGCACCAGCTGCCCTTCTTCTTTACCGCCTGCGACTACACGCTGATAGGCGAAGAGCTGTACGCCGCGGGGGCCTACCTTTCCAAGGAGCCGATGCTCCTCAGCGCCCTTAAAGTGCAGGACTTAGGCAAGCTGGTCGTCATGGTTTCGGTCTTTTTCGGGATGATCCTCGTGTCGCTGGGCGCCAAATTCGGCTGGGATGGCCTGGTGCGGGTGGTCATGGACCTTTTTAAGGGTTATTGATTTATGAAACTGATAAAAAAACAGATACCTTTAGCCATAGTCTTCATAACCGGCGTTCTTACGCTGGTGTCTTATTATGTTCCCCACAAAATGTCGGTGAATTACATAGAGACCATAAATAAATGGGAAAATATTGTGGTTGCCTTCGCGTTCCTGCTGGGCCTGGTCAGCCTGTTTTTCTCCCACTATAACAAGATCTCGAGAAAGGTGGACGGCTGGGGCTACAGCATATTCGTATTCATAGGCTTTCTGGCCATGGTCGTGCCCGCCCTGGTCAGCCAGGGCAAACAGATGACCGACACCGGGTTTACGGCGCTGGGCTGGTCGTACAAATTCATCTACACCTCGCTCTCCGGCACTATGTTCGCGGTGCTGGCTTTTTACATAGTTTCCACAGCGTACAGGTCGTTTCGGATAAGATCCCTGCAGGCTTTCGTGTTGTTCATAGCGGCCTTCATCCTTATCCTGGGGAAGGTCCCGCTGGGCCAGATAATCTGGGATTGGGTGCTGGGCTGGACGGGCCGGGGCGTAAACGACGTTATAGAGTGGATCATGCAGGTGCCTGCGGTGGCTGGCAAACGCGGTATCATGATAGGCATCTCCATAGGCGCCATCGTGACTTCGCTCAAGATAATCTTCGGCATTGAAAAGCAGTATATGGGGAAGGATTAGGCATATGCTCAAGGAACAACTTCAGAAATTTTTCAAGATAGACCGGCGCTGGATATTCCTGCTGCTGGCGGTCACGCTGTTCGTGCCTATAATGAAACCCCTCGGCCTGCCCAATAAGACCATCTCCCCCGCTACCAAGCGGGTTTATGAGAACCTGGAGAAACTTCCCGCCGGCTCTTTCGTGCTTTTCTCGCTGGACTATGATCCTTCCACACGGCCGGAACTGCACCCTATGGCCACCGCGCTGGTACGCCATGCTTTCAGCCGGAACCTTAAAGTGGGCGTGGTTACCTACATAGCCGGTTCCACCGGGCTTATAGAGGAATTGTTCGCAAAGGTTTCCAGGGAATACAACAAAGTCGACGGGCAGGATTATGTGATTTTTCCGTACCAGCCCAACATACTGGCTGTGCTTACCCAGATGTCCTCCGACTTGTACGGGATTTATTCCAAGGACCGCAACGGGACACCCGTAAGGGACATGCCGGTGTTGAAGGGCATAAAAAGCTATAAAGACATGTCCGTTATAGTCTGTGTAACGGGCACGGCCATCCTGGATTACTGGGTGGCTTATGTGGGGGATAAATACCGCGTGCCGGTTGCCGGCGGAGTAACAGCCATCAGCCAGCCTGGCTACGGGCCATACCTGCAGACCAACCAGCTTAAAGGCCTGATAGGCGGCATGAAGGGCGCGGCTGAGTACGAGTCTCTGATAAAGCAGCCGGGCAAGGGAACTTCCGGGATAGACGCTCTTAACCTGGCCCACCTGCTGGTGCTGGCCCTGATATTCACGTCCAACATCCTGCTCATTCTTATACGGTATCTATAAGGGGTAACTTTAAATGGAATTCTTTACACATTCGTGGGCGATGTTAGCGGGGCAGCTGGCGCATGGCTGGGTGTGGTTCTGCGGGCTTTTCGTGGTGACTGAATCCTGGATGATAGCGGGCGGCTGGGTTGCCACCGGGCTTACCATCTTCCTCTTCAGTTTCCTGTATAAGGACAATCCTTTTTTCAAGGTGGCGGAACACCTCTACCTGGGCGCCGGCATGGGCTGGCTGTTCCAGGTTTCAGTTACCAATGTCTGGATTCCCAAAATATGGGAACCGGTCTCCAAGGGAGAATTGCTGGTGATAATCCCTTCTGTCCTGGGGCTTTCGCTGTTGACCCAGTTTGTTCCTAAGATCTCCTGGATTTCCCGTTACGGCTTTACCTTTATGATGGGGTATGGCGCGGGGTTGGCCATCCCCGCCGGCCTTTCCACGGACTTTATCAGCCAGATAGGTGGTACGATCAAGCCGTTTTCGATGCTGGCTACCATGAGCCCGTGGGCTATCTTCAATTCTCTGGTGGTCGCTTGCGGCGCTATCTGCGTGCTCTTTTATTTCTTTTTTTCGGTGGAGCATAAAGGCCATTTGAAAAAAGTTTCGAATGTCGGTATTTATTTTCTTATGATCTACTTCGGCGCAGCTTTCGGTAATACCGTAATGGCCCGGTTCTCCCTGCTTTACGGGCGCTTTGACGACGTGTATACCTATTCCGGAGCTAAGTATTTTTATGCCTCGCAGATAATACTGCTGGGCATGGTGGTGTATTTCCTGGTGCGCTGGTTTACGGGTAAGGATAAAAAAGAATTGGACGCGGAAGAGACTGCCGGCTAAGGGTAAGGACCGCGGCACAAAAGAAGGCGGCTGCCGGAAAACCGGCAGCCGCCTTCTTTTATTGTGACAGCCGTCAGGTTACGGTATTACTTCTATTTTGGCTTTCTGCCGCAGTTCGCCGGCGAGTTCCGGGAGGCTTTTGGCGATGGCCTGGTTGAGTATCAGGATCTTCAGCTCGTCTTTTATTTTTTCATACACGGCCGCCTGGGCTTTTCTGCGCTCTTCTACCAGGAAGATGCTGAACCCGTTGCCGGTGCTGAAGATGCGGCTGGGTTTGCCTATGGCGAGGGCGAAGACTTCTTTTTCTATATCCGGCAGCAGCGTGCCCTTGTTGACATAACCGAGGCTGCCGTTGTTTTTCCTGAGGTTGGCGTCCGTGGATTTCAGGGCCGAGAGTTTGGAGAAGTCCGCCCCCACCGTAAGGGATTCAAGCGCGGCATTGGCTTCGGCCTGGGTGTTAACGTATATCTGGCTCAGTTTTACGGCTTCGGGCGCGTCCAGTTTTTCTTTGTTGGCGTTAAAGAATTCTTTCATCTCTTCTTCCGTTACTGCCACTTTTTTTACTGCCACTACCGTGTCCCGTATTCTGATCTGCCGGGTCAGCAGGTCTTTCAGGTCACCCTCCGTCCAGCCCACCGCTTTCAGGTTTTTCGCGAACTGCTCCTTGTCTATGCTGCCGGCCAGGGCGTTGAACTTGTCCTGCACTTCTTTTTTGTCCGCCGTTGTTTTAAGGCGATCAGCTTCCTGCAGCAGCAGCCTTTCGTCTATCAGTTCCGAAAGTACGGTGCCCGCGTTCTGCCACCAGAGCCTGGTTGTCAGGTCTCCGGCGGTCAATTTTTCCCCGTTAATGACCGCTATGGTGGTCTTTTCGGGTTTAATGGTGGCCGCGTAGAGGCCTGTCGCAAAAAACGCGAGCGTCATCCCCAGCATTGTTATTTTTTTCATGTTGTTTTTTTCTCCTTATCAGGTTTCAGGCCCGTTTTGCGGGCGCTTTCTGTTCAACGAACAGGGTCTGGGTAGGATAGGCGAACTCTATGCCCTCTGCCCGGAACCCTTCGGCTATCTTAAACAGTATCGCCTCATGCGTGGCGGTGTAAAGATTGTAGTCCGCGTCGGTCACATAATAAACGGTCTCGAATTCCAGCGCAAAATCCGCGTAAGCCGCAAGGTGCGAGCGGTCGAATTTAGTGGCGGCGGTGGAGACTATGGCTTCTTTTATTATCGCGGTGGCGAGGCGCATCTTTTCCGGGGGCGTCTGGTAGGTAAGTCCGAGTTTGAAGAGGACTCTGCGCGTGGTCATCTGGTTGTAATTGTGCAGCCCGGCGGAAAGCAGTTTTGAATTGGAAACTACGATAAGTTCCCCGGAAATGCTGCGGATGCGGGTGGATTTTATCCCGACATGTTCTATGGTCCCGGAGATGTTGTCGAAAACTATAAAATCCCCGGTTTTAAAAGGTTTATCCAGCAGTATCACGAAAAAATTGAAAAGGTCTCCCAGTATGGCCTGCGCCGCCAGCGCCACGGCCACGCCGCCTATGCCCAATCCGGCGATAAGTGTGGTGATATTGACGCCGAGGTTGTCCAGGATGAAAAGGCCCGCCGCCACCCAGACCAGCGCCTTTAGTACTACCTGGGTGCCGTGCATTACGGAATCTTGCGCTTCTCCGGAAAGTTCCCGGCCAGCCATTGCTTTTTTAAGCCAGTAGGAAAGGAGGTGCTGCAGCATCGTTACGGCCCTGTAGGTGAACACCACGAGCAGCACCAGCTTGAGGGCGGCGTTTAAAAACGGAGACAGCTGCAGGTAGCGCGTCGCCACGAAAAATGCCGCCAGGACGTATTCCGGCCGCTGGAATTTTTCCAGCAGTTCTATCGCAAGGTCGTCCAGGTCCGTGGCAGTGTTTTCGGCCAGCATTTTAAGGCGGGAAATGCCGAATATCTTTCCAGTCTGGAACAGGAACAAGGTTACGGCAAAAGCTGTTGCGGCGGACAAATAGGCTAACGGGGTGTTACCCAGTATCAATATGTCGTTAAGCCAGCGCATGAAAAAACCCGGTTCCATAGGCTATATTATAAACGATTTTCCCCCGCTTTTGTCAATAAACAGGGCATTACCGGAAGGCTTTGCCGTAACGGCGGGCTATCTGCTGTCGCGCTCTATTTTTATGAGGGCTTCGGCGGCGTAAGTCCGTACCCACTTATCCTGGTCCTTCAGCGCTTTGGTCAGCCCGGGAACGGCGCTTTTGGCGGCCGCGCCCGTTTTCCCGAGCCCCATTACCGCGCAGGAGCGGACTTTTGCGTTACGGTCCTGCATGGCCATTGAGAGCCCGGCCACGATGAGCTTTGTTTTGGCCTCTATCTCGCCCATCTTTTGCGCGGCCTGCATGCGCACTCCAGGGTCAGTGTCCCGCAGTTCCACTGTGAGCCCGGGGGTGGCCTCCCAGATCCCCAGGCTTATGTCCCCTAGGGCGTTGGCGGCATAGCCGCGCACGGTGGGGTTCCTGTCCCTGAGCGATCTTATCAGTTCCGGTACGGCTTCCCTGGCTTCGAAGCCGATTTTCGAAAGAGCGTTGGCTGAGTAGCCCCGCACGTTTTCGTTGGGGTCGGCAAGCGCGCCGGCCAGGGCCGGCACGGCACTATGCGCGTGGGGCCCGATCTTTGACAGCGCGTCCGCGGCGTAGCCGCGCACCACTTCGCTGGGGTCCTCCAGCAGATTTGAGATTTCAAGGACGGCGTCTTTTGCCGCGGCGCCAAGTTCGCCAAGCCTGTAGGCGGCGTTGGCGCGCTTGCCGCTGTTTGAGTTGTCCAGGTCCCTGGTAAGTTTGTCAACCTCTGATACGGGCGTTGCCGCCGCTGGCGGTCTGGGCGCCGGGGAGGCGCAGCCAACCAGGTACATGCAGGCCAGGATAGCGGTCAAAATAATCTTGGTCATAAGTTCTGTATCCTGCGCCGGGGTTATTGCTGTATGAACTTGATGGCGGTCATGATGGCGTCCTGGTTCTGCGCCCGCACTATGTACCCGCAATCTCCCATGGCGCGGGCCAGCACGGGCGGCAGTTCCTGGTATTGTACCAGCATTGGGCCAAGCCGGTTGATTATCTCCTGGTGGGTATGCCTGTATGCAAGACGGTATTTCCGCCCGATGTAGCAGCAATGATAGTTCCTTTTGTAGGCCAGTGCCGCCGGCTTTCCGGTCATGACCCGCGCCCAGGCCGCGTAAACGTCTATGTCGCAGGAATAATTAAACATGTCGAGGGTGAACCCGCCTGGCGGACGGATGTTGACCTCAAGGGCGCAAAGTGCGCCGTTGCGCCGGCGGAAAAACTCGAAATGAAAAAATCTTTCCCTGACCCGGAACTTATCCACAAGCCGCCTGCCCGCTTTTTCCAGGTCGGCCGGGATCTCCCGCGCGGAATAATAGTAAATGTGGGAATCGGCCAGGACCGACTCCATCACCCCTTCCCCGTAAATATGGGAAGTGTAGAAAATTATTTTCCCCTCTGTGTCCGCAAGGCCGTCGAACGTAACGATATCGCCGTCTATGAATTCTTCGGCGATGAATTCTCGGTCCGGTTTGCGGGCAAAAAACTCGTCCGCCTGGGCCGCGTTCTCAAGTTTGTAGGTGAAGGCGGCGCCCATGCCGTCGTCAGGTTTCACTATAACCGGCCAGCCGGTCTCGCTGGCTAAAGCCAGGATGTCCGCCGGGGTGTGGACCATGCGGCCGCGGGCGTGCGCAATGCCCGCTGTTGAAAATATTTTTTTCATGCGCGACTTGCGGCGTATATCGGCGATGGTGTCTGTCTGTATCCCCTTCACGCCGAATTCGGTGCGCAGTTTTGCCTCGGTTTCAAGCCAGTACTCATTAAGGGAATCCAGGCGGTCTATCGGGCCGAAGCGCCCGGTAAAAAAATGACAGGCGGCGGCGAGTTCTTCGTAATTGTGGAGATTATCCACTTTGTGGTACCAGGCCAGCGCCTCCCGCAGTTCCGGGCGGAGTTCCCCGAATTCAGGCTCGCCTATGGCGAGTACCGTGAAACCCTCGGCTTTTAAACGCTGGCAGAAAAGATGATAATTGGGCGGGAAGTGCGGTGAAAGAAAAACGAAATTCATTGCGGTCCTGTTCCTCGTTTCTGATTCCTCAATTTTAGCATACTCGCCGTCCGGCGGCTATGTTTTTCGGGCCTGGCGCGCAACTGTGCGCAGAAATTTAATAAGATTAATGAAAGTTAATGCCGTGCGCAGTTCCAGGACCGCTATGCGAATAGATTACCACAAGATCTTCAGTCATAACCTCGGGCATGATTTCGAGTTTAAAACCTACGGGACTTCCGGTAAGCCGGTAATGGTGTTCCCTACTTCCTGCGGCCGTTTCTTCGATTATGAGGACCACGGGATGATAGGCGCCTTGGCGGAGTATATCGAGAGCGGGGATATTATGGTGGTGGCCGTGGACGGGCGAGATCATGAGTCCTGGTATAAGCCGGTGCGGGACGAGTGGATAGGCATCCGGCACGGCCATTATGAAGCCTGCGTAAACAGGGAAGTTATTCCTTTTATGAGGCAGAATTTAAATGTGACGGAAAAATACATGGCGACGGGCAACAGTTTCGGAGCTTTCCATTCAGCCAATTTTTTTCTGAAGCACCCGGATGCTTTCGATTCCGCGCTGTGCTTGAGCGGGGTTTACCGCATGCAGGGCGAACTGGGCGGTTACTTCGACCAGGGCGTTTTTTTTAACGAGCCGCTGAGCTACCTGCCGAACCTTAACCACGAATCCACCCTGAAGCGCCTGCGCGAGGGGTATATCGTTATAGCGCACGGTCTGGGCGCCTGGGAGACGTTCAACGACCAGGCGCAGGCCCTGGCGGGTCACATCAGCACCAAGGGCATAACCTGCTGGTACGACCGCTGGGGGCCCGAATGGCCCCACGACTGGAACACCTGGCTGGCCCAGGTGAAGAAATACCTGCCGATGTTCAAAGAAGGCGTCGCCTTCCATGGCGGTACCCTGAATCTGACCGGCCCCCACCGCCGCATAAACCCGCTTACATAATACCGCGAGATGCTCAGTCGGGGCGGGCGGGGGATACCCCTAAGAACCCGGGAGAGGGAAC
>MGVB01000062.1 GCA_001800275.1 Elusimicrobia bacterium RIFOXYA12_FULL_57_11
GATTGCCAAGATCATCACCTAAAACAGTGAGATTATCCCAATATAAATTCCCGCCGGCGCTTTTCCTGAGCATCTGGCCGGGAAGACCGTCAGTAACGAAGATATTCCCGGCACTGATAAAAGTGGAATTACCCACAAAATAAGCGCCGGAGGAAACATACAGGTAACCGTTAATGACCACACTGCCGGGACCGACG
Organism: Elusimicrobia bacterium RIFOXYA12_FULL_57_11; assembly: GCA_001800275.1. GTDB lineage: Bacteria > Elusimicrobiota > Elusimicrobia > Elusimicrobiales > UBA9959 > UBA9959. The sequence goes on from MGVB01000062.1 coordinate 198, forward strand.
GTAGCGCCGGGGTAGGTGGCCCCGGTTTCGCCGAACACGGTGAACCCCTTTATTTCCACGTCAGGATCAGCGGCTGAACTCTGCGTCCCGAGCACCGTCAAGTCATCCTGCACGCCGAACTCAATACCGGCGTCCGCAGCGCGCAGCACCGGCGCCAGGAGGGTAATATTAAGGGTAAGCAGGAACGCGAATGCCCCGCAAAGGCGCGCACAAGCCGCGGCCATCCTGGGAATCTTCCCAAGACAGCCGGCAAGGCTGGTCCGTTTAAAAGACATTCTGCTCATACTTTTTCCGTAAACATCGCCGCGCCGGCCCAGGGCCGGCCATCCCCGCAAAACGCTATTTCTTCCTTATCCAGGCGGCAAGCTCGGACCCTGAATAGAACTTGGCGGTATAAGCGCCGCTGCTGCCATCCCCCGCAACCGATAAAGCCACGCCGGCCTCGTTAACCCGGTTAATGCTGTGCACATCGCTGGGGCCGTTGCCCAACTGCGAATTGCCCTCTACAATAAGGTCGTTGGTTATGGTGGCGTTAGCCCCGGTAACCACAAGTCCGTTCAGTGCGTTCACTATCCCGCCCACATCCACCGCTCCGTCAAAAGAGCCGTCGCCGGTTACGGCAAGCGCCCCGCCTACGGCCAAAGCCCCCCCGAAAGCACCAGCCCCCATAGCAGTAAAATCACCGGTCACCGTAAGGGAACTGCCCTTTATAAGGGTGATACCGTTGGGCGCCGCGGTTTCCGCAGCGCTCTGCAGGAACAGCGAGTTAACAAGTTCGTTGCCCAGTTCATCCGCCATCTGCAATCGTAACGGTGTGCCGATAAAAGGGATGCTGCTTTCGTTACCCCAGTATACAAAACCATTGCCCCCGCTTTTAAGTACCCGCCCCTTGGGTGCATCCCCTATCTTCAGGTTGCCTTCCACCATCTGCACCGTGCTCTGGAAAATGCCGTAGCCATTCACCACGATGTTGGAGGAAAATGTCACCGAATACCCGGGCCCGCCAACAAACAGGTTGCTTGACGGGTTAAGGGTCTGGGAGGGGCCGCCGATGGTAAGGTTGGACGCGATATTCAAGCCCGAAGCGCCTGTCCCCACCAGTGAAACCCACGGGGAAAATGTTGTATTGCCCGACACGGTATGCGCGCCCAGGTTATAGATGGTGTCGGCACCGCCGTCGGCATGCGTGAACGCGTGGTCCTCGGGCAAATTCTGGCCTCCGGCGGAAACCCAATTCGTCCCGTCCCAGAAGTTCAGTTCGCCCAGGATGGGATTATTGTTGTTCATCCAAAAATCGCCTACGGTATTGGGCCCCGCGGGAGCCGAAGACGCCGTGGTATACCTTTTGCCTGAAAGCAGCATGGTGTTTACCGCGTAAGGGGAAGCCGTTATTTCCTCCATCGGGGTCATGCGGGTACCTTCCACCTCAAGCTCCAGCCATAGCTTAGGCTCGGACCAAATGGCAAAGTCGGGTTGCAGCGACACGCGGAAGACGCCGGTAGAAATGTTTACGGTCTGGGGAAGACTCTGCCAAATATGCCCGCCGGGCAAGTCGTTGGAAGACCTGTAGATGGAAAATACAATGCTCCGTGTCCCGTTAACAAGAAACCCTGCCTGGCGCAAATTACCCTGGTAATTGAATTTCGCGTGGGCCTGGGCGCCGGCCGGCACCGCCTGAAGCGCCAGACACACGACAGAAATTGATACCGCCGCAAAGAAAAGCCGAATCCGGCTGAAGGCCGTTTTTTCAGCGTTTTGTTCTTCTTTGCGATCCTTTACTTTGACGAGCATAAATTTCAACCCTATTGTATACAACATTTCCCGCTGAATTACCATATAATCATTACTTTACCGGTTTTTGAGTTGGAACCGGAAGTTACCCGCCAGAGGTAGACCCCGCTGGCCACCCTGCTGCCACTGTCATTTTTAACGTTCCACACCACCGAATTCAGGTCCGCGCGGGGCGCCGCCAGGTCCAATTTACGAATAAGCTGGCCATTCAGGGTATATATACTTATGTTGCCGGTCTGGGCCGTCACATCCTGGAAAGTTATGCCTTCGGCTTCCGTTCCCGTCCTGCCCGGCCCGTCAAGTTTCCCGCCTTTGTTCGGGCCATTAGGCCTGAAAGGGGTGGGGTAGGAGTAGACTTTATCCACACCGGTGGCCATTGCGCCTATCATATTGTAAACCCCTGGCCCCTGGAAACTTACGGTTATGGTCTTATTGTCCTTGTTAAGGCCCATATTGGGCAGCAGCGTCCATAACCTGGTTTTTTCATCCAGCACCCAGGCGTCAACCGTGTCAACCTTTACCGGGGGATTGCTGAAGTCTATTATACCGTCGCTGTCGGCGTCACGGTAACGCAGGCTGAGCACCCCGGTCTTTTTAAGCGGATCCCGGGTGAGAGTGTGTTCGTCAAAAATATACATCTCGGTAAGGTCATTATCCGAGAACTGCGCCCAGGGCCCCTCGTTAGCGGACATTTTCCTGTTGGCAGCCTCAACTTTGGACATCTCTACAAGCAGGGGCTGGTTAAGGGACTGCCTGTTTATGCCTATATCGAACATTTCCCTGTCGGTAACGGCGTCGGGCGGCATAGAAAGGGAAACTTCCCCGGAATAAAGCGAAAGGGTGGAGGGCAGGCCTTTCTGGTAAGTGAAGTAGGGCGGGTTGTAGAAACCGGACCGGTTGATAAAATGCCCCCCCCTTACCGGCGTCTCCGTTCCCAAGGTCTGGCCTATCGAGCCCCGCGAAGCGTACTGCCCGCCGGTAAGCCAGTCGCCGCCGCCGTTATCGACTACGGAAGACTCTATGACGTATTCGCCACCGGCGCTTACCTGGGCGTCCGCCACGCAGGGCACCGCCGCCAGGAAAACCATGGCCGGCAGGCAGGCGCGATACGTTCTTGTCTTTCCGTGTTTCATAGGTCCCCGCATCTCCGCGCTAATAGTATATAGGCCGGCACCGCAGGAATCCCGAAGAAATTACGAGTTTAAGAAAATCTGGTGGAATTCGACTTATTATTATATAATTGATTTTCAGGGCGCCTATGATCAAATTTGTAGTGTGGATACTAGCCCAGGACAAAGTTGTATCCGAAAAATGGTACAGGCTGTTCTCCCGTGAGCATTTTGAGGTAAAACTGCTCCCGAACCTGGCGTCCATAGCGCAGCACGCGCAAGACGCCTGGGGTATTGTTTTTGCCGAGATCTCACCCGGAGCGCTGGCCACCACAAAAGACCTGAAAGCAATCCTGGGAGGACGCAAGAACATTTCCTTCATAGTTTTCAGTAAACCGGATAAAACCACGAACACCATGATCTCCGAATTCCTGGAAAACGGCGCCGACGACTTCATAACCAGCGATCTCGACGAAACCATCCTCCTCTCCAAGACGAAAGCCCATATCCGGCGCCTGCTGCCCAGCCTTAACCTGGCCAGGACCGTGGTGGTTTCCCGCAACGGCGGCATTGAGATAGACAGGACCAAACGGACGGTGACGCTGGACCGCAAGACTAGCGGAGCAAAAACACTTGAGAACCTTACCCCTAAAGAATTCGAGATCTTCTACATACTCCTGGGCAGCGAAGAAGCCGTAGTCTCGCGCGAATCGCTGATGGAAGAGATCTGGCAGGAAAAATCCGGCCATATAAACATCGAGACCATAGACAAACATGTCGAAACATTGCGCCGCAAGCTGGGCACTCACGGCAGGAACATCAGGACCATATACGGGACAGGGTACACCTATAAAACAGGATAGTAAGCCGCGGGCCGGCTGCTGCGTTTTAACTTTTGGCTCAAGCGAGGCGGTTACATGAAAATACTTGTAGCGGACGACGATCTTCTTTTCAGGACGCTGGTATCGGAAGTGCTGACCGAGGCCGGATACGAGGTATCCGCGCACGAGAACGGCCGCCTGGCCTGGGAGCATGTCCAGGAGGCTGGCGCTGACATGGCTGTACTCGACGTAAACATGCCGGAAATGGACGGGGTGGAACTGCTGGGGCATATACGCGCGGACGACCGCTTAAAGGCGATGCCGATACTGATGCTGACTATCCGCTCCATGGTGGACGACCAGGTGGAAAGCTACGAGCACGGCGCAGACGACTACCTTACCAAACCCTTCGCCAACGAAGTGCTGGTGGCCCGCCTGAAAGTGCTGGAGCGGCGCATCCTGGGCAGCTAAGCCGGGAACAAGACGATCTGAAGAACTTTAACTACCAACCGGGAAAGCATTCCCGAAACAGGAGCCGAAAATGAACACCATACTTATTATCTGCGCGGTTACAGCCACCCTGGCCTTTGTGGCGCTGGCCATACAGGCAATACTAACCCTGCAGCAGGTGCGCCACACGGCGCAGGCGGTGGAATTCCTGGCCCTCAACGCCGACGGAAAGCTTACGGCCCTGGACCCGGTAATGGACACCCTGAAGTCGGTTTCAGGCGCGTTCACCTCGGGCTGGTTTAAAATAGCGCAGGCAGCGTACGGTCTTTTTGCGAGGAAATAAATGCGTTTTTTTAATTTATTCAACCGCATTTACGACGAAGAGATCCTGGCCAAGCTGGGGTTCCTGAAGAATATCCGCCTGTTCGAAGGCATACGCAGGCGCCAGCTTATACACGTACTGGAAAACCTGCAGGAACGCACCTACCTCAAAGGCGAAACCATATTCGCACAGGGGGACATTGGCCGGGCCCTGTTCATAGTTTTCTCCGGTAAAATAGCGCTTTCCCGCCTGTCGCCCGCAACGCAGAAAAACGAGGTCATAGCCGAGGTGAACCCCGGTGAATTTTTCGGCGAAATGGCGCTGCTGGAGGAAATGCCGCGCACTGCCACGGCGCACGCCGTCGAGGAAACCAAAGTTTTTATGCTGTTCAAGATAAAACTGGAATCGCTGCTGTTCGCGCGGCCGCAGATAGGCGTGACCATAGCCTCCCAGCTGGCGAAGATCATGTCGGCCCGCCTGCGGGCCATAATAGAGAAGCCGGAATAACGGGCACGCCGCACGAAGCCGCGTAAACACAAGCACGGTACCATGACAGACACAACCCCGGAGCACAAAACCAATTACCTGCAGTTCCTGCTGCCGGCTTTCATAGTACTGGCGTCGGTGTACTTCATCGTGCTCGCGAAAGGGGCAATTTTCCCCTTCATCCTCAGCGCGGCACTGGCATACATACTGAGCCCGGTCATCACCTACTTCGAGGTACGCGGTATAAAGCGCTCTTACGCGGTAGCCGGGCTTTATCTCGGCGCCGGGGCGTTGCTGTTTATAGTAGCGTACCTGCTTATGAATTTTCTTTCCCTGGAACTGGAATCCCTGCAACAGTCCTGGCCGGATTACGCCCAGCGCATACAGCAATTTGTAACGAACCTTAACGCGAAGATAGTAGGCAACTACCCTTTCCTGGCCTCCCTCAAGCTGGAGCAGAAGCTGGACTCCCTGCTGGGATTCGTACCACAGCTGATCCTTTCCCTGCTGCCGGTGGTAACGCTGCTGTTCATAGTGCCGTTCATCACCTTCTTCATGCTCATAGGCGGCGCCGGCTTGATAGACTACCTGCTGGACCACCTGCCGGCGCGCCATACCGAAATAATCCTGCACATCACCTCACGCATAGACGGGTCGCTGGGCAACTACCTGCGCGGCATACTGACCGAGGCTTTCGTGATCTTCCTGATCGCCTTCATCGGCCTGCTGGTGCTGGACCTTAATTACGCGGCGGTGATAGCCATACTCATAGGGATTTCAAGCCTGGTTCCCTACCTGGGTGCCATAGTAGGGGCGGTACTGTCCTCCATCGTAGCGTACCTGCAATTCGGCACCCTGCTGCCCATAATAAAGCTGCTGGCCTTCTTCACCGGCATACGCTTTTTCGATGATTGGTTCCTGCAGCCCTACATTATGAAGAAAGCCGTAAACCTTAACCCGGCGGTAATCCTGCTGGCCTTGATGGCCGGCGGAGAAATAGGCGGCATCTGGGGCGTAATTTTTTCCATCCCCGTAACCTGCATCCTCAAGGAAATAATAAACATCGCCGTGGAATTGCAGGAAACAGAATTTCGCTGGAAACCGAAACCGGAGCCTACCCGCATAAGCATACCGTACACCTGAAGACCCGGGCAAGAGGTAAAGCATGAAGATACTTGTAGCGGATGACAACATGGCGTTCAGGATACTGGTGGAAGAGCTTTTAAAAAAAGCCGGTTATGAACCCTCCATCCATGAAGACGGCCAGCTGGCCTGGGAGCATTTGCAGGCCGAAGGCGCCGACATGGCCGTACTGGACATCAACATGCCCCGGATGGACGGGATGGAGCTGCTGGGCCGCATACGCGCCGACGAGCGTTTAAGCAAAATGCCGGTATTATTACTTACGGTGCGCACCCAGCCCCAGGACCAGGTGGACGGGTACGACTGCGGGGCCGATGACTATCTGCCAAAACCTTTCTCCAACGAAGTGCTGCTTGCCAGGATCAAGACCCTGGAAAGACGCATCCTTCAAAAATAAAAAAATCGGCGCCGCAGGACGGGCGCCGCAACTATGGGCAAGGAGGGAATCGAACCCTCATGATCGTGAGATCGCAGGTTTTTGAGACCTGTGCGTCTACCAATTCCGCCACTTGCCCGCTGTCTGCGACCGCTGCCTTATTCTACAAAATTTACCGCACAGCGCCCTCTTTAACGGCTCTGATCCCCAGCATTTCATCCAACCGCACCGGGCGTAACCCTTTTTTAGAGGCTTCCGCAAGAAGAGCTTCCACGATCCGCAGGTTTTTCTCTTTATTCCTGCCGCCGCCGTCGTGCAGTAAAAGTATGGCGCCCGGTTTAAGGGCCTTAAGATACGCCACCGTCATTTTTTCTTCTGACATTTTAAGCCAGTCTTCGCCGAAGGTCCAGTTAACAAGGTTGCAACCCGCTTGCGCGGCCACCCGCCGCACCCAGGGCCGGTCGTAACCGTTGGGCATGCGCAGGATAGCCGGGCGCACGCCTATAGCCCGGTAGAACGCATCTTCGGCGCTCTTTATTTCTCCCGCCAGGACGGCTTCCCTTCCCGGGGAGGCGCCTATCTTGAACCAGTTCTTATGCAGGTCTGTGTGGCTGGCCACCAGGTGGCCGGCGGCGAGTATATTTTTCACCATTTCCGGTTTTGCCCGCACGGAAGAACCCGGCATAAAAAAAGTCGCCTTCGCGCCGCGGCCCTCAAGCAGCTTAAGCAGGGCTGCGGTTATCTGGCCCGGCCCGTCGTCAAAAGTGAGCGCGAATTCCGCCTTCTCTGGATCTCCCGCGGTATAAAATTTGCCCGCGGCGGGCTCCGCCGCCGCGCCATTACCGGCAGCCAGCGCACAGGCGATAAAAATCGAAATAAAGATTTTTCTCATAAATTCAGCGCGCCTGGAATCCGGGTTGAGCCCGCCGGCTGATGTCAACTATACATTTTTTATCAGGTTTCATGTTTTTCAAGGCTGCGCCGGCCTATTGTCCACGGCAGGTAAAGGGCCGTTATATTAAGCGCAAGGAACGCCGCGGCGCAGAACGCCACGGCGCGCGCGTCCCAGGCGTGGGCGCGGCCGAAACGCTGGGCAAAGTGCATCTGCACCGGCCAGGCCTCCACCCCCACCAGCAAAGCCAGGTATCCCATGCAGCAGGCCATGTACAGGAACCCGCCGTAAGAAGATTCCAGCTGGTGGATATTCTCCACGTTAAAGTCCGGGAAGATAGCGCCAAAGCCTATCCCCATTACCGTTATTACAACCGCGGCCACGGCTATGGTAAAAGTGGACAGCACGGAAATGAACAGGTCGGCGTTAAGCAGGCGGTTCGACACGGCAATAAGGATAACGCCTATCAATAACGACGGGAACAGCGAAACCGTAAGCTTCTCGCGCATAATGGCGGCAGTGGTTACGGGCGCGGACTTAAGCAGCCAGTAGCTGCTGCCTTCCAGGCTGATGGCAGGGAATGTGAAACGCAGGCCTATGGCGGCCATAACGAAACCCGCCACCCCCACATTCAGGAAAGAGACCATGCTCTTAAGATCCGGCGTATCCAACGGCAGCTGCCGTATACTGAAGAGGTAAACGGCTATCAGGGCCGCGATAAGGATGACCTGGGACCAGTAGCGGGCGTCGCGCGCCAGCATAAGGCGGTCTTTCCAGTACAGCGTAAGGTAGGCGCGCAGGCCCTGGAAAGCGGCCGCCAGGCGCTGCTCCGGCAGCTCTTTGGTGCCGCCCCTGAACCGGGGAGAACCCTGGGCGCCGCTGAAACCGCGCATATAACAGAGGCCGGACAGGTAATAGATCAGCGCGTAAAGCGCGCCGGCCGCCAGGCACAGCACGCCGGCGTTCACCGCAAAAGCACCCCAGTGCCCGGCGCAATACGCCACCATGGCCTTGGTTACCCACCAGGAGGGCATGTACGGGGCCGTGGGAGACTGCAGGTATTGGATGTACTGCGCCACTATCTCCAGGGAATCCGGGCGCAGCAGCTGCTCCGGTTTAGAGAACCGAAACATAACGTAGACGAAGGCCACCGACAGGCTGCCCAGGAGCCAGGTGATGTCGCGCGTCCTGGACGACGGGAAAGCGCACATCACCAGCATGCTGAAAAAGATCCCGGCCGCGCCGGCCAGCAGCACGAACGGCACCATAAGGAAACCGTAAACCAGGTAAAAGCCGGCGTCCAGGGCTTTAACACGGCCCAGGGCGATGATATAGGGCAGGATAGCCAGCACCAGCGTCCAGGAGGAGTAGAACACGGTTTCCAGTGCTTTATCCATGAAGATGGGCCGCAGCGCGAGCGGGCAGGAAAACAGGAATTTGAGATCGAAGGAGTAATACAGCGTGGACATTGAGATGATAATGGAAGAAACCATTACCATGGAAAATGTCATAAGCAGCACCATGGAAGTTAGCTTCCACGACAGCATGGGACCTATGAGCTGCACGCCCTCCAGGTAGGCCAGCAGGCGCCAGAACCCGGCGTAAAGCGCGGCAAGCATGAGCAGGCCCACCCCGGCGAACATAAGGTTCTTGGCCAGCTTCCAGCCGCGCAGGCCTCGCAAGATATTTAAAAATGTGCGAATTTTCCTTAAGAAGAGGATGTTAAGCATTTTTCAAAGGCGGTCAAACAACGGGCGCCGGCGGCTAATCCGTCAATTCCAGGAAAACCTCTTCAAGCGACCGCGGGCCGAACGCGCCGGAAGCCATTTTCTTGACTTCCGCCACGGTATCCCGGGCTATAAGGCGGCCGCGGTAGATTATCCCCACGCTATGGCACAGTTTTTCGGCCATATCAAGGATATGCGTGCACATAAAGACGGCGGCGCCTTCGCGGGCGATATCAGCCAGCAGGCCCTTGAAGCGCAGGATGCTCTTGGGGTCCAGCCCCACGGTGGGCTCGTCAAAAAGCACGGCCCGGGGCCTGCGCAGCAGTACGCTGGCGATAAGGAGCTTCTGCTTCATGCCGTGCGAATAGCCCTCCAGGAGCTCCCCGGCGTGGGCGGACAGTTCGAACATTTCAAGCAGCTCGGGAATGCGCTTTTTCTGACCGGCCACGGGCAGGGAATACAGGTCCCCTATAAAGCGCATGAACTCCCAGCCGGTAAGCTTGGGATAGACAAAAGGCTCGTCGGGGATATAGGCCATGGCGCGCTTGGCGGCCAGGGGGTCCAGCGCCAGGTCGTGGCCTGCCACGCTTACCCGGCCCGAGGTGGGCCGCATAATGCCGGAAAGGATCTTTACGGTAGTGGTCTTCCCGGCACCGTTAGGCCCGAGGAAACCGAAGATCTCCCCCGCCTTCACGCGCAGGCTGAGGCCGTCTACCGCCTTGAAGGAACCAAAAACCTTGGTCAGGTTGTCTATTTCTATCACGTTATAAATTTAAAATCCCCGTGCGGGGATTTTAAAAAAGAGGCACTTATAAAAGCGCCGTCGCCTTTTTATCAGCCGCGCTTTTCCAGCCGGTCGAGGTAACTTTTCACTTCTTGTTTGGAGGTAAGCTGGCGAAGCAGGTAGTTGGCGAGATTGGCGAATTTATCGCGCGCCAGTTCGTCCACGTACTTGGCCCGGTTCTTCTCGTAATCTTTCAGGCTCTTATCCTTAGCAAGGCAGTACGCCTTTACTTCAGCCGGGGAAACTTTTACGCTGGTAAAAATAAAATGCTTGAATTTGGCTGCAAGGCGGGATCTTTTGCGCCACGCCTCGTATTCCGGCGGCGTCATATTAAACTGGCTGGTGATGGCGGTATAGTAGGCGCGCGGGCTGAACACGTTGCCCTCGCGGAACTGCTGGGTGTTCTGTATTTCCACGGCCACCTCGAAGTCCGGCACGCAGATTCCAATCTTCCCGCCCTGCTGGGCCAGCAGCTCTTCTATAACCATCTCGCGGAAGATCTCCTGTTTCACGGTTTTGGCAAGCACTTCGTTCACATCGGAGCCGGAATCCTTCAGGCCGCTCATAACGCGGTTAACCTGGGTCTGGAAACGCGCGTAGGGGATTTTGGTGCCGCCCACGTCGGCCACGGCGTCGGAAGAAGAAGAGGTGAAAACATAGGCGCCCATACCGACAAAAGTGCCCACCAGGAACACCGCCACGGTACCTATAAACACGGGACGCCGGTACTTGGAAAGAAATTTTATCATGGTAAATAGCCTCGCTGCGCTGGACTTTAGGATGATTTAGAAGACGATTTTTCCGACTGGCGGGAAGTCTTGTTGGAAGGATCCATGGAACAGTTGCCGTTGAATACGGCCCCTTCCTCGAGCATTATCCTGGGAGCGCGGATATCGCCGTCCAGCCGGGAACCGGTAAGCGCCTCAACATGTTCGAGCGCCACTATATTGCCGCGCACCTCGCCGCGGGTGTAGCAGATTTCGCAGGAGATATCGCCCTTTACCTTGCCGGTCTCGCCGATGGTGACCGTCTTGGCGTCCACTATGGACCCGTCTATGCGCCCGTCTACGCGCAAGGAACCTTTTGCGGTAAGTGTACCCTGGAAGTAAGCTTCGCTGCCGATAATAGTATCCCCGTTCTTGGACTCGAACGACACACCGCTGTTTTTAAAAAGCGCCATTATGCTCCCCGGATGCTTTGGTTGAATTCTTACAGCCCGCCGAAAATACCGTCGAAAAGTCCTGCGAAATTAGCGCCGGCCTTGCCGCCCACCTGCAGATACTTCATGGGGTTATTGGGC
>MGVB01000063.1:0-866 GCA_001800275.1 Elusimicrobia bacterium RIFOXYA12_FULL_57_11
AAGATTCCGCGGCGCGCTCCACGTCAAAACCGATGCGCTACAACCTGGCCCGCGAATACTTTTTACTGGGCAGGGTGGCGGAGAGCCGCGCGCTGCTTGAAAATATTTCCGCGGCCGAACCGGCGAACCCGCTTTATCTCAACGGCCTGGCCCTGGCCCGCTGGCGGACGGGCGACGCCGCCGGAGCGCTGGCGGCAATAGAATCGGCGCTGGCGCAAAAACCGGACGACGCTGAAACCCTGTTCAATAAATATTCCATCCTGGCGGGCACCGGAGAAAAAAAAGCGGCGGCGGCCGTGCTGGACCGGCTCCTGTCAGGGAACCGGCCGCACATACCCGCCCTGCTCGCCGCCGCGCGCGCCGCGCTGGCCGCCGGGCGCAGGCCGGAGGCGGCCGCTTTCTTCGCGCGGGCGCTGGCGGCCAACCCCTACGAGACCGAAGCCCTCAATGATTACGGGATACTGCAGGCGCAGGCCGGCAACTACGGCGAAGCGGAACTTCTCTTCAGGCGCGCGCTTAAAGTTTCCCCCGCTTTCGAAAGCGCCCGCCTGAACCTGGCGCGCCTGGAAAAACTGGGGCAGCCGCGGTAAAAGCATCGCAAAACGCAGCAGGCCCGATTGATCCCGCACGAGCTCCGCTACCAGTCGACCGGTTTATAATCCTTCAGGAATTTACCCCAGACATGCACGCCGGTGTTGAAACCGGAGATGATGGGGTCCGTGATGCGCGCCGCGCCGTCCACTATATCCAGCGGCGGATGGAAGCGGTGTTCCTTGACTTTGCGCGCGGCTATCTGCGCCGGGTCCTCGTCCGTCACCCAGCCCGTGTCCACAGCGTTCATATGGATACCGTCCGCCTGGTAGTCC
>MGVB01000063.1:886-11456 GCA_001800275.1 Elusimicrobia bacterium RIFOXYA12_FULL_57_11
CATATTAAGCGCGGCCTTGGCCATATTGGTATGCGGATGGCGCGTGGTCTTGAACTTCCTGTAGAACTGCCCTTCCACCGCGGAAACGTTTACGATGTGCTTGTCGCGCTCCGGCGTGCGGAGCATTAGCGGCTTAAGCCGCGCGTTCAGGAGGAAGGGGGCTATGGCGTTGACAAGCTGCACCTCCAGCAGCTCCACGGCGGGGACTTCAGCCATCAGCATCCGCCAGGAATTGCGTTCGCGCAGGTCCACCTGCTGCAGGTCCTGGTCCAGCTTCCCTTCCGGGAACAGGGCCTGCTGGGCCGCCAGTTCTTCCGGCAGCAGTGGGACCTGCGACAGTGCGGCCGCATGGGTGAGCCCGGGGACCGGTGAAACGCCCAGGACGCGTGCCGAGGCCAGAGCGTTCCCGCCCGGAGCGCCTTCGGGAAGGATGTGGTAGCCGCGCAGGCCTTCGTATGCGCCCAGCAGTTTGCGAGCTTCTTCAGGCATATCGCGCAGCGGTCCCCGCTCGCGCCCCATCATATGCGCGTAAAAATCCGGCGGGCGCCGCACGGTCTGGCAGGCGTTATTGATGATGAAATCCAGCCGCTGCCGCGTGCCGAGCAGGTGCCCGCAGAACGCCTCCACGCTGGGCGTATGGCGCAGGTCCAGCCCGAAAATTTCCAGCCGGCCGCCCCAGTCACCGAAATCGGGCTCCGCCGCGTAGCGTGCCGCCGAGTCGCGCGGGAACCGCGTGGTAACTATCAGCTGCGCCCCGGCGCGGAGCAGCTTTATGCCCGCCTGGTAGCCTATCTTCACGCGCCCGCCGGTAAGCAGCGCAACGCGCCCGCGCAGGTCGGCGGTCTCGGCGCGCTTGCGGAAATTAACTTCAGCGCAGGGCGGGCAGAGCTGGTCGTAAAAATCATGCAGCTGCGAGTAATTCTTTTTGCAGATATAACAGTTCTGCTCCTCGTGGATTTCGCGGAATTCCGGATCGCCGGTTATCTCCTTCTGCTCGAAGCCGGCCGGCGGATGCGCGTTGGGGGTAGTGAAAACGGTCTGCCGGCGAAGCCTGCGTATTCCGGTCTGGTTAAGCGCGCTTTCAGCGCGCTCCGTTTTCGCGGCTTTGCGCCGGCGTCCGTACTCTTTCACTAACCGCCGCCGCGCGCGGGAATCGGGACGGGAAACCTGCCCCGCGGCCTTAAGCAGACGCAGCTGTTCTGCCTCGGAAACCCCGGCCAGCAACTCGCGATTGCCGGCCACGGCCTCCAGCAGCTCGGCGGCGGCCCGCAGCCGCTCCGCCAGGTCTTCCGGATGTGATTTATGTTCGGTCATCTTTATTTTGCCTGTGCCACAAAAAACGATTATTTAAACCGCAACTTTGACCACTATTTTCATAACGGCCGCGGGAACTTTGCAGGCAAGCCTGGGGGCATGGGCATCTTCGGGGTAAAGGATGGCCAGCTCTCCCTGGCGCAGCGTCACCGGGGCCCACCCGCCGTCCGCTACCAGGCCAAAGCAGATGTCCTGCCTGGGGTCGTAATCCTCTGTCACCCGCATTTTTGCGAGCGGCGCGCAGCCTATGTTTTCAAGGCCCTGCGCCACGTACTGAACATCTATATACTTTCGGTGGACTTCAAATTTTGGAGACAGCAGGGCGGCGGTGGTATAACGCTGCACAAGCGCAAAAACGCTGTCGCCCTCTATTTCGCACCGGCCGTCCGGCAGCGCAGGCGCCTCCGGCCGGAGCAGAAAATCCAGCGCTTTTTTGATTCCGGGCGGCAGCGAAGCCAGCAGGCAGATATCCTTAAGGTTCCCGGAGATCATTTTAACCCGGCCTGCGCGGCGCGGCGGCGTACGGTTTCAAGCCGCTCCATATCGCCGATGTCGCACCAGAACGGGGACCTGTCCTCAAAACCTTTTATTTTTTTACCGGCGGCGGCCAGGCGCAGATAGACGCCTGTAAGGGAAAACACGCCGGTTTCCGTAATTTCAGAAAAGATACCCGGTGAGATAACCTGTATGCCGCTGAACGCAAAAGGGGTCAGCCCCGGCATATCCGTTTCCCCCGCCCGCCCGCGCAGACGCATGGCCGCGTCAAAGAGCAAATGCCGCTTGGACGGCCTGGCGCGCACGGCAAGGGTTGCCAGCGCGCCTGACCCGAGGTGCGCCGCGTAAAGACCCCGCAGGTCCATTTCAGAATAGACATCGGAGTTGTAGGCGAAGAAGGGCTCCCCGCCATCAAAGAAAGCCGCCGCTTTTTTCAGCCCGCCGCCGGTTTCAAGGGGCGTGTCCGCCTCGCGCGAAAGTGCTATCCTCAGGCCGAAATTATTTTTAGAGCGCAGGAAAGCTTCTATCTTTTCATGAAAGTGGTGCGTGTTCACCACAAAATCCGTAACCCCGGCCGCCGCCAGTCTGTGGATGACCAGCTCCAGAATGGGCACGCCGTTTATATCCGCCAGCGCCTTGGGGACCTCCCCGGTAAGCGGGCGCAGGCGCATTCCAAGGCCGGCGGCAAAGACGATAGCCTTCATTTAACGAACCCGGCCATTTCCCGGTGGCCCAGTTCCACGCGCGCCCCGTATTTCTGTTTTACGCGCGCGGCCAGGGCCTCGGCGCAGTAAACGGAACGGTGCCGCCCGCCGGTGCAGCCGAAGTTTACCATCAGCGAAGTGAAATTCCGGGACAGGTAATTTTCCACACTCATGTCGGTTATGGCGAAAACATTCTCGAGGAACCTGGCCACCCCGGGCTCTTTCTGCAGGAATTCTATCACCGGCTTGTCTTTGCCGGTCAACTGCGCGTATTGTTCGCAGCGGCCGGGGTTCGGGAGGGCCCGGCAGTCGAACACAAAACCGCCGCCATGGCCCTTGTCGTCCAGCAGCTGGCCGTTCTTGAACGAGAAACTGTTTATACGCACCGTAAGCCCCAGCTTGGTTTTCCCGAACTGCCGCAGGTAGGAGGACGCGGCTATGCGTTTGAAGCACTGCGTCAGCTCCGGCAGCTTCACTTCTATTTCCGCGTTGCGCAGCAGCCATTCGATATTGCGCACCGCGTAAGGCACGCTGTTGAGAAAATGCGTTTTCCCCTCGTAAAAGCCGCGCAGGCCGTAAGCGCCCATAGCCTGCATTATCCGGATGTAGGCGAAGGCGTGGTAATACCGCATGAACTCCGCCGGCTTCTGGCCTGAGGCGGCCAGGTAATGTTTGTGCAGCTCCGAGCGGGTTTCTGGCGGCAGGTCCGCCTTGGCGTCGTAAAGCAGGGAAGCCAGGTCGTACTGCGCGGCGCCCCTGCGCCCGCCCTGGTAGTCTATGAACCACGGTTCTCCGCCGCGCAGCATGATATTGCGGGACTGGAAGTCGCGGTAAAGGAAAAAATCGGACGGGGCGTCCAGCAGAAAATCCGTGAAACGCACAAAGTCGTCTTCCAGTTTCTGCTCATTGAACGGGATCTTGGCCAGTTTGAGGAAATAATATTTGAAATAGTTGAGGTCCCACATTATGGACTGCCGGTCGAAACTCGCGCGCGGGTAGCAGACCGACAGGTCCAGCCCGCGGCCGGCCTGGGCCTGGAAGCGCGGCAGCCATTCGAGGACCTTCTTATAGGCCGCCAGCACCTGGCCGGGCAGGTCGGCGCTCTTGCGCTCTGCGGTAAGATATTCAAAAAGCGTGGTGCTGCCTAAATCCTCCTCCAGGTACACGCCCTGCTGCTGGTCAGCGGCGTAAATCTCGGGCACGGGGAGTTTTTCTGCCCGGAAATGCCGGGAGAACTCGAGAAAGGCCCTGTTTTCCAGCTTGTCCGGGCCCACGGCGCCTATTACCGACCGGCTGCCGTCCCCCATGCGGAACAGGCGGCGCGCGGAGGCGTCGCCCTTCAGCGGCTCGCAGGTCCGGGCGGCGGCGCCGAAAGTTTTCAGGTACAGCCCGCGCAAGGCCGTATCGGACTGGGCTGCTTTTTCTTGTTCCGTATTTTTAAGCGGCATATTTTTCCCTTCGGCGGACTTTTGCTTCCGGTAAAATTATACAATTACTCCCGGTAGCCGCAAAGGCCGCGAAACCAGGCGGGAGGACAATATGGACCTTATTCTCAAAGAGATAAAAGACGGCATAGGCGTACTTACGCTCAACAACCCGGCAAGACGCAACGCGCTCAGTCTGGAGCTGTGCGACGCCATAGCAGCGGCCCTCAATGATTTTGAGACTAAAAAGATACCGGTGATAATAATCAGGGCCGGCAAGGACGCAAAAGTCTGGTCCGCCGGGCATGACATAACCCAGCTGCCCAAGGTCCATCATGACCCGCTGGCCTACGACAGCCCCATGGAGGTGGCGTTCAGGAAGATACAGTCCTACCCGGGCCCGGTAATCGCCATGATACAGGGCAGCGTATGGGGAGGCGCCACGGACCTCGCCGTCACCTGCGACCTGGCCGTAGGGGATGAAACCGCGACGTTCGCCATAACCCCGGTAAAGATGGGCCTTCCCTATAACGCTTCCGGCATAATGCATTTCATAAACCGCGTAGGCAGCAATATCGCCAAGGAGATGTTTTTTACCGCTGAACCGGTCAAGGCGGAGCGCGCCTACCATTTCGGCATACTGAACCACCTTATAAGCTCGAAAGAAATAGAAACTTTCACCTTCGCGCTGGCCCGCACCATAGCCGGCAATTCACCGCTGGCGGTATCCGTTATCAAGGAGCAGTTCCGGATACTGGCGGAAGCGCACCCCATAAGCCCCGAGGCGTTCGAGCGCATACAGGCGCTGCGCCGTAAAGTTTACAACAGCGGGGACTACGAGGAAGGAATAAAAGCCTTTATGGAAAAAAGGAAGCCTCAGTTCAAGGGCGAATAAAGCGGGCGCGCGCCCGGCCGGCTTATGCAAAAATATTACCCCGCGCACATGGACCCGACGCTAAAGGTCACCACCCGTATCGTATGGTTTGTCCTTGCTCTCCCCCCCCTGGGGACGGCGGCGGCGCACTGGTACCTGGCGAACCGCGCCGCCGGCGACTGCAGCCAGACAACCCCAATAGCGCCGGCCTGGATTATAGCGGTAATTACTCTGTTTATGGGCGCCGTGGCTTATTTCACGCGCGGTCTGGCCCCGCGCGGCTTTGCCCTGAACGATATCGAACTGGTTATCGACCGGGCGATACGCCCGGTAAGGATAGCCTTGCACTCAATAACGGAAGTGCGCAGGCTCGATGACGCGGAAATGGCAGGCGCGCTGCGCATTATAGGCGCCAGCGGTTTTTACGGGTACTACGGCTGGTTCTGGAGCGGCAAACTGGGCAAGTTCCGGCTTTACTCCGGCCGCTTCAGGGACCTTGTGCTGCTGCGCTCCGGGAAAACGGTTTTTGTACTGGGCCCCGAAGACACGCCGGAGTTTACCTCCGACCTGCGCGCCCTGTTGCCGCACTGAGCCGGAAAAATCCGGCGGCTATTATTTCAAACCCTTTATCGCGGCCTGCAGCTCCCGCAGGGAGACCAGCACCTCGCGCTCACGCACGATTATGGCTCCGAACGCCTCCCGGTATTCGGGCTTGTTTATAAGCTTGATCAGGCTGGAATAAAGGCTGATGCTCTGTTCCGTACGGTTAACGTGGGCCCTGAGGGCGGCCTCTATGGAGCGCGGCGCCTGAAGGTGGCGCTGGCGGAACCCGGTCCGCTCCCTGGAGATCCTGTCAAAATCTTTCAGGCGGGCGCGTTTCTCATCCGCCAGGCGGCCGAAAAATTTCCTTATACGCTCCCCGTGTTCCGGGTTGTCGCCGAATAGTTCAGCCTCTATGGTATAAAGTGAAATATCATATATTTCCTCTATTATCAGGTCCCGCATCAATTCTTTTATTTTCATTTTTCTCCACCGGTCCTCGCGGCCTTGAAAACCGTCTCCCGAAAGATATCAACCGTTATGGCCATAGCCCGAATCATCGGCGGCCATAACAATGTCATGAACGTGGCTCTCCCTCAACCCTGCGCCGGAGATCCGTATAAAGCGCGCCTTGCGCCTGAGCTCCGCCAGGTCCCTGCAGCCGCAATAGCCCAAACCGGAACGGACACCACCGGTCAACTGGTGGACGATATTCGCCAGGCGGCCTTTGCAGGGAACCCGCCCCTCTACCCCTTCGGGCACGAGCTTGTCTTTTGCTGCGCCGGCCTGGCCGTAGCGGTCCTTGGAGCCGGCCTCCATGGCGCCCACCGCCCCCATCCCGCGATAGGCCTTATACTTACGACCCTGGAACATAACGATATTCCCCGGCCAGCAGCTGCATCCCGTAACATATTCCCAGCACAGGCACGCCAAGACTGAAAACAACCGGGTCGGGGCGCGGCGCGCCTTTACCATAAACGCTGGAGGGCCCGCCGGAAAGTATTATCCCCAGCGGCGCCCGCGCCCGGATTTCGGAAGCGGAAGCGCCGAATGGCAATATTTCACAATACACCCCCAGCCGCCTGAGCCTGCGGGCGATAAGCTGGGGGTACTGGCTGCCAAAATCCAATATCAGTATTTGCGACATAATCGGGTTCGAGGACCGCCTGCTGCTGGAAGTAGATTCTAACAAATTAAAACCGCCGGCATTTCCCCCGCCCCTGAAGCCGGAACTTCCGGCGCGCCAAAGATTATTAATTACCGGGGCGCCGATTTTTTATATCATATATTTTTGGCCGCCCTGCGGCCCGTTATGCCGACAAAAAATATCCTTTCTCTTATTTTGTACGCGGCGCTGTGCGGCTGTTCCGCGGGCCCGTCCGCCCTCCGGCGCGGCGGCGACGTTTACCCCGGCCTGGCCGCGCTGAAAGCCGCCAACGTAGAGGGCCGTGATTATTCCACCGAAGCCTACGACCGCGGCGCCCGGGCGACGGTTTTTGCCGTGCACGGCGGGGATATTGAATTCGGCACGGCGCGCCTGGCCAGGCTGACAGCGGACAAGGACCTTAACCTTTACATCTTCAACGGCTGGCTGGGAGCCGACAGCGCCCGCCTGCACATAACCTCCACGCGCTTTGACGATCCCGCCGCCGTAAGGCTGGCCACCGCCAGCGTACTGGGAATATCCTTCCACGCCCAGGCCGACCGCTCCAGCTACGTATGCGTGGGCGGGAAAAACGCGGCCGCGGCCCGGCTCGTTGCCATTAAACTTGAGGGCGCGGGATTCGCGGCCGAAATGCCCTGCCCCCGCCTGCCCGGCACCTCGGACAAAAACATCACAAATCTGCCCTCGGCCGGAGGCGTACAGCTTGAGCTCACCCTTCGCCTGCTCAGAAGGCTTGAACGAGACCCCGCGGAATCGGCCAGATTCGTGCGGGCGCTGCGCTCGGCCATTTTTGAGAGTATCGCAAAAACAACACAGGAGAACATTCCCAGATGAAAAAGATACGGATTTTCGCTTTCGGCGGCAACGAGGTCGCCCCGGTAGGCCTGAAAGACAAGAACGGCAACACCATCAACCCGGATATAGCCATGCAGTGGCAGCGCACGGCCGAAACCGGCAAGCTGGTAGCCGATATTTTCGAGAAACATCCCGAAGACAAGTACGTTATAACCCACGGCAACGGCCCGCAGGTGGGCAATATCCTCATGCGCGCCGAGATGTGCCGCCCTGCCCTGTTCCCGCTGTCGCTCGACGTCTGCGTGGCCGACACGCAGGGCGCGATGTCATTCATGATGGCCCAGCTCAACAACGAGCTGAACATCCGCGGCATCGACAATATCCTGGCCGGCATCGTGACGCAGGTGGTGGTGGACAAGGACGACCCGGATTTCAAGACCCCCTCCAAGTACGTGGGTCAGTCCTACAATTCCGAAGAGGCGAAACAGCGCATGGCCGACGGCTGGACCATGAAGATGTACAAGAAAGACGACAAAGGAGCCGAGATCTGGCGCCGCGTGGTACCCTCGCCCGTGCCCACCGACATCGTGGAGATAGACGCCATAGAGGCCCTGCTAGACAAGGGCATTGTGCCCATCACCGTGGGCGGCGGCGGCATCCCCGTGCGCGAGGTGACCCCCGAGATCAAGGACGGCAAGGAAACCTACACCACCAACTACGGCGTGAAGTACACCAAGCCGGCCAAGGGCGGGAAGCCGCTGAAGATGTACACCGGCGTGGAGGCCGTGATAGACAAGGACCTGGCGAGCGCGCTGCTGGGCTGCATGCTGATGAAGCGGGCCAAGGCCCGCGGCGAACAGGTGGAGGTCAGCCTCACCATCTTCACCGGCGAGGACGGCGCCAAGCTCAATTACCAGAAGCCCGACGAGAAAGCCCTGCGCGTCATCAAGGTTTCCGAGCTGGAAGCGATCTATAACCAGGTACCGCCCCCGTTCCCGGCCGGCTCCATGGGCCCCAAGATCAAAGCGGTCATAGAATTTATAAAGAACGGCGGCAGCGTGGCTTACATCTCCAAAACCGAACTGTTCGAGGAAACCCTGGCCGGCAAGGCGGGAACGACCGTGCTGCCCGGGTAAAAGAGCCGGGATTTTCCGCTCCCGGCTCACGCCATTTGACTCTCATTACTATGAAAAAAATAAAAACCCTTCAATGCATACGCTGCGGTAAAGACCATAAATTCACCGACACGAAGTACAACTGCGCCGCGTGCGGCGGCAACCTGCAGGTGCTTTACGATTATAACCTTATAAAGAAACGGCTGAATTACGACGTCCTTAAGGATAACCCCGAGCGCAGCATCTGGCGCTACCTGGACATCCTGCCCATAGCGAGCGCCAAACACGTGCCTCCGGTACAGGTAGGCTGGACGCCGTTATACCGGGCCGAAAAACTCGGCGCGGAAGCCGGTGTGCCGAACCTTTACATAAAAGACGACGGCAGGAACCCCAGCGCGTCCTTTAAGGACAGGGCCAGCGCCGTGGTTACCGCCAGGGCCCTGGAACTCAGGGAAAAGGTAATAACCACCGCCTCCACCGGCAACGCCGCCGCGTCCCTTGCCTGCCTTACCGGCAGCCTGGATATGAAGACCGTTATTTTTGTGCCGGAAACGGCCCCCGCGCCCAAACTCGCCCAGCTCCTGGTTTTCGGCGCTATCGTGATAATGGTAAAAGGCACGTACGACGACGCTTTTGACCTGTGCCTTAAGGCCTCCGCGGAATACGGCTGGTATAACCGCAGCACCGGCATAAACCCGCTGACGCGTGAAGGCAAGAAGACCTGCTCTTTCGAGATATGCGAACAGCTTAACTGGGAAACCCCCGACAAGGTGTTCGTATCCGTAGGAGACGGCAACATCATAAGCGGCATCTGGAAAGGTTTTGTGGAATTCCACCGTTTGGGGATAATAGAGCGCCTGCCGCAATTAGTGGCGGTGCAGGCCGAACATTCGGACGCGGTCAAAAGGGCTTTTGAAAGCGGCGGCGACATACAGCCGGTATCGGGTAAGACCATAGCCGACAGTATTTCCGTCAGCGTGCCCCGCGACGGCCTGGCCGCCGTCATGGCCATACGCGACTCCGGCGGTTTTGCCGTAAGCGTGACCGACACCGAGATCCTGGACGCCATCCCCCGCATCGCCAGGGGCTCCAACGTATTCGCCGAACCGGCGGCGGCCGCCACCTACGCCGGGCTCCTGAAAGCCGTTAAGGACGGCCGTGTAAAAGACACCGAATCAGTGGTCCTCCTGATAAGCGGCAACGGCCTTAAAGACGTTCAGAGCGCCATGAAGTCCGTGGGGAAGCCTTTCCTTATAAGTCCGGATATAAACGAACTGAAGAAGCTGGTAGCGGACAACAAGCTGGCCTAGGCCAGCGCCGCCGCTCACCGGCGTGGGCCCTTAAGGCAATTCCTTTGGGCCTAAATCCCGGCTGCCCCTGCCCTAAAGCCCCTCACATATGCCAGCTGTCAACGCTAGACTATAGCTATGACTTCTTGTCTTTTTAAAAATAGCGGAGGGAAAGACCTTATGACACATAAGCTTGTCGTTGCTCTTACCTGCCTTGGCCTCGTGGCCACTGCCGGCGCCGAAGTTAACTTTGACACGGGAATAGACGTTAAGAATGTCATTGAACAGGCCGAGAAATCCGATGTTAAGGGCCTCTACCCGCAGTACGGTTATGACAGCGTACGCCACAGCAGGGACTGCCGCAGTTTCTCGTTCGGGCCCAGCGACTCCCCGGTTTCCTCGCAGCGGGTCTACCTGGAAAGCACGGAATATGTGGAAACCTGCCATTTCGTGCCTGCCCCAAAACCGCCCAACCCTCCGGTCACATCGCCCAGGCCCCCGAGGCCGTCCAGTGGCGCCCAGGGGATCAAGGAAGGTTCGGACACCAAGAACAGCCTGTACCAGGGTGAATACTCCCATGCTGGCTATCAGAACGGCCGGGTAGGAACCTGGGTCTGCCGCGAGCGCGTAGGCCAGGTGTTCCGCGCCACGGCCCAGATGAGCATAGCCCCGCGCCGCCTGTATCCCTGGGAAAGAGAATCCTTTAACGTCTGCATGGACGGCCCCCGCGTAGACTTCGACACGACCGCCTCGCCTTACAGTTATTCGGTGGACCGGGAAGGCATGTTTGACCTCACCTTCAAACTGACACCGGGCCACAGGGTGCCGTCCAGACCTGACGCGGACGGGCTTTAC
>MGVB01000064.1 GCA_001800275.1 Elusimicrobia bacterium RIFOXYA12_FULL_57_11
TTTTTCAAAATCGGTGACATCCTCGAAATCCTTATATATGGATGCGAACCGTATGTACGCTACCTTATCAAGCTTCTTGAGTTTGCGGGCCACAAGCCCCCCTATCACGCTGCTGGGCACCTCGCTCTTGTCCTCGCTCCTCAGGCTGCTCTCTATCTCCCTGCCCGCCTCCTCCATTTTCTCCATACTGACATTCCGCTTCTGGCAGGATTTGATGATGCCCCCGATAAGCTTTTCGCGGGAAAAGCCCTCGCGCCGGCCGTCCTTCTTTATGACGACCAGCGGGTGGGTTTCAATGCGCTCGTAAGTGGTGAACCTTTTTTCGCACTTCTCGCATTCGCGCCGGCGCCTTATCTCAAAGGCTTCGGACGAGTCGCGGCTGTCGGTGACTTTTGTCTCTTCCGCGCCGCAAAATGGACATTTCATCGGTTTTTCCTGTTTCCGCCGGGGCCGAAAGGCCCCCTGAGCCGGCGCCTTTACTATACTATCCTTGGCGACCGCTTAACTACTATAAGTTGTGTCTGAACCCACCCCCGCCACTATTAGTAGTATCAAGGACATTTTACACCATATCCCGTTTTTAGCGCAAATTCAGGCGGGGTTTTCATTGGCAAATTTTTTTATTGACAAAAAAATCCGAACAGCCTCGTTCTTCTCGCAGCCAGCTGCCCGGCCTTTATTTTTTCAGAACAAGAACACAAAATCCCTGCCCCGCCCGCCCGCGCGGCCCGGCAGGAAGCATTTAGTATAATATACCTGCCCGCTTTCCCCGGAAACCCTTATGGAGGAAACCATGAAATCCCTCGCCCTGTTGCCTATACTGCTGCTCTGCTGCGCGCCTCTTTACGCGCAGGACAAAGGCGACGCCCTGCCCGCCGGCGCCGCCCGGGAAAAAGACCCGGCCTACCCGCAGGTAGTCTCCTATACTTTAAAGAACGGCCTGAAGCTGCTTATCCTGGAAAAAACTTTCGTCCCCACGGTTTCCTTCACCATGCTGTTCAAAGTTGGCAACGTGGACAGCCCCCAGGGCCAGACCGGACTGGCCCACCTCTTCGAACATATGGCCTTCAAAGGGACCAGAACCATAAACTCCGCCGGGTATGAAAAAGAAAAACCGCTGCTCACCCAGGTGGAAGCCGCCGCGCAGGAACTGATAGCCGAGGAAACCTCCGCCAAACCCGACGCAAAAAAGGTAGAAGCGCTGCGCGCGAAGTTCAACGCCCTGGAAACAGAGGCCGACAAGCTCATAGTCAAGGACGAATACTGGAAGATCTACAACACCCTCGGGGAGAACGGCATGAACGCCATGACCTCCACCGACTATACCGGCTACGTGGTACAGCTGCCCTCCAGCCGCCTTGAGTCCTGGATGGTAATAGAATCCGACCGCTTCAAGAACGCGGTGCTGCGCGAGTTCTACAAGGAGCGCAGCGTGGTAATGGAAGAGCGCCGCATGAACGAATCCGACCCCAACCGTGTAATGTGGGAAACACTGTTCTCCAACGCCTTCGGCGCCCATCCCTACCAGAACCCCACCATCGGCTGGATGGACGATATCAAACGCCTCACCCGCACCGACGCCGAGAAATTTTTTTCCAAGTTCTACGTGCCCGGCAACGCCACCCTGGCCATAGTGGGCGACGTACGCCCCGCGCAAGTCATAAAGCTGGCCGAAAAATATTTCGGCGGCTGGCAGGGCGGCGATATTCCTGCACGCAATTACACCAAAGAACCCGCCCAGAACTCGGAAAAGAAAATAGACGTCTTCTTTAAAGCCAAACCGGCGCTGCGCATAGGCTTTCATAACCCCGGCAACGACAATCCGGACATTTACCCGCTCATAATGGTAAGCGAGGTGCTTTCCAACGGCAAAACGGGGCGCTTCTACAAGGGGCTGGTGGAAGGCCGGGAACTCGCCCTCTACGCCAATTCCTACCATTCCACTCCCGGCAACCGCTACCCGTCCCTGTTCGTGGTGTCGGCCGCGCCTAAAGCGCCCCACACCGTGGACGAGCTTGACGCCGCCGTGATGCAGGAAATAGAGCGCCTGAAAACAGAGCCCCCCACACAGTGGGAATTGGACAAGATCCTCAACAACTACGAGGCTGAAATGATAAAGCAGCTGGAATCCAACTCCGGCCTGGGCATGAGCCTCGCGCACAACCAGCAGATCATGGGTGACTGGAAACACGACTGGAAAACCGGGACTGAACTGCGCAAAGTAACACCGGGTGACGTTTCCCGCGCCGCCGCCAAGTATCTTACGCGCGATAACCGCACCGCGGTCTTCCTGCGTGAACCGGCCCAAAAACCCCAGGGGGAAGTAAAATGAAGAAATCGACCATATTAGGAGCCTTACTGATGACACTTCCGAGCGCCCACCCGCTTTCCGCCCTTGCCCCGGCCCTCCCCCCCATGGAGGCGCTGAACTTCCAACCGCCCAAGGGGGACCGCGTAGTACTGGACAACGGCATGGTGGTGTACCTGATGAAGGACAACACCCTGCCCATGATACACCTTACGGCTTTCATACGCACCGGGAAAATAAACGACCCGGCGGACAAAATAGGCCTGGGGGAAATGACGGCCACCCTGCTGAAAGACGGCGGCACGCTCAAGTACAGTTCCGAACAAATAGATAAAAAGCTGGAATTTCTTGGCGCCTCGGTGGAAACATCCATAGGCAACGAGGAAGCCCGCGCCGACATGACCGTACTGAAAAAGGATCTGGACGAGGTGCTTGATATTTACGCGCAGGCGCTTACCAGTCCCGCCTTCGAAGACTCAAAAGTGAAAATACGGCGCGACGAGGCGCTGGAAATGATAAACCGCCGCAACGACGACCCCGGCCGGGCGGCCATGCGCGAAGCCGTACGCAATTTCTACGGCGCGGACCACCCCTACGGCTGGCGCACGGAAACCGCCACCGTCAACGCCATCACCATAGCGGACATGAAAGCCTACCACGCCAACTACTACAAGCCCAACAACATCATCCTGGCCGCCGCGGGCGACTTCGCGTCCAACGAAGAGCTGCTGGTAAAGCTGAAGGAGAAATTCGGCGCCTGGGCTAAAGGCGAAGTAAAATTCCCCATCATCCCCCCGGTTAAAATAGAGGGCAAACGCAGGGTCTGCCATATAGAGAAGGACAGCCAGCAGGCCTTCATAGTGATGCTGCAGAAAGGCGTAAAGCGCCTGGACCCCATAGAATACCCGCTTACTGTTACCAACGAAATGCTTGGCGGCGGTCTTTCTTCCCGGCTGGCCGCGGAAATACGCTCGCGCAAAGGCCTGGCCTACACCGTGTACAGCTATTTCGCCAAGAAGCCTGACTACGGCTATATAGCGGGGTACGTCGGCACCAAGCCCGAAACCTATTCCCAGGCGCTGTCGGAAATGATCAGACAGTTCGAACTGATAAAGACCTCGGCCGCCCCGGACGAAGAAGTGACCCGGGCACGGGACTCCATAGTAAACTCGTTCGTGTTCAAGTTCCCTACCCCGTTCGAGCTCATCAGCGAGCGCGCGGCCTATGAGTATTACGGCTACGCCTCCGACTACCTGGATAACTATGTGGCGAATGTGGCCAAAACCGACCCCGCGGCCGTGCTCGAAACGGCGAAAAAGATGTTCAAGCCCGAAGACGCCCTGATCTTCGTGATAGGCGACTCGAAGAAGTTCGACAAACCGCTCACCGAGTTCGGCCCCGTTACGGAGCTGAAAGAAGATTAAACTTCCGAAGGGAAAAAGAAAAGGCCCCTTAACCGGGGCCTTTTTATTTTATGCTGCCGGGATTTGCCGGGCCTGCCTGTGCTGTACAGGTCCGCAAAAACAGGATCGGCCACACCGTGGCCGCCCTTCCCCGCCTCCCCCGCCGCGCTATGCAAGCGGCGGGGTCCGGCAGGGTTTTGCTGACCTGTACAGCACAGGCAGGCCCTGGATATTTATCGTTTCAGCGCGGCGGTCAGATCTTCGGGGAGTTCCAGCAGCTTCAGGTCGCGGCCCACGCAGACCAGGTCCGTGGCGGCCTTGCCTATCAGCAGGCCGTTTTGGTTGCGCAGCGTGTAAGCGAAAACTATGCGGTAGGGCGTAAATTCCTTCACCCGCGTCTCTATCTCCAGCGTATCGCCGTAAACCGCCGGGGCCTTATAATCCATCTCCTGACGCCGCACGGCGAAGCCGATGCCCCTTGCCAGCAGGCCCGTTACCGTAAAACCGCGCGCCTCGAGAAACTCCGAGCGGGCCTCTTCAAGAAATTTAAGATAGTTCGCGTGATAAACCGCGCCGCTGAAATCAGTATCGTGGTAATAGATTTTCTTTTTCATGTGCCGCCCTATTCCCCTATGATCTTTACCAGCACCCGCTTGCCGCGCCGGCCGTCGAATTCGCCGTAAAAGATCTGCTCCCAGGGCCCAAAATCAAGACGCCCTTTTGTGACAGCCACCACCACCTCACGCCCCATAATGGTGCGCTTCAGGTGAGCGTCGCCATTATCCTCCCCGGTAAGGTTATGCTGGTACCCTTTCGCGTCGTAGGGGGCCAGGCGCTCCACCCACTCAAGAAAATCTTTATGCAGCCCCGCTTCATTGTCGTTTATGAAAACGCTGGAGGTGATATGCATGGAATTCACCAGGCAAAGCCCCTCTTTTATCCCGCTGCGGGCGAGTTCGGCCTCCACCTTGCCGGTAAGGTTCACAATGGCGTAGCGGTCGGGGGTGTTAAGCGTAAGGTATGCGGTATGGTGTTTCATGGTTTGGCCTATATTCTACAAATTTGTTATAATCAGAACATGGCTTACAAATGCGAACTTTGCGGCAAAAAACCGGTTTCCGGGAAATCTTACAGTCATTCCCATAAGGCGACCAAGCGGGTTTTCAGACCCAACCTTCATAAGCAGAAAGTGACGCTGGACGGATCAACACAGTCCGTTTACATCTGCACCGTCTGCATTAAGAGCGGAAAAGCGGTCCGCCCTCTTAAATAGGCCGTCGCGTACTACCCCCGGATCATAAGGCCGTCCGCCTTAGGCGGGCGGCCGTATTTATTGCCTGCCGGGGGCGGGCAATAAGAATTTAATATTTTGTAAACAAGCCTTTTGTATAATTTCCTTGAAGTAGCCGCGTTATAAAATGGGCACCAGGCCCCGGCTATTCCGATTTATATTTTTGCCCGGAGGCTTACATGGAGCAGGAACCGAAACTTGACCCTTCCGCCATAACGGACGTGGAAACAGGAAAGCTGGCGCTGCGCTGGGCCGTGGAAAAGATCCATACCCTGCAGGAAGAAACGGGCCGCCTGCGCGAGGACAACCGCACCAAGACCAACCTGGCCCGCAACCTCACAGAACAGATGGAGCAGAAAACAGAGATCCTGAAGAAATGGCAGGGCACCATACGCACCTGGGAAGAGAACTGGAAAACGCAGACCGCCCTGGAAACTGACCTCAAGGCAAAACTCCGCGAACAGATAATAAACGAAGAGACCGCCAACTGGAAGCAGCTCCGGGCCCAGCTGGAAAAAGAGATTTTCGCGCTCAAGAACGAACTCTCCGAAAGGGAAGCCGCGATAGGCGCGATGAAGCTTAACCTCATTGAAGAATTAAAAAAGAACTCCGAATTAAAAGAAGCCGAACTTAACACCCTGCTTACCCGCCACCTGGACAACCTGGCCGTAAGGGAAACCGACCTGCGGGATAAATACAGCCGCCTCGAGCAGGAACTGATACAGACACAAAGCCGGCGCGCCGAGCAGGAAGAAATCGCCCTGCGCGACCGCTACGAAGCTAAATTACGGGAAGCTTCAAAAACGCAGGAACAGAAAGAGGCGCAACTGGAAAAATTCCGTCAGGAACTGGAGGACGAACACCTTAAGCGGCTCGAAGAGCTCCGGACCGAAACCCGTTCCGCCCTGGAAGAAGAGCGCCGCGCGCTGGCCGAAACTTTTTCCCGAAAAAAGGCGGAAGCGGCGGCCGAGATGGAAGCCGATTTCGCCCGGCGCCTGAAGATAGTTGAAAGCGAGAAACAGGCGGAGACCGAGGCCTTTAAAACGGCGAACACCCGTGAACTAGACGCCCTGCGCGCGCGCATCCGCGATTACATGGCCCAGCGCGAACAGGAGCACGTGGACCTGCGTCTTGAGATGGAAGGCCAGCTGGCAGAACTGGTCAAGAACCGCGAAGAAGAAACCCGCCGGCGCTATGAAAAAGCCCTGGAAGCGGCACGGGAACAGTGGGACCGGGCGGCGGCAGAAAGCCGCGCCCAGGCCGACGCTGGCGCGCTTAAGGCGGCCGCCAGGCTGGAAGAAGCATTTAAAGAGCGCGAGACCGCCCTGGAGGCCGCGAAACAGCGGGAGACGGCGGAGTTCAAAACGGCGCTGGAAGCCGAAATGCGCACCCGCGAAGACGCCCTGCGCGCGGGAATGCTGGAAGAACAGAACGCCTGGGTCGCCAGACAGCAAACCGCCATGGACGAAGCCCGGCGGGCGCTGGAAGCAACCCTCGCAAAGCGGCTGGAAAGCCTCCGGGCCGGCATAGAGGAAGCCTACCTCGCCAAGGAGGCGGCGCTTGAAGACCGTGTAACCGCGGTGCAGGTAAAGATGAAGAACCAGTGGCTGGCCCGGGAAGAGGAATGGCTGGCGGAAAAAGAAACAGCGCTGCACCTTGAAAAGGAAAAGCTTAAAGCCGACTTTGAAAACCACCGCAGCCTGCTGCACAAAAAACTTTCACAGTTCGAGGACGAACTTAAACTCAAATACGCCCGCAAGGAAACCGAACTTGAAGCCGCCACCCGCGCGGAGCTGGCCAAAGAAACCGAAGAGCTGGCAAAAACCCTGGCGTCCGAAAAAGCCCGTCTGGAAGAACAAGCCGCGGTCGGCCGCAAAGAACTTGAGAATAAAGCGCTCTCCCTTCAGCTGGAGCATGAGATAGCGGCCAAGGCCATGGACAAGAAGGTGCGCCGGGCCGAAGAAGACATCAGGGAAAAATATCACGCAAAACTGAAAACCTCGGAAGAGACTTTTGAAGAGAGGCTGGCGGGCGAAAGCAAACGAATGGCCTCGGAATTCTCAGAACGCGCTACCGCCGCTGAACAAAGCAGGCTGAAGGTCCTTGAGGAAAAAGCGGCGCTGGAAACCGCCCACGCGGCCCGCATAAGGGAACTTGAGGCCGCGATAGAAGCGAAGGCCGGCCAGGAGCGCTTAAAGGCCGAAGAAGCTCTTAAGAGCCGCGAGCTGCACCTGCAGGCGCGGGAAGCGGACATTGAAAAGATTAAAGCCGCCCTTGAGCAGCAGCACAGCGAGCTGAAAGTGAAGCTCTACCGGGAACTGCAGGGCAAGGAACATGAATTGTTCGGTAAACTGGCGGCCGCCAAAGAGGAGATGTACCAGGCTCTTAACACACACCGCGAAGTGCTGGACCGGGAGTACGACGAACGCCTTAACGGCCTGCGCGACAAAGAAGCCGCCCTCAACACCCGGTTCGAAGAAAAGCTCAAAGCCGCCCTGGAAGGCATGAAACAGCGCCAGAAAGACGAAACGGAAAAACTCGTGCTGGAGCTGGAAAGCAGGAAAATGGACCTGGAGAACAGCGTAAAGAACCGCGAACAGGTTCTCAACGCCTCCCTGTCCGACCGGCAGGGCCGTCTGGAGATGGATTTCATGGCCCGGGAAAAAAGCGCCCTGGCCGCGCAGGACAAGGCCTTCGAAAAACGCCGCCATGAACTGGAAGCCGCCCTGGCCCGTAAAGAACGGGACCTTGAAAAAAAATACCAGGAATTCGCGGAAAGGTTTTCCGCCGATATCCACAGGGAGCGCTCCGCCTGGGAAACAAAAAAGACGGAGATAATCAACTCCGAACGGCAGGCGCTGCGGTCCGATTTTGAGAAAAAAGAAGCGCTGCTCAACCAGCGGTTCGACGAAGAGCTCGCCAAAAACAGGGCTGACCGCCTGCGCCGGGAGGAGGAATTCTCCGCGCGCAAGGATGAGCTGGAGAAAGATTACTACGCGGAGCTGGAACGCAGCCGCTCCGCCCTGGACAAACTTCGCGCAGAGCTGGAAAGAGAGGTAGGCGCCAAGTTCCTTGAGCTGGAAGAGGAGCGCAACCGCCTGGCGGCGAAGAAGACCCGGCACGAGCAGCACGACTAAAAATCTATGGCAGGACTAGGCCGGCAATTCGAAGACCTTCTTGGCGAGACCGAGCTCGACTCGGCCAAGATGGTCCTGCGCCTTACCGCCGAACTGCACGAAAAGGACCAGGAGCTTGCCTCCATGCGCTCGCGAAGTTTCGAGGAGATACAGCGCAACAACAAGACCCGGGAAGAAGAATTCGAAAAACTTATCCGCGAACAGGATAATCGCATTAAAAAACGCGAAAGCGAACTGGCCCGGATGCTGGCGGAGAAGGAATCCGGCCTGTGGCAGAAGTACCAGCTGATGATCACCGAATCGGTGAACCGCCAGCGCACTGAATCCGAGGCTGAGCGCGCCCTGCTGATAACCGACATCAAGAAGAAGGAGGCCGACCTGGCCGCCCAGAAAAAAAACCTGCGCCTGGAAACGGAAACGCTTTTCAAAACTTGGGAAAAAGACCGCGAAGCGGACTTCAAGATAGAACGGGAAACCTTCGAGGATAAACTCAGACTGGCCAGGGACCTGGCGCAGAAAGAAGCCGCCGAGCGGATCCGCCAGATAGAAGACCTTGGCCGGGAAAAACTGAACCAGCAGGAAACGGATTTCAAGAACCGCGCGCTGCTGGCCGCGGAAGGGATACGCAGCCAGATGCGCCGCGAACGCGTTGAAGAACTGAAAACGCTCAACGACCGCCTCAGCGCTGAATTTGCGGCCCGCGAACAGGAGCAGTACGCGCATTACACGGACTGGCTGGAAGAGAATAAAAAAACCATTGAAGAAAAGGCGGCCAGGCAGGCCGGGATACTGGAAAGGGAATACCGCGAGCGCGTAGCCCGCACGGAAGACGCGCTGACAAAAGCCCGCCAGGAACTTGCCGCCAGGGAAGGCGCCTGGGAAGAAAAACATAACGAACTGAAAAAGCTTTACTCAGAGAAAGAAGCCGCGCTGGAAACGGCGGCACGCCAACTGCAGGAACAACACCTGGCACAGGAAAGGAGCCTGACGCAAAGGCGGGAAGCCCTGGCCAACGAAGCCAAGGCGGACACCCTGCGCCATCAGGACATCCTTCAAAAAAAAGAAAAGGAAATGGCGGCCGAACTCGGGGCCCGAATGGCGGATTTCGAAGCTGAAGCGGCCCGGCGCTCAAAGGCCCTGAACGAACGCGACGCGCGCTCCACAGCTGAACGCGCCGAACTGGCGGACCTGCGCGCCCGGATAGGAAGCCTGCTGGCTGAAAAAGAAGCGGAACTCGAACAGACCTACGAGGAACGCCAATCGCTCATACGGCAGTCTCTGGAAGAGTCCCTGAAAATAAAAGAGACGAATCTGGCAAAAAAAGAAGAAGACCTGGTCCGCCAGCACACCGCGCTGGCGGAACAAAAAGACGCCGCGCTGGCCAGGGTAAACGCCCTCCTTGCCGAGAATTCCCGCCTTAAGGACGCCATGGTATCGCGCGATTCGGAAGCGCGCGCCATCCTGGACGCGGAACGCTATACCATCGACCAGGAACGCCAGCGGCTGGAAGAAGATTTCCGTGAAAAGTCCGAAAAGCTGAAAGCGGAACTGAACGAACGGGAACAGGCGCTGCGCGCGGACTACGAAGATAAATTTAAAAACTCGCAGGAGCGCCTTGCCGCGCAGTTAAAAATACGCGAAGCCGCGCTGGAAGACGAACGCAAATCACTCAGCAGCCATGCCGCGGAGCTTGAGGCCGGCTTCCTTGAGGCCTTAAAAAAGCGTGAAGCAGAAGTTACCGACAACTTCCGCCGGAACGCTGAAATAATGAGGGCCCAGTCCGAAGCCGCCCGCCAGGCCTGGAAACAAGAAAAAACCGCCATGAACGCCCAGGCGGAACAGGAGGCGCAGCGCATCAGCGCCGCGGCGCTGGAAGCGGCCGCCAGGCGCGAAGAGGAGCTGAAAACTTTTTACGAAAACCGCGAGAAAGACGCGCGCGCGCGCGCCGAACAGGCCGTAGCAGCCGCGCAAAAGCACCTGACCGAAACCTTTGAGATCCGCGAACACGACCTGCGCGGCCTGGTAAGGGACCTTGAAGAAAAACTGGCAAAGATCGACGACGACGGAACGGTCGCCCGCCGGGAGGAGTCAGCGATGAAAGAAGAGCTGGAGCGCCTCAGCCGCGCGCTCGAGCAAAGCGCGGGCGAAAAGCAAAGCCTCATACAGGAAAACCTTACCAAGGCCCGCGACCTGCGCCAGACCCTGGAACGGGAATTCCTTGAAAAACTGAAAGCCATTGAGCAGAACTACCTCTCCCAGCTATCGGAGATCGCCAAACGCTCTGACAGCACCGCGAAGACCGAGCGAGAAGATTATTTCAACAAGCTGCAGTTCATGAACGATGATTTTAACGCGCGGCTGGCGGCGCAGGCAAAAAGCCTTGAGGCGACCTTCATGGAACGCGAGCGCAAACTGGCCGCCTCCATGGAAGAATCGTTCAAGCTCAAAGGCCAGGCGCTGGTAGCGCGGCAGGAACAGCTTGAGAGCAGCTACCAGGCCATGCTTTCGGAAAAAACCAGCCAGATAGACATGGACCGGGCCCTGGCCGAGAACGTCGCCCGGACAAAAGATGAACTGGAAGCCAAGAAACGGCAGCTGGGCGAAACCATAGCTTCTTACGATACCCGCATAGATGAAATGGAAAACAAACTGCGCACCGACCATGAGGCCCGCAAAAAAGACCTTGAAGACGGGCACCGGATAAGAACTTCCCAGTTGGAAGCCGAAAGGGCCAAGCTGCGCGGCCTGCTGGAGCAGGAGCAGCGGCTGGTGGCCGACCTGCAGAAGCGCGAAGCCGCCCTCCAGGACAGCTATGCCGCCCGCGAAGCCGAACTGGCGCGCCGCTTCAAAGAAGCGCGCGAGCGACTGGAAAAAG
>MGVB01000065.1 GCA_001800275.1 Elusimicrobia bacterium RIFOXYA12_FULL_57_11
CTCCGCGGCGGCACTATTGCTGGCCGCACCCGCCATGGCGGCGGGCCCGCTGCCGACCATAAAAAACCAGGCCCCAGCGCTGCCGGCGCAAACCCGCGCGTCGGCCTGCCCCGCCACCGGCACCGAAATCACCGGCACGGAACGGGAAATAAGGACCGGGTCCATAGAAGTATACACCCCGGTAACGGGGGTGACCACCGCCCAGGAGACCTACGACGTTTTCGCCCCTTTTGACGGACGCGTGGAAGAGGTGCACGTAGAACTCTTCAACTTCGTTACCCCGCAAACAACCCTGGGCCGCATAGTCTCAAAGGAAATGGCCGCCCTGCTGGACTCCACCACGGAAGGCGGGCGCAAACAGACCGAGCGCCGCTGGCAGGACGTCTACAAATATTACGACATCAAGCCGGAAGCGCAGGGCGTCGTAACGAACATCTACACCAGCCAGAAAACGCCGGTCTATAAAGGCGACCGGCTGTTCACGGTGGCAAAAAAAGTGATCCTGATCGGCAAGAACACCGCCCCGCTTTACTCGAAACTGGCGACAGAGATGACCGCGGACATCCAGCATTACCGTACGGCTGAAAAATTCAAAACCCGTCTGACAAATTTTATCCGCCTCAAGGACAGCGTTTACTACAACCGCCTCTGGCTTGAGGTGCTGGACCTCAGGACCGGCATACGCATAGGCGAGCAGTTCGACGGCAGCCTGTTCGTGGGCAGCAAGACCGGCACCCGCCTGGTCCCCCGCAAGAACTTGCTGGAAAAGAACGGCAAAAAATACCTGCTGCTGGAAGTAGAGACCGGCCTTATCACGGAAGAAGAAGCGGAAATAAACCAGACCAGCAACCACTACCTGGAAATCAAGGACCACCTCAAGGAAACTGAAGATGGAAAAAAATAAAGCCAGCGTCTACTCCAGTTTTATGTTCCTTAAGCTCCAGCCGGAGTTCCGCAAACTCGTTTCCAACGAGAAAATAGCGGCCAAGCAGGAATTCGAAGGCATGGTAGCCAACTGCCAGGAAAAAATCTTCCTGCGCACCTACATGGTAGCCGGCCTGCGCGCGGACTCGGACATCCTGTTCTGGCGCATGTCCGACGACCTTGGCTACCTGCAGGAGATTTGCGCGCGGACCTTTTCAACCGGCGCAGGCCGGTATTTCACACCGTCCCATTCCTTCCTGGGTGTCTATCACCCGCCCGCAGACATTCAGCCCAAGGATTTGGAGTTCGGCTTCCTTCCCAAAAACGCCTTCGGGCGCCACCGCTACATGCTGCTACACCCGGTGATCAAAGCCAACACCTGGTACGACCTCCCCGAAGCGGAACGCGAACGGCTGACGGCCGAGCGGGCCCGGGTAATAGCCGGGCACAAAGATATAAACGAAAATTTCTTTTTTTCCTACGGCCTGGATGACCAGGAAATGATAGTGGAAAGGGAAGCGCGCACGCTTGAGGACCTGATCGCCGCCACCAGGGAGCTGCGGCTGCAGCGCATAAAAGCGCACACAGCGGTGGATAAGCCGGTTTTTCTCTGCCTGGGGCGCGACCTCAGGGAGATAATGGACGCCATCAGCTGACGGCCCGGCGCAGGGGCGCCTTACAAGGAGACAGTTCATGAAAACCATAGGCATAATAATGGCCGGCGGCAAAGGCGAACGCCTTTACCCGCTCACCAAGGAACGCTCAAAACCCGCTGTCCCCTTCGGCGGGAAATACCGCATCATCGACTTCGTACTCTCCAATTTCATCAACTCCGGAATCTACTCAAACTACGTGCTGGTGCAGTACATGTCCCAGTCGCTCATCGAGTACCTGCGTTCCACCTGGAACCTGGGCGGCATCACCAAAGAACACTTCATAACGGTAGTCCCTCCCCAGATGCGCCTGGGGGAAATGTGGTACCGCGGCACGGCCGATGCCGTGAAACAGAACCTGAATTTAATAAACGACTACAAGCCGGACCTGGTGGCCATCTTCGGCGCCGACCACATCTACCGCATGGATATCCGCCAGATGATAGATTTCCACGTAGCCAGCAAAGCCGACGTCACCGTGTCGGCACTGACCGTGCCTCTCAAGCAGGCCTCGCGCTTCGGCACCGTGGTAGTGGACGCCAAAAACCGCATCAGCGGCTTCGAGGAAAAACCCAAAAACCCGAAAGCGATGCCCGGCAACCCCAACGCGGTCCTGGCTTCCATGGGCAACTACATCTTCAGCTATGACGCCCTGGTAAAAATACTCCACGAAGAATCCGGTGAAACGGCGGCGCTGGACTTCGGCAAGACCATCCTGCCCAACATCCTCAAGCGCTACAGGGTTTTCGCCTACAATTTCGACGGGCAGAACCTGCCTGGCAGCAAGCCCTACGAGGAAAAAAACTACTGGCGCGATGTGGGAACGCTCGAAGCCTTCTGGCAGACCAATATGGACCTGCTGGGGGCAAAGCCCAAAATGGACCTTAACAACAAACTGTGGCCCATCCAGGACTCACGCCATACCGCCGCCCCCACCAAAATCATAGAATCCAACCTCCAGGACTGCATGGTCTGCGACGGCTGCGTAATAGAACAGTCTTCTTTAAAGCGCTGCATCCTGGCCAACGACGTGATTGTACATGAAAAGTGCCAGCTGGAAGACTGCATAATAATGGACGCCTGCGAGATAAAAGCGGGCTCCCGGCTGAAAAAAGTCATCATGGACCGCCACAACACCATAGAGGCCAGGACCACCATAGGCTACAACCCCGACCAGGACGCGCAGCATTATTACATCGACCCGGACGGCATTGTGGTGATCCCGCGCGGGATATCGAAATGGCAATAAGCGGGCGCGGCAAGCGCGGAAAAAGTTATGCTGAAAGTTTTTTTTGAGGCAAAAGCCCCGGCGCAGCTTGCCGGGAAAGCCGGGGCATTTAAAAAAGCCGTGCTGGCGGGGCTGGGCCGCGCCCTGGCCGCAAAACCCGTAAATCTGGTTTTCACCGGGGACGCTGCCATAAAAAGCCTTAACCGCCGTTTTCTTAAAAGGAACGGACTTACCGATGTGATAGCTTTCAACTATCCCCCCTCCCCTGCGCCGGGCGCGGTATGGGGCGAGATCTATATTTGCCTGCCCCAGGCCGGGCGCCAGGCGGCGGCCATGGGGCATTCTCTCATGGCCGAACTCCTGGTGCTGGCGGTGCACGGGGCGCTGCATCTTGCCGGCATGGACGACGGCACGCCCGGGCTGCGCGCAAAGATGAACAAAAAGACCGCTTCGCTGCTTAAGAAAATTTTTAAATAGCGCCATGGAGACCTCACAATGACCCCCCCCGCTGAAACACTTACTTTCCAGCAGATAGACGCCAAACAGCAGGCAGCCTGGCGGGCCGAAAAAGTTTTTAAGACTACCGCCATGCCTGGCAAGCCCAAATTCTACTGCCTGGATATGTTCCCCTACCCGTCAGGCGACGGCCTGCACGTCGGCCACCCGGAGGGCTACACCGCCACAGATATCCTGTGCCGTTACAAGCGCATGAAAGGCTTTGAAGTGCTGCACCCCATGGGCTGGGACGCCTTCGGCCTGCCCGCCGAGAACTACGCCATCTCCACCGGCGTGCACCCGCGCGTGACCACGGAAAAGAACTGCGCCACTTTCAAGCGCCAGATAGACTCGCTGGGTTTCAGCTACGACTGGGAGCGTGAGATAAACACCACAGACCCCGCCTACTACAAGTGGACGCAGTGGATTTTCCTGCAGCTCTTCAAGAAAGGCCTGGCCTACGAGACCACGAGCCCTATAAACTGGTGTCCCAAGTGCAAGACGGGTCTTGCCAACGAGGAAGTGTTCCAGGGCAAATGCGACCGCTGCGAGACCCCCATAGAAAAAAAGAGCCTCAGGCAGTGGATGCTCAGGATCACCGCCTACGGCGACCGCCTGCTCACGGACCTGGCCGGCACCGACTGGCCGCAGTCCACGCGCCTGATGCAGCAGAACTGGATAGGCCGCTCCGAGGGCGCCGAAGTGGACTTTGCCCTGCCCGGCGGAGAAAAACTCACAGTCTTCACCACCCGCCCGGACACGCTTTATGGCGCCACCTATATGGTGCTCGCCCCGGAACACCCTCTCGTCGCACGGCTTACTACGCCGGAGCAAAAAGCCGCGGTAGAGGCTTATGTGGCCGCCGCCGCCAATAAAAGCGACCTGGAGCGCACGGAACTCGCCAAAGACAAGACCGGCGTGTTCACCGGCGCCTGCGCGGTTAACCCGGTCAACGGGAAAAAGCTGCCCGTCTGGACGGCCGACTACGTGCTGACCACCTACGGCACCGGCGCCATCATGGCCGTGCCCGCCCACGACGATCGCGACCACGAGTTTGCGGTAAAGTTCGGCCTGAAGATAGTAGAAGTCCTGAAAGCGCCCGCGGACTGGAAGGCCGAGGGCGCTTTCTGCGGCGACGGTGTTTCCATAAATTCCGGCATCATAGACGGCCTCCCCACCCCCGAAGCCAAGACGAAGATTACTAAGTGGCTGGAGGAGCAAGGCATAGGCCGCGCCAAGGTTAATTTCAAGTTGCGCGACTGGATTTTCGCCCGCCAGCGCTACTGGGGAGAACCCATACCGCTGGTGCACTGCCCGAAGTGCGGCATAGTGCCGGTGCCGGAAAAAGATCTCCCCGTGCTGCTGCCCGAAGTGGAAAAGTACGAACCCACCGGCACAGGGGAATCCCCCCTGGCCGCCATAGACGCCTGGGTTAACACCAAGTGCCCCTCATGCGGCGGCGCGGCCAAACGCGAGACCAACACCATGCCCCAGTGGGGCGGCTCCTGCTGGTACTACCTGCGTTATATAGATCCCAGGAACCCTTCCGCTTTCGTTGACAAGGAGCTGGAAAAAGCCTGGATGCCGGTGGACCTCTACATCGGCGGCACCGAGCACGCGGTGCTGCACCTCCTCTACGCCCGCTTCTGGCACAAGGTGCTCTACGACCTGGGGCACGTCTCCACCAAGGAGCCTTTCAAGAAACTGGTACACCAGGGGATGATATTGTCCTACTCCTACCGCGACGGCAAAGGCGCCTACCGCTCCTACAATGAACTCGACATCGCCGAAGACGGCGCGGCGGTCACCTCCGAAGGCGAGAAGCTCAAACCTATGGTAGAGAAGATGTCCAAGTCCAAGAAGAACGTGATCAACCCCGATGAAGTGGTGGGGCGCTACGGGGCCGACGCGTTTCGCCTCTACGAAATGTTCATGGGCCCGCTGGAGGATTCAAAACCCTGGAACATTCGCGGCATAGAAGGTGTGTACCGCTTCCTGAAACGCGCCTATGCCTGGGGCCTGGAGCGCCACGCCTCCCTGACGGACGCGAAGGCCGACGGCCCGGACCTGCTCCTGCGCCACCAGACAATAGACAAGGTGGGCGCGGACATCGAAGCTCTGAAGTTCAACACCGCCATCTCGGCGCTGATGATCTATTTGAACCGCCTTACAGAACAGGGTTCCACCTCCAGGGAGGATTTCAACACCTTCCTGTCGCTGCTGCACCCTTTCGCACCCCATATCACGGACGAACTGTGGGAGGCGGCCGGAGGAAAAACCACACTGATGCGGCAGGCCTGGCCGGAAGCCGATATGGCGGTCATCGCCTCGCGCGACCTGGAGATCCCGGTGCAGATAAACGGCAAGATACGGGAAAGGATAAGCGTGAAAGAAAACACCCCGCAGGAAGAGATAAAAAGCCTGGCCCTCGAAAAGGCCGCGGCGCATACTGCCGATAAAACCATCCTTAAGGTCATCGTGGTGCCGGGGCGCCTGGTGAGCATTGTGGTAAAATAGACGCAGGGGGACTTTATGAAACGAACATTTTTTACTGTTACGGCGGCGCTGGCTCTGGCCGCCTGTTCCACCTCGGAAATACGCTATACGCCCGCCGAGCAGAAGCTGCCGCAGCATATCAAACGTATAGCCATACGCCCGTTCACCAACAAAACCCAGCAGTTCGGCCTTGAGGAAAAGATCACCCTTAAGGTCATTGATGAATTCCTCAAGAACGGCGAGTACGCCGTTTCCCCGGAGAACGCGGCCCAGGGAGTTATAGTGGGCGAGATAAACCACTACATCCTGACACCTATACAGTACGACGTCAACCTTGTCCCCACGGTATACAAGTTAAACGTCATAGCCGGCCTGCGCTTCCTGGACCGCGAAGAGAATCGCTACCTCTGGGAAGAGCCCGCGCTGCAGGTAACCAAGATGTACTCCGCGGCTAATCTGCCCGGCGGCATCACCGAAGAGCAGGCCAGGGAAACGCTCTGGGAAATACTGGCGAAGGACATAGTGCTGCGCACCGTTTCCGGTTTCGGCACGGTTTCCAGCGCTTCCCAGAAGAGAATTCCCTCAACCCCGGAAAAACAGACGCCGTCCGCCGGCCCCCGCTAGGGCGGCAGCGGTCAAGCCATACTATGCAAAACCTCTCGCCCAGGAACATGACGGATGAGTGGACAAAAAAACAGCTGCGCCCCGTCTATTACCTTTGCGGGGAGGAAACCGCCCTTAAAGAAACGGCCGTAAAGAAGCTTGAATCGCTTTTCAAGCCGGAAGCCTTTAATTTTTCGCAGCGCGACGCGGAGACTGCCGACATAGCCTCGGCGCTGGACGAAGCGCAAACCGCGCCCATGCTGGCCGACACGCGTTTCGTGGTGCTGAAGCGGGCGGAGAAATTAAAGAAAGATCCCATGCGCCGCCTGCTGGACTACCTTGCCGATCCCTGTCCCAGCACCTGCCTGCTGCTGCTGGCCAACTGGACGCGCGAAAAAACCGACCCTATAGCCCCGGCGCTTGGTGCGCAATGCGCCATGGTGGATTTTTCACCCATGAACGAGGACCAGGCCGAAGCCTACCTCAACGACAAACTTCTGGCGGGCGGGGTTAAGACCGACAAGAAGGCGCTGGGGCTCCTGGTAGACACCATAGGCACCGCCTCGATAACCCTGGACGGGGAAGCGGAAAAAGTACTCCTCTACATGCACGGCCAGGACCGCGTATTCGGAACGCAGGACGCGCTGGCGCTGGCGGGCTTCGCGCGCAGCCAGAACCCGTACGAACTTTCCAACGCCCTGCGCGCTCGCAACCCCTCCGCCGCGGCGGCCGCCGCGCTGCAGTTGCTGGCCGCCGGGGAA
Organism: Elusimicrobia bacterium RIFOXYA12_FULL_57_11; assembly: GCA_001800275.1. Classification (GTDB taxonomy): domain Bacteria; phylum Elusimicrobiota; class Elusimicrobia; order Elusimicrobiales; family UBA9959; genus UBA9959. The sequence continues at coordinate 7,161 of MGVB01000065.1, forward strand.
GAACCGCTGGCCCTGCTGGCCCAGACTTCCAAGGCGCTGGAAATGATGCTTAAAGCAAGGCGCATTTCGGCCTCGGGGGAAGGCGCCGCCGCCTGCTACCAGGCAGGCATGTCCCCGGGCCAGTATAACTACGCCCTGCGGGACTCCGCGGCTTTTACCGAAGATAAACTGCTGAAGAGCCTGCGGCGCTGCCTTGAAGCGGAGGAACTGCTGAAATCCTCTTCAAAGCGGGACCCGGGGCTGATGCTCCGCCAATTGCTCTTTGAGATAGTAAGCGGGAAATAAACGCAGGCAAGTAAAAACCCCGGCTGACAGCGCCGGGGTGATTCTTTTCCGAATAAAAGAATTTTACTTTACGGAAGGATTTTTAACGATAGCCGCGACGCGCGCCGCCAGCCGGGCTTTTTTTCTGGCCGCGGTCTTCCAGTGGAGCGTACCCTTCTTGGCCGCTTTATCCAGCAGGGAATAGGCTTTAGGCAGCAGTTTCTGCGTGTTCTCAAGGTCCTTCTTGGCCGTCAGCGCCAGGAAATCCTTGGTGATGTCCCGGATCTTGATCTTTACGCCCCGGTTTTTGGAGGCCAGTTTTTCTGATTTGCGCCATGCTTTGATAGCGCTGGTATGCCGCCCGGTTTTAAGTTTTGCCATAGTGGATATAGTTTATTATTTTATGGTCGAAAATGCAAACAGTTCGCTGTGCCGCGGCCTTTCCGGCATTGCCGGCGCGGGTCTGGCGGCCAAACTGCTCGGCTACGCGCGCGACGCACTGCTGGTGGCTTTCTTCGGGGGCGGCGTCCTCGCTGACGCCTACTACGCCGCTTTCCGGCTGGTAAATATTTTCAGGCGCACGGTAGGCGAAGGCGCCCTCAACGCGGTCTTCATCCCCCTGCTGGAAAAAGAAAAATTACGCGGCCCCGCCGCGGCACGCGCCTTCTTTGCGTCAGCCTGGACGGTTATCTTCTGCGGCTCGGCGATGCTGTGCGCGGCCGGGATAATTTTCAGCCGCCAGCTGGTAACCCTGGCCGCCTGGGGGTTCAAAGACGTCCCCGGCCAGCTGGCGCTGACCGCCCTGCTGGCCGCCATCCTCATGCCGCACCTGCTTTTTGTGAACACGGCGGCGCTGTTTACCGCCGCGCTCAACTCCGCGCGCAAATTCCTGCTGCCGGCGCTGGCTCCCGCGCTCTTCTCCATATGCGTGATAGGGGTACTGTTATTTTTCCACGCGGGTTTTTTCAGCGGCCTGGACGCGCGCGGAAAAATAATGCTGGTAGCCGCGGCCGCCGCGGCCTCCGGCCTGCTGCAAGCCCTGGCATTGCTGCCCTCTTTAAGGAGGGAAGGCTACAGCCTTGAGTTCGCGAACCCTTTAAAGAATCTGGGGGCGGCGCCGGCCCTGCTTGCCGCAGCGCCGGCGGCAATAACACTGGCACAGGACCAGCTGTCGCTCCTGATAAACACCGCTTACGCCAGCTTCCTCGCCCCGGGCTCGATCACGGCCATCTACAACAGCGCCAGGCTGGTACAGTTCCCGGTATCGCTGTTCGCGGCCGCCGCGGCCACGCTGGCCCTGCCCGAACTGGCGGCCCGGGCCGCCGTCGGCGACGCGCAAGGCTTCCGGGACCGGCTTAAACCGGCCCTTGCCGCCGCCTGGCTGATAATGCTGCCCGCGGCGCTGGGGCTGGCAATAACGGCCCTGCCTGTATGCAGGGCCCTGTTCGAGCACGGGAATTTTTCCGCGCAGCAGAGCGCGGTTACAGCGCGCGCCCTGGCCTGGCTGGCGCTGGGCCTGCCGGCTTACGGGATAAATAAAGTGGCCGCCGCGGCGCTGTATGCCATGGGCCGGCAGAAAGCCCCGATCACAATAACCTCCGCGCAGCTGTTGCTTAACGCGCTGCTGGCCCTTCCGCTGATGAGCCCCATGGGAGTTGGCGGCCTGATGCTGGCCACCTCTCTTAGTTCCTGGGCCGCGGCCCTGGCATTCCTCCACACTCTTAAGCGCCAGGCCGGGTTCAGCCCCCTTTCCCTCCCCCTGTTCCGCCCCGCTGTGGCGGCAGCCGTTTCAGGCCTGGCCGCGCTGGGCCTGCGCGAAATGCTGGCCCCGGCCGACCCCCTGGCGGTAACCGCAGCGGCCGTGCCCGCCGCGGTTATAATATACTTCCTTATATTAATAGCACTGAAGGTGGAAGAACGGGCGCTGATAACAGGAGGGAAGTTTTAGCATACTATGGCCGTGCCCGTCCGGGTGTGGGCCCGTCGGGGACGGGGTCGGGCACACCGTGCCCGCCCCTCCTCACTCAGGCTCGGCGCTACGCAAGCCTCGCCTTCCGTGAAGCCCCGCCGAACCCACACCCGGACGGGCACGGCCGCGGTTGACCATAATTGAGAAGCATAAAAAATATGGACCTTTCACACCTGCCTGACGGACCCGGAGTTTACCTGATGCGCAACGCCACCGGGACCGTGCTCTATGTAGGGAAAGCCAAGAGCCTGCGCCACCGCGTGACCCAGTATTTCCGCAAGAACCCTTCCGACACCCGCGGCAAGATCCCCAGCCTGGTAGCCCTGATACGCAGCATCGACTACATTGCCTCTGCCAGCGAGCGCGAATCCCTGCTCACCGAACGGCAGCTCATACACAGCCTCCAGCCCTTTTTCAATGAAATGTGGAAAGACTCCAAAACCTACCCGTACCTGGAGCTCACCCGCGAAGATTTTCCCCGCCTGCTGTTCACCCGCCGCAGAACAAAGGACGGCGGCCGGTACTTCGGGCCTTATCCTAAAGTGGAGCCGCTTAAAAAGCTCACAGGCCACCTCTGGCGCATAAAATTCATAAACCTGCGCCGCTGCCGCTGGGATTTCTCCTTAAAAAAGCCGCTGGCCGAACGCAAAATAAAGGCATGCCTGTACTTTCACACCGGCCAGTGCACCGCGCCCTGCGCCGGGAAGATATCCAAGGCAGCCTATAATTCCATAACGGCGCGCGTGGCTGATTTTCTGAAAGGCGATTTCGAAAAACTCCGCAGGAATTTCAGCGCAAAAATGGACCGCGCTGCCCTGAAAATGAATTACGAGGAAGCCGCCAGGTACCGGGACTTCCTCAGCGCTTTCTCGCACATGGAAGAACGCGTAATGGTGCACGAACTGGGGCCTGATTTCATACAGCAGGCCACCGGCCGCACCGGCGCCGTTACGGCGCTGAAAACGGCGCTGGGCCTTGCCCGTCCCCCGGTACATATAGAGGCGTTCGACACCTCCAGCCTTTTCGGAAAACAGGCCGTCGGCTCCTCCGTCTGTTTCATAAACGGGGAAAAGAATACGGCTCATTACCGCAGGTACCGCATTAAGTTCGCGAACACCCCCGAAGGCGGCAACGATTTCGCCATGATGGAGGAGATAGTGGGGCGGCGCCTGGCCCAGCTGAAGAAAAGCGGGGAGCCCCCTCCGGACCTGCTGCTTGTGGACGGAGGACCGGGCCAGCTGGCCGCGGCAATGAAGGCCCTGCGCGCCGCCGCAATGAATATCCAGGTAATAGGCCTGGCCAAGCGCCTGGAAGAAGTGTTTATGCCCGGCCGTGCCCTGCCATTGGCGCTTGACCGCGCGCACCCTGGCCTGCGCCTGCTGGAAGCCCTGCGCGACGAAGCCCACCGCTTCGGCGTGACCTACCACCGCCTGCTGCGGGGCCGCGCCGAGCTTGGGAAATAACTATGTTAAATTTGAGAACCGGGCGCGCTGAACAGCGGCCTGGCATAATCTTCGGAGTACCGATATGCGCGGTATATCCCCGAGCCCATGGAAAGTTTGCCGAACGGGCTCACATAATCCCATACCACTTCGCCGTCCATAGTAACTTCCACAAGCCTGCCCGGATTCCCGTAGCAGATAAGCGTGTTCCCGTTAGGCAGGCGCACGGCGTTGGAAAGGCTCCCGCTGCGAAGTTCCCCGGCATGGCCGCGCGGATATTCCCAGACGATCCGCTTCGACAGCGGGTTAATTTCCACCACCCGTGAAGGGGAATGGCCATTATCGAACAGCAGGATATTCCCGTTGGCCAGCATCTCCGGTGCGTGCTGTTTTTCCACCACGCCAGGCCCCCAGGCCCATACTAACTTGCCGGAAGGATAGTCGATTATACCGATGGTGTTCAGATTACAGAAACTGAACATTATGTTGCCGGCCTTGAAACGCCGGCCCTTGCCCTCCAGGAGGTTCCTGCCCAGGAACACAGCGGTATTATTGTGAGCCCAGTCCAGGGAAGCTGTGGATATTTTTATGCCGGCCTGTTTTTCAAGCTCGGCTATATGGTCGACGGCCGCCCACTGCCATAAGACTTTATTATCACGCGTCACTATTTTAATGACCGGATCCATCTCGTCGGCTTCAGCTATAAGGAAAGTGTCGTTATCTATGACCTGGAAGTCATGATTGATGTTGCCGGCTAAATGCCAGGCCACGTTACTGCGCGCGTCCAGTTCATAAAGCCCGTAGAGTTCCATGGAACCAAGGCGCGTCGCGCCGGTGGTATTATAAAACAATTTTCCGTCTGGCAGAAGCCTGGCGTGAATAGCGGGGATCTCCGGCACCCACTGGTGCCGGACTTCCCCGCGCATGTCTACCAGGTAAACCGGGGAAAAAAGCACCTCCCCCATAGGGTCGTGCGTGAACAAAGTGTAGCCGTTGCAGCATTTCTCCGGTTTGTACACCAGCAGCCCGGTTTGCGTGGTTTGCTTCAGCCAGCCGGCGGCGGGACCGTATACGGCAAGGGCGGCTTCATGTTCTCGCGCCGGGCCGCAGGCCGCGGCCGTCATGACAAAAACTCCGCATACAGCAAGGTACTGCAGCCACCGGGCCCGGTAGCTCTCACGGAAGAAGCCCCCCTCCTGGTGCCGCGCCAGCTTATAAAACGAGCTTAATTCTTCCGCCGTTACCTGCTGCATGTTCAGGGAATGGCCAGGGCTTTCATCAGCCCCAGCTCGTACCGGTAAAGGAATACCGCCGCCATGATCAGGCCCAGTATGATAAAGACAATTAAGGAACTCGTACCGCCGGACCGCTGCGGCGGCGGGGGCAGCATCAGATTTTCCTGCCTGCCCTGGACATAGTCCGCGTAAATATCGCACGCGGAAATCACATATACAGGACGCAGGAACAGCATCACTACACCTGTGGAAATAATTATGGGAACCGCCACCCAGAAGTAGATAGAGTACATCTGTCCCTCCACGCCCAGCTTCCAGTTCACCAGCCCGGGAAAATGCATAAACAACAATATGGCGCCGATATACGCGCCCACGCCTATAACCCAGCATAAGAGTGAATAGCCGGCCCGCAGGATAACGACGTCCTTGAACCTGTCGCTGACCAGGTCGAAGGAACGCCGGGTCGCGTCTATCAGGCCCCTGCCGGTAACCAGCGCGGGCAAAATACCTATCGTCGCTATTTTCCAGGCGTAATACATGGCCTCGCTTAAAGCCTTGTCGGCCGCGGTGCGGCGGTCGTTTTTCTTGGGCAGCCGGTCCAGAATGCGCATGACCGTCCACCACCCGTCTATCCAGTGAAAGATCCACAACGCCCAGGCCTTGGGCATGACTATTTTCAGGCAATCCGCTATGGTGGATTCCCTGCCCTGCCTGTTCAGGAAATGGGCGGCCCCCATGCAGCCGGAGAGTATCCCCAGCGGGAAAGCCACCAGCCCCACGCAGACAAAGGACCATAAGAATAAAATAATATCCCCAAGAGTGGCGCCGTCGGAGTTAGACGCCCGCTTCCAGGCTTCTTCAGGTATCCAGCCTATCATCTGGATCCAGAGATAGTAGCCAAGAACCACGCACACCCATTGCAGCACGGCAAAAGCAATGATCTCTTTTTCAAGGAAGATAAGTTTTAAACTGAATTTGGTGCGCGCCCAGAAACCCGCCAGGCCCGCGCCCGGAGAAGGTCTGGCATTGCGCAGGGCCGGCAGCGCAAAAATTTTTTTTTGTACGGAAGACATCTCGCTGAAGTACGCGTTAAGCCACATATTTCACCCTCTCTCCTGCCGTAACGGGCACGCCCTGCCGCCATTATAAGCAGCGGCGGCCAGGCTAATGCCAGAAAAAAAACGCCATAGCGGCGTAAGTTTTGAAAGACTGGTCCGCGGCCAGCGCGCGCCGTAACGCAGCCGAGGGATGGCCGCCGCTGAAACTTGTATACCAGGCCTTCATGGTCCGGCTGCCATCTTCCGGGAAAAGCGCCACCGGAGACACCGGCGGCGGCACTGCGGAAAATTCCGCCCCGGCATCAGGGGCAAGCTGCCTTAAAGTTAAAAAAACCCCTGCAGTGACCGGGGGACAGAGCAGGAGAGCGCTTAAAACCGCGAGGTGATAATTATTCACTAAATACAGATTATAGTAAAAACCGCCTGGCGGCAAGGGAGAAAGGTCCCCCTGTATTTATACCCGAAAGACCCTGCCGCTGCCCAGACGCCCGGGCCACAGGGTCTGTAAAGCCTATATACCCAAACCGAATCTACACCGCGCCTTTTGGTCACAGAGGCTTCGTGGTCATATGCCCGCTCGCCCCGGTCGGAAATGCCTCTTATTCGGTTTCTGTACTTCGGCTCGGACTTTCGCTCCACACTTCTTTGAGCGTATGCCTCGCGGCATACCGCCTTGCGCTTCGCTTGAGGTTACTGCGACCTGTTTCCTCAGAGGACTTTCACCTCCGAGCTTGGTTTCATGCTGAGCACACATAAGGAACAGGCCGCCTCCAAAAGCGGCCTGTTTTTTACTGCAGGGAAGGATTACGCCTCAATACCAGGTTATTGAACAGGCGCCGGGGGCGGTAGCGGCACGGGTTGCGGCTGGCCGGGTGAAAGCGGGGCATAGACACAACTACCCATCCTGGTCAGCCACCCCGCGCCCAGCCCTATTATAGAACCTGAAACCATAAGCATTAACCCGATAAGGAACAATATCCCGCCTATAAACGGCAGCAGCTGTCCGAAGAACAGCAGGCCCGCCATAATAGCGTAACCGGCCGCCACCTTGCCCACAAGCCCGGCCGGGCCCTGCTTCTTTATTTTTTCGAAGAACCTTTGCTGCAGGACTACGCTGAAAGCGCTGAGCCCCAATACCCCAGCCGCCGCGTACAGCAGCAGCGCGAAGGGCACCAACGGTATTCCCAGGAGCGACACCACCATCATAAGCAGCCCCGGGATAAAGCCTATGAGCATCAAAATACCTGTACCGGCGGCGCGCCAAATATCCCCGAAGATGGCTACGGCGGCAATTTCCACGTTTTTAGGAAAGAACACCGGGGCCATCAGCAGGAGTATTATCCCGGTGGAAAGAATTGAAAAAAGCACCGCCAGGCCGGCCCCGATAAGGCCGCCCAGCAGCCAGGGCTTGGCGTCATGCGCGGCGCCGTCCGCGTAATGCAGGAGACTCAGCACGCGCGGCAGAGTGCTGCGCAGCGCCCGCACATCAAAATTATGCGTTTCACCCTTATGCAAGGCTTTTTCACTTTTAATGACCGTGCCGCCCAGGGCCGAAATATCCCCGTCCACCTGGCCGGATCCGGAAAGTTCCACTTTCCCGCCGATGCTTGAAACATCCCTGGCCACCCTGCCGCTCACGATTACAGGCCCGCCCAGGCTGACGACATCGCCTTTTACCAGGCCGCTTATAGCCACCGCGCCGCCCATGGAGACAACATCCCCGGTAACCTCGCCTTTTACGGTTACGGAGGCGCCGCCTATTGAAACCGCGTCACCCGTCATCAGCCCCTCTACGGTTATGGACTTGTCGGTGTAAACGCCGCCGCTGGTCTGCCCCTTGGCTACGAACACGTCCTCGTGGAGCACCTCGCCTTTACGCGCCTGGGCCGCGCCCGTAAAACAGGCCATGGCCAGTATGAACACTAATTGTCCTTTTATATTTTTCATTTTTATTCTCCTTCCATCTATTCAAAACCTTCCATAGGCGGGCCTTTTAAAAATCACCGCCATAGCCGCTGTGCAGAGAAACAAGGCCGCGCCTATTTCATAATAGCGGGGCCAGCCGGCCGCTGCTGCGGCCAGGTCGGCCGCAAAAGAGGCGGCCGCCGCCAATTTCACGCCAAGCAGCGCCGTGTGCGCGGCCAGAAGTTTTATCGCCTGCAAAAAGCTTGCGGGCCGCATAAGAAAAGCGGTTATTTCCGGCAGGTTGGCGTAAACCAACTTTGCGCCAGCAAGGGTAAGCGCCGCGGTCCAGGCGGCTACCGCCAGGCCGGCGGTCTGAAACGCATAGTCCCGCCAGGCGTCAGCCTGCGGCGCGGCGGCCAGGGCCATTACCCTGGCGGCAAAACCGGCCGGGGGCCGCCGGTAAGGCAGCGCGGCTATGGCCAGGTTTATCAGTTCGTCGGTCTTTGCGGCGTCCATATTCATAATACGCTCCCCGGCCCTAAACGGTTGCGTTCGGGTTGGTTCGTGACATCACCGGGTACCCCTTCCCGGGGGCCGGGTCCTCCAGTACGTCGGCCCTTATCCTCGGCCTCCTTTGACTGCAAGACCAAGTCGGCCTCCGGAAACCCCCGGGAAGGGGTACCCGATGCTGCCACTCCAAGTTTGGCTTTGATCAGCTCGCGCCCTCTGAAGAGCCGGGCTTTCACCGTGCCTTCCGGCACGCCCGTTACCCGGGCTATTTCGGCGGGGCCCATGTCTTCGCGGTAGGCCAGCAGCAGGGCCTCGCTGTAAATTACGGGCAGGGAGGCCAGCAGGGTTTCCATGCGCTGCGCATCCAGGGCGGCGGCTACGCTTTCTTCTATGTTTATGCTATGGTCGGGCAGGTCCGGGAAATCTTCGTCGTCAATTGAAACGGTCCTGCCCCGTGTCCGCAGGGCGTCCATGCAGGCGTTATGCGCTATACGGAACAGCCAGGAGGAAAAAGGATATGCGGCTTTGTACGAGGCCAGGCCGCGCCAGGCTTTGATAAAAGTTTCCTGCGCGGCGTCTTCCGCGGCGGACGGATCTTTTAACAGGCGCAGGGCGAAACTGTATATCCTGTCCTGGTAAGCGTCAATGATACGGGGGAACGCGGAGGCGTCCCCGCCAAGGCACCGCCGCACAAGTTCCGTGTCCGTTTCACCCATTAACATTAATACGCGCACAAAGCGGTTTTGGTTGCGTTACTCCACCCACTGGCGTCCGCAGAAGTTCTTGAATGGGCACAGGGCACAGGGCTTTTCGTCCGCGGGCGGGCTGAAAGGAAGGTCTTTATCCAGGATCTCCTCTACCAAGGCCGTGATGGCGGACCGGTAACCGCCGAAGATGGCGGCCTTGTCGGGGGTCTTGCCGTTACGTTCCTTATAAAGGCTCTCCTCTGTAATGTTTTCCGCGCCCAGCAGCATAAGGGAGGCGTCCATATTACGCACATCCGCGTCTTTATTTTCCGCCAGGTAGGCCAGTATATAAAAAGGCAGCTGGGAGGATTTAAAAGTGGAAGGCCAGTCCGGCCTTATCCCCAGGTCGAATTTTTTCCAGTTGGGGGCTCCGGCGCGCGCACCCGTTTTATAATCCAATATGTGTATTATCCCGCCGCGGTCATCCACGCGGTCAGCCCGGCCTTTAAGTTTTACTGCGCCGAACCTGGTGGGAAGCTGCGCCGTCAGCTTTGTTTCGCAGCCCAGGATGGTTATGCCGGCCAGGTGGTCGCGGTGATAATCCAGTATATCGCCGAGACGGCGTTCCACCTGGCGTTTTATAAGGTACTCGAACCCGGCATTATGGCCTGCCAGTTTGGCGTCAAACACTTTACCGGCCTCTTCCGCTACCAGGCCATAGTCACCGGCAGTTATCTTCAGCGGCCGCCCGGTCCGGGCTTTAAAGAAATTCTCCAGCACCTCGTGCACTATGACGCCGATGTCGCGCTGTTCTACCTCGTCAGATACGTCGTCATGTTCGCCCAGGCGCAGCGCGTAACGGTAATAGAAGCGCAGGCCGCAGGCAAGGTAAGTGTCAATACCGGAAGGGGAGAATTCTCCGGCCTTGAGCGCCGCTATAAGTTCCGGGGTCTTGGCGATAGCCGCGGGTTCGGCCTGCGAAAAATCAATACGCAGGTGCACTTCGGTCTCATTCGCTTTCTTATCCTGGCGCTCCAGGTCCCAGATAAGTTTTTCGACGAAAGGGCTGCGTTCCTTGTTGGCGCTGTCCTTGTAAAAGATATGGACTTCCCTGGCGCCGGCTACCAGAGCGTTGAAATAATACCGGGACAGGCGCTCACGCGTTTTGTAGGTGGACAGGCCAAGCCCTTCGCGCACAAAATGCGAAAGCACGGTATCCTCTTTGCGGGCGGCGGGCAGAATATCGGAGTTGGCGTCCAGAAAATACACCCTGTCGAATTTAAGACCGCGGGTTTCAAGGGCCCCAAGCACCTGCAGGCCTTTGAGCGGCGTCCCCGGGAACGGGTAATTAGCGCCTTGGATGAAAGTTTTAAAAAACCTGAAATACCCGGCCGGCCCCGCGAAGCTTTCCCCCGCCAGACGCGAGTTTTTAAGTTCCAGCACACGCTCCATGGTTTTTTCCACGAAGGGCGCCCAGTAAGGGTGCAGCGGCGCCGTGCTGTTTTCGGAGATATGGGAGATAACGTCCAGCAGTTTGCCGGCGAAGCCGGAGATATCCACGATCTCCCCGAAAGGCAGTATAAGCGCCTTATGTATTGCCGCTATATGCGCTTTAACGTCCGCGGCTCCCAGTTTCGTGCCGTAGTGCTCCAGCCTGGCCGCTGCGTCCGCCAGCAGCCGTTCATTGGTCTCTATTTCCGCCAGCGTAACATACTTGTTCATCCTGCCCGACAGGTATTCCTCCACGGTTTGGAAAATAACGCGGCTGGGCTCAGCCGAACCTTGCAGGTAGATATTCTTGACATACGGGTGAAAGACGAACTTTAAGTAATTCGGGGCAAAGTAACCGGCTTCGCTTTTTTTCTCCAGCAGGTCGCCCAGGGCGTCCAGCAGCGCGTAAACCGGCGTGGCGGCCAGCGGGTAGCCCATGGAGACATTATACTCCCCCGCCCGGGGTAGGACATTTTCTATCAGCGGGAAAAGAGCCGCAGGGTCAGGCAGGACAATCACGGACCCGCCGGCCGCCGCTTCGCCGCCGGCACCAGCCAGCACTTGCGCCAGCATGAAGATTTCCCCGTGCGTGTCGGGGGCTTTATAAAAATGCAGGTCGGGGGCCGGGAATCCGGCGGTGGAAGTTTGACGCAGCGGCACTATGCCAGGAGGCGGTGCTTTCAGCCCTAAAAAAGAGAATTGCTCTTCAAGGCCCGGGCCCGGCTCAAGGAGCACGCGGGCGCCGGCGGCACAAAGGTGTTTTAATATGGCTTTCTCGGCGCTGGTCAGGGCGAAAAAACCGGCAAAGATTATATTTTCATATTTCCCGGCGTCGAACCCGCCTATGCTCTCCGCTACGCGGGCGTATTTTACCCCGCGGGTGAGCAGGTTTTCTTTAGCCAGCTCCTGGTAGAACTCCCCGTAAAGGCGGCTGAAACTTTCGAGTTTTTTAATAAACGCGGCGCTGCGCAGGTCTTCGGGCAGGATGGAATCGTAACCGGAAAGGTCCACGCTGTTTTTCAGCTCTATTTTAAGTTCTTCAAAGTCGCCGGTCAGTTTGAGCGCCCAGGGGAGCAGAGCATCCAGCGCCAGTTCCCCGGGCTCGCGCGCTATTACGCCACAGAGCTCTTTTTTAAGCCGGCCATACAGCACCGCCACCAGGTCCAGAGCGGAGGCCTCCCTGCCTTTTATCCCCAGTTCCTGCGCGGCCAGGTCCACAAAAGCGTCCATGGAAACTATCATCGGCGCGCGAAGCGCCGTGCCGCGTTTTTCGGCCAGGTACTTGCGCAAAAAATGCGCCGGCCGCTTGCCGGGAAAGACAACAATATTGGCTGACAGGGACTTGGAGGCAAGCAGGATCTCCCCCGCCGCCGCCACCAGGCTCTCTTCAGGACCGATAATCTTCACTTTCATCTGGGTATAATTAAAGTATAAGTAAAGCCGCGCGTAAAGGCGGTTGCGCGCGCAGGTGCGCTGCCGGCCGCTAATTAATACAATAGGGGCATGTTGCGCCTTATAGCGGTATCCTGGCTTTGGGCTTTTTCTTTCGGCATAAATAAGCAATGGGTGGCCGGCGCGGACCCGGTACTGGTAACTGTTATCCGCCTGGGCCTTGCCCTGCTGGTGTTGCTGCCCTGGCTGCACCGGCCGCTGTGCGGGCGCGCGGGCATAGGCCGCCTGATGACGATAGGCGCCGTCCAGTACGGCGTGATGTACATCGCCCTTAATTATTGTTTCATAGTGCTGCAGGCCTACCAGGTGGCGCTCTTCACCATAGTAACCCCGCTGTATGTGGCCATGATCCATGCCCGGCGCAGCGGCAGCTGGTCCCCCGGTTTGTTCGCCGCGGCGGCCGCTTCCCTGTTGGGCGCCGCGCTGGTGGAAAGCTGGCAGCTGGACCGGCGCACTTTCTGGTGGGCGTTCGCGGTTATGCAGATCTCCAACGCGGCATTCGCCTGGGGGCAGGTGGCGTACAAAGACTGGCGCCAGCGCCACCCGCTGGAACAGGACAGCCGCGTATTCGGCTGGCTGTATCTGGGCGGCCTGCTGGCTTCCCTGGCGTGGGCGCTCGGCGGGGGCAACTGGGGCGAACTGCCGGGTTACAATTTGAAGAGGTGGACCGCCCTGCTGTACCTGGGCGTAGTGGCGTCCGGAGCCGGCTTTTATTTATGGAACACGGGGGCTACACGCGTAAAACCCGGGACGCTGGCGGCGTTGAACAACCTTAAAAGCCCGCTGGCCGTACTGGTTTCAGCATTATTCTGGGGGACGTCGGGGAAAATGTCTCCAGGCGACTGGGCCTTACTGGCCGCCGGAACGATATGCATTGCCGGCGCGGCCCTGGCGGCTCAGAGGGCAACCGAAAAAATGGAAAGTTCCGCCAGTCCAGGCTGACAGTCCACCGTTACCCTTAGCCAGGCAGACAATTTTTTCCGGTAAACGATATGCTTATGGTGGCGTTCCTGCGGCAGCCGCTTATGGTGGCTTTATAGGAGGTTTTAGAAGAATTCACATGGGCGGCTATGGTTTTTGCCGTATCCAGGGCGCCCTGGCGCGGAGAAAGGGTAGCCACGGCGTTCAGCCCGGGCACCATTCTAACAGCGCCGTCGCGCCCCTTAAAGCGGAAAGTGGGCAGCCACATATTAACCGTGCCATCCTCGCCCCTGCCGGTGGCTATGCCGGAAATCTCGGCCGTTACGGCCCGGCCT
>MGVB01000066.1:0-10521 GCA_001800275.1 Elusimicrobia bacterium RIFOXYA12_FULL_57_11
AGACCGGAAAGCAGCAGTTTTGTGAGTTTAGCCATTATGTTCTCCCATCCGCCAAACACCTGCACTACACTGTAGCGTGTAAGAATTAACAAGGCAAGAACCAAAAGGGCACTCCCGGCTGGCTAAAAGGCCCGGCAGGCCGAGGGTCAGGATTTAAATCTGGAGGTAGAACAAAAAAAGTACTGGCAAACCATCAGACTTACCGGTATGGGGCGGCCGGGGTGTGGGTTCAGCGGGCCGTCACGGAGCCCGACGCTTGCGCAGCGCGGAGGGCCGAGTGACGCGGCCACGGTGTGGCCGACCCCGTGCCCGATGAGCCCACACCCCGGCCGCACCATACCGAAACATCGGGTGAAACCATGTAAAAAGCGGCAAAAAAAACGGGCCGGGGGTACTCCCGGCCGGTATCGCACCCCGCAACGGTATCAACTGCGGAGTTTGGCGCCGAAGTTTTTGGAAAGTTTATCCAGGATAGCCGTCATACGGGCCCCTACTTCAGCGTCCGTAAGCGTTCCCGTCATGGAAGAAAAAGTGAACCGCGCGGTAAGGCTCTTGAAGCCGGCGGGAATATTCTTGCCCTTGAACACGTCGATAAGCCGCGCGGAGGCCAGGTCCTGCACGCCGGAGAACGAGCGCTCCAGCTCGGCCCATTCGTGCTTATCCTCCAGCACCACCGAAAGGTCGCGCCAGTTCTGGGGGAAAGCCGACACTGGCTTGATTTTGGCAATGCGCTGCCAGAACTCCGGCTTCCAGGCCGCGACAAGGGAGGCCAGCGGTATTTCGAAATAGTAGATATTGTTGTCTTTAAAATCGAAGGCCGCCGCGGCCGCGGGATTAACACGGCCCAGGTAGCCGGCGGACCCGCCGCCCAGTTTCATTTCAAGGCAAAAACCGGGCTGGAAATAACCGGGCAAGTTCTTCGGCTTCTCGAAACGGAAACCGCCCTTGCCCGCGAACAGCCTGCTCATCATTCCTTTCAAATGATAAAAATTAGCGGTGTCCTGCCCGCCCTGCCAGAACCCGCCTTCCGGAAAATCGCCGAACATCAGTCCGGCGCAATACACTTCCTCGGTCTTTGCCGCGTCCTTTTTGGCGTACACCGTTCCGGTCTCGAACACCATTACGGCTTCGCGCCCCCGGTTGAGATTATACCTCAGGGTTTTCAGCAAACCCGGCAGCATGGTCTGGCGCAGGTACTGAAAATCCGAGGACAGCGGGTTTTTAAGTTCCACAGCGGCGGCGAGGTCCAGGGCGCTGGCCTTAAGTTCTTTGGCGCAAATAAAATCGTAGTTGTAAACTTCCGAGAATCCCAGGGCAGCCAGCGTATTCTTCATCTCTAGCCCCACAGCCCAGTTGGGCGTAACCGCGGACGGAAGCATCGGCATCCTGGAGACCGCCGGGATCACGTTGTAGCCGATATACCGGGCCACTTCTTCCGCAACGTCCCAGACCGACTCGATATCCTGCCGGTATGACGGCACGGAGAAGACCCAGGGCTTGGCGTCCCTGGTAGCCGGCTGGAAAGCCCTGAGGCAGGCGAAGATTTCTCCATCGGCTATACCCGTGCCCAATATGGTATTTATCCGCTCGGGTAAAACTTCCACCACCGGTGGAACGTACTTTACAGGGCAGGCCGAAGAGACCTGCAGGATCACGGCTCCCGGTGCGGCCGCCAGGATAAGCCCCGCTAACCGTCGGGCCGCTTTCATGGTGAGTTCAGGATCGGTGCCGCGCTCAAAGCGGTAGGAGGACTCGCTCTTGATGCCGGTGATCTTTGAGGCCAGACGCACGGTTGGCGGGTTGAACCGCGCCGATTCTATAAGGAGTTCATCGGTAGTTTCGGACACGGCGGTGTCCAGGCCGCCCATCACGCCGGCAAGGGCGGCTGGTTTTGAGGCGTCGGCTATAACCATCATGCCCGGGTCCAGTTTTAATTCCTTGTTGTCCAGGGTCCGGAAAGTTTCCCCCGGCATGGCGCGACGCACGTTTATAGCCGGGCCGGAAAGCCTGGAGACATCAAAGCAATGCGTAGGCTGCCCCAGTTCATACATCACGTAATTTGAACCATCCACGAGCAGGTTGCCCTTGGGGTTGCAACCCACCGCGCGCAGGCGCTCGGCCATCCACCCGGGGGTAGCAACGTCCTTAACGCCCCTTATAACTATGGCGTCGTAACGGGGGCAGAGTTCCGGCACGCTTATGGTAACGGGGACCACGGTGCCTTGGGCCCCGGCGGCGGTCACGTCCGGCTCTTTAAGCGTAAGGCCGTAAAAGACGCAGACTTCGCGCGCCAGCGCGTAATGCGAAAGACAATGCGCCTGGTTGGGCAGCATCTCAACTTCCAGAACATGCTCGGCTTTCGGGAAAAGCGCCGCCGCGTCGGCGCCCGCAACGGCGGCGTCGGGCAGCACCAGTATGCCCGTGCTGTCATAACCTTCCAGGCCCAGCTCGGCGGCGGAACAGATCATCCCTTCCGAGTCCACGCCGCGGATCCTGGCCCTCTTGAGCTCGCCTTCGGCGAGCATCGCGCCCACCCTGGCGAAAGGGATCTTCTGGCCTACCGCGATATTTTTAGCCCCGCAGACCACGCGCAGGGTGGCGAGGCCGTCGGTGACATCCACCAGAGCCAGTTTGTCGGCGTTGGGATGCTTGTCTATCTTAAGGATCTGCCCCACGCAGACTCCAGAGAAAGAGGCGCCAGTTTTCCGGAGCTCCTCCACCTTCAGGCCGATGCGCCCCAGCTTTATGGCCAGGTCTTCGGGCGATGGCGGCTGCTCTATAAATTCGGCCAGCCAGGAATACAAAATCCTCATAGCTGCACCTGCTTAAGGATACGCAGGTCGTTTTCGTAGAGCATACGCATGTCGCTGATGCCGAACAACAGCATGGCGAAGCGCTCTATACCCGCGCCGAAAGCGAACCCGCTCCATTTCTGCGGGTCGTAGCTGCAGGCCTTTAACACGTTAGGGTGCACTACGCCGGCCCCCAGCAGCTCTATCCAGCCGGTGCCTTTGCAGACGGGACAGCGCACGGCCCCGGACTTGCCGCGGCAGAACACGCAAGACACTTCCACCTCGGCCCCCGGTTCCACGAAAGGGAAATAGGAAGGCATGAACCGCACCTTGGCCGAAGATCCGAACAGGTCTTTCATAAAAGCTTCGAGGGTCCATTTCAGGTCCGCCATGCTGACGTTCTTATCTATGTAGAGGCCCTCTATCTGGTGGAAAGCAAAAGAGTGGCTGGCGTCCACGGCTTCGGACCGGAACACGCGGCCGGGCGCTATTATCCGCACCGGGGGCTCCTGGTTCTTCATAGTGCGGATCTGCACCGGAGAGGTGTGTGTCCTGAGCAGCATCTCTTTGCCGGACGCATCTTTCAGGTCAACGTAGAACGTGTCCTGCATATCGCGGGCGGGATGGAAAGGAGGAAAGTTAAGGGCTTCGAAATTGAAATAATCTTCCTCTATAAGAGGCCCTTCAGCTATGGAAAACCCGAGCTTCGTAAAACACTCGGTCATGCGATTGAGCGTAACAGTAAGAGGATGCAGTGTGCCTTTCGGGAAAGGCCAGCCCGGCAGGGTAAGGTCCAGATCCGCCTTCACGGCGGGACCGGAGACGCCGGCGGCGGCTTTCAAGGCGCCCAGTTTAGCCGTCATCTCTTCCTTGGCAGCGTTGCCAAGAGCGCCAAGGGGCTTGCGCTCTTCCATGGAAATATCTTTCAGATCGCGCAGCAAAAGGGCCAGTTCCCCTTTACGGCCAAGGAAGCGCAACTCAATAGCTTCGGGGTTTTCTACGGGAGCCTGGGCTATAGAAACAGAAAAACTGTCCCGTATAGCGGACAGTTTTTCCTTCCACGTCGCGGCGTTCACGGCGCGGCCTTATTTCTCGGTACCGACAACTTTTTTAATGGTCCCGATGGCTTTCCTGGCGATTTCAGCCAGCTGTTTGAAAGACTGAGGATCCCTGATGGCTATTTCGGACAGCATTTTGCGGTTAAGCATAATGTTGGCCTTATGGATGCCGTCCATGAACCGGCTGTAAGACATTCCCTCATCGCGGGCGGCGGCGTTAAGGCGCACTATCCATAACTGACGGATGTCGCCCTTCTTGTCGCGGCGGTGGATGTAGGCGGTGTCAAGAGATTTGGCCACCTGCTGCTTGGCCTGGCGCAGACGGGTGCCTTTATCGCTGTAATAGCCTTTAGCCAGCTTTAAAACTTTCTTTTTCCGCTTGTTGCGCGCTACGCTGTATTTTATTCTCATAAATCTTCCTGTTGTTTGGCGTTACTGTATTATTTGTACGGCAGGTAATCCGCTATAAGGCGGCCCTGGGACGAGGTGCTTTCCTCGACCTTGGCGGTCCGCAGGGTTCTGCCGCGCTTGGCGGACATCCCGGTTAAAAGATGCCGGAGCCCTGACTTCCTGTGCAGCCATTTGCCGGTGCTGGTTTTCTTGAAACGCTTTTTAGCGCCGCTGTGGGATTTCATTTTTGGCATAATCGTTGGTTCCCTCTTGTTTTGACTATTATATAACTTTCCGGACCCTGCTGTGAAGCCCGCGCAGAGCGGCAGCCGATTACCCGGGCTGCTGCTCGGGTTTTACCGCCGGCTTAGCCGGCGTTTTAACCGCCTGGGGCTTCCCCACCACGGGCGCCAGCATTATGCTCATGCGGTTGCCCATCATCTGCGGCCGGCCTTCCGGAGCGCCCACGGTTGAAAGGTGGTCGCGCACGGCATTAAGTATTTCCTCGCCGAGGTTCCTGTGCTGATTTTCGCGGCCGCGGAACACCACGGTAACGCGCACCTTGTTGTGTTCTTTCAGGAACTGTTCTATATGCTTCACCTTGGTCTGCAGATCGTGGCTGGCGATGCGCGGGTTAAGGCGGATCTCCTTAAGCACCCCCGCTTTCTGTTTCTTACGGTTCTCTCTGTCCTGTTTTTCCTTCTCGTACAGGTACTTGGAAAAATCCATTACCTTGCAAACCGGCGGATTGGCGTCGGGGGAAATTTCCACCAGGTCAAGCCCGGCGCCCTTAGCCATGGTGACCGCCTCTATAAGCGGCTTTATTCCCAGCATGGTCCCGTGCATGTCTATAAGACGCACCTGCGGGGACGTAACGTTCCTGTTGACTCTTATTCTCTTATCTTGAGACAAAACTTTCCTCCTGTGAGCCTCGGCTGTAGCCGGCAAAAAAAGTGCTTATGGATACGCCCTATGGCATATCTTACCTTTTTTCCCCCCTCCAATGGAACAAACAGCATTGTTGGCCGGGCGGCACACCGGGAACCGGGATTGTACCGCAAACTCAGTAAACCAGGCGGTAAAACAGGAGACCGATATATTCGTTCAAAGCGCGCGCCGAAGCGCCGGAATTACCGGGCAGGAAATCCCGGAAAAACCGCCGGCCGCCATTTGCAGCCGTACGGCTTACCGGGAAAGGGACGATATCGGTAAAACCAGCATTCCTGAAACTGTATACCGCGCGAGGCATATGTACCGCGGAGGTCAGCAATATAACCCTTTTATACCCGCGTTGCGCGCAGATACTGCCGGTGAAAACGGCGTTTTCATGTGTATCACGCGCGGCCGTTTCCCTTATAACCAATTTTTCCGGGATGCCGAGTTCCACAAGATAATCCCCGGCGGCGTCGGCATCGGAAATGCCTGAAAACACCGCCCCTCCGGAAATAATGACCGGCAGCCCTGTTCTCCGCTGCAGCAGCGCGGCCGAGCTTGCCCGCTCCAGGCTTGCCGGCTGCAGTTTTTCGGCCGAAGAAAAAACCCCGCCGGCGTCGTAAACACCGCCGCCCA
The DNA here is from genome assembly GCA_001800275.1 of Elusimicrobia bacterium RIFOXYA12_FULL_57_11. Lineage (GTDB taxonomy): Bacteria > Elusimicrobiota > Elusimicrobia > Elusimicrobiales > UBA9959 > UBA9959. Next base: position 5,810 of record MGVB01000066.1, read on the forward strand.
GCACCACTATAACGTCGCCGGCAGGCGCCATGGGGGTTGAATACGCATATTCCAGCGGCCTCAGCAGCGCGTCCGAAAACACTGTAGCAGAAACGAGCCACATCCCCGCGGCCAGCGCCGCGCAGGCAACTGCCGCCGGCCGGCAGCGCCGCCGCAGGTAATAGGCAATCCCGGCCGCCGCCACAATAAAAATACCCGGCGGAAGGATAAAAGCCGCAATTATTTTTTTAAGTATGAACATAAATTAGCCTTAAGAGAAGACCGCGAGATGCGAAGTCGGGGTGGCCGGGGCTTTACCCTGCGAACCCGGCAGAGGAACCCCTTACGTGGGTTCCCCCCGCCTTGGGAATTTATGGCGGGGCCCCCTTCCTGCAACGGGTTCTCAGGGCAAAGCCCCGGCCGCCCCTCCCCACAACAATTGTAAGAAAACGCCATCATATAGTCCAGCAGATCCGGAGGGGTTGGGCGGGGGAAGGGTTAGCAAAACCCTCACGGAAGGCGAGGCTTGCGTAAGCGCGGTGAGGCCCGGCTTCAGAGCGAAGCATAATTATGCTTCGCGTCCGGGCCGCAAGGCCGGAGGCGTTTCTCTGCGTAGCAGAAACGCCGAGGCGGGGTCGCGCAAAACCGCTATGCGGTTTATGCGTGACACTGAGTGATGAGGGCCGAGCACGGTGTGCGAGAGCCCGCGTTTTGCTAACCCGTCCCCAGCCCAACCCCGACAGCCGGCCTCGTGGTCTCCTCCCAAAAATAAAACTCCCCGCTTTACGGCGGGGAGTCCTATTGTTTATCAGAGAGTCTTACTTTATCACGGGAATGCGCATGCTGTAGAAGGAGCGCCAGACGAAGATCACGCTGACCGCGAAAAACGCCGCCGCCAGCATGTGGCTCACCTTCGGGTCCAGCGTTACGGCCAGCTCCACCGCCAGCAGGCCGAACAGGGTGGTGAACTTTATTATCGGGTTCATCGCCACGGAAGAGGTGTCTTTGAACGGATCACCCACCGTGTCGCCGACCACGCTCGCCTCATGCAGGGGAGTACCCTTCATATTCAGCTCTGTCTCAACCAGCTTCTTGGCGTTGTCCCACGCGCCGCCCGCATTGGCCATGAAGATGGCTTCGTACAGGCCGAAGATAGCTATAGATATAAGGTAGCCTATGAAAAAGTAATGGTTCAGGCAGGCGAAGGCCAGCGTACTGAAGAAGACCACCAGGAAAATATTGAACATACCTTTCTGGGCGTACTTCGTGCAGATCTCCACTACCTTCTTGGAGTCCTCCACATTAGCCTTTTTCACGGAACTGTCCAATTTTATGTTCTTCTTGATAAAGTCCACTGCCTGGTAGGCACCCGTAGTGACCGCCTGCATGGAAGCGCCGGCGAACCAGAAAATGATGGCGCCGCCGGTGATCAGCCCCAACAGGAACTTCGGGTTCAGTATCGAAAGCCCCTCGTAAATGCCCTGGGGGCCCACAGTGCCGAACTTGGCCGCCAGCATCTGGATGATTGCGAAGATAAGCGTGGTAGCGCCCACAACGGCCGTGCCTATCAGCACCGGCTTGGCGGTGGCTTTGAAGGTATTGCCCGCGCCGTCGTTCTCTTCCAGGAATTTCTTGCCGTTCTCGAAATCCACCTCAAAACCGAAGTCCTTCTTTATCTCTTCCTTAATGCCGGGAAGACCTTCGATCATGGACAGCTCGAACACCGACTGCGCGTTGTCCGTAACCGGACCGTAGGAGTCAACGGCGATGGTAACCGGGCCCATGCCCAGGAAGCCGAAGGCCACCAGGCCGAAGGCGAAGATGGCCGGAGAGAGCATGATTGAAGCCAGCCCGAACGAGGACACGATATAAGCCACGCCCATAAGGAACACGATGGCCATGCCCAACCAGTAGGCACTGAAGTTGCCGGCCACCAGGCCCGACAGGATGTTAAGGGAAGGGCCGCCTTCCTTGGAGGCCGACAGCACTTCGCGCACATGTCCGGAATTGGTGGAGGTGAAGACCTTCACCAGCTCCGGGATAACAGCGCCCGCAATGGTGCCACAGGAGATGATGGTGCTGAGCTTCCACCAGAGGGTGGTGTCGCCGTTGAGCACGGGCACCAGCAAGTAGCTGAGCACGTAGGTCATGATGATGGAGACGATGGAAGTCAGCCACACCAGCATGGTGAGCGGGTGTTCGAAGTTAAACTTCTTGACGGCGCCGTACATCCCGTGTGTGATCAGGCCGTTCACCCAGTAGGAGAACGCGCTGGTCACGATCATGCCGATGCGCATGACGAAGATCCAGACGAGCAGCTGTATCTGCGCGGTCTGGGAGGCGGCCTTTGCCGCGGCTTCATCCAGCCCGCCCCTCATGAACACTTCCGGCGAAACCGCCAGCAGTATGAAGGTGATAAGCGCCACACCGGTCACGCCGTAAGTTTCGAAACCGTCGGCCGTGGGGCCCACGGAATCGCCGGCGTTGTCGCCGGTGCAGTCCGCGATGACGCCCGGGTTGCGGACGTCGTCCTCTTTTATCTTGAACACTATCTTCATCAGGTCGGAACCGATGTCGGCTATCTTGGTGAAGATGCCGCCGGCGATGCGCAGCGCCGCGGCGCCCAGGGATTCACCGATGGCGAAACCGATGAAGCAGAGACCGGCGTAGTCGCCCGGCACAAAGAGGAGAATGAACAGCATCAGCACCAGTTCCACGCTGATGAGCAGCATGCCGATGGACATCCCCGCTTTAAGCGGGATGGCCATGGTCGGGTAGGGCAGGCCCTTGAGCCCCGCGAAAGCGGTGCGGGAGTTGGCGTAGGTGTTAATGCGGATGCCGAACCAGGCCACCGCGTAGGAACCGAGGATGCCCACTATGGAGAAGATTACGATAATCAGTATCTTCATGGCGGTCATGTGCGGGTTAAGGCTGAAATACCACACCATGATGGCGGCAATGAACACCCACAGCAGGGCGATGAATTTACCCTGGGTGAAAAGGTAGGTCTTGCAGGTCTCGTAAATAAGTTCGGAGATCTCCCGCATCGACTTGTGTACGGGCAGCTTGGAAATCTGCATGGACTGAAGTATGCCGAACAGCATCCCCAGCACGCAGATAACGAGGCCCCAGAGCAGCAGGGCATGCCCCGTAATGCCCATAAAAGACACGGTGGAAAGGTCCGGGATTATCAGTTCCGCCTCACTGGCGAACGCTGGAACCGAGGCAAGCAACAGGGCCGCGGAGGCGGCGAAAGTTTTTAATTTGCGCATTTTTTCCCCTTATACAACGTAAGTTAAAAGCCCGCCGTTTTGCGGCGGGCCTTAATTTTAGTTTTGAGCTTTCTGCTCTACGGTGACGGGAATTCCCGCTCCCATAGATGAGGACACGAATACAGACTGGATATATACGCCCTTGGAGGACGAAGGCTTGACCTTTATGACGGCGTCTATGACGGACTGCACGTTCTCGGCCAGCTTATCTTCAGGGAAGGAAACTTTTCCGGCGACCGCGTGCACTATCCCCTGGGGATCGGCCTTGAATTCTATACGCCCGGCCTTAAGTTCTTTCACGGCCCTTGCCACGTCAAAAGTTACGGTGCCGCTCTTGGGATTGGGCATCAGGCCCTTGGGGCCCAGGGTTTTGCCGAGCTTTGCCGCGTCTTTCATCATGTCGGGGGTCACCACCAGTATATCGAACTCCATGAACCCGCCGAATATTTTTTCTATCAGGTCGGCTCCGCCGCAGACATCGGCGCCGGCGGCCTGGGCCTCTTTCTCTTTTTCGCCCTTGGCTATCACCGCGACTTTCTTGGTCTTGCCGGTGCCGTGAGGCAGGCTGACGGTGCTGCGCACCTGCTGGTCGGACTGTTTAACGTCCACGCCCAGCTTCAGGTGGACCTCCACCGTTTCGTCGAACTTGGCATTGGCGTTTTTCTTCACCAGCGCCACGGCGTCCTTAAGGCTGTACTTCTTTTCGAGGTCCAGGCCTTTCTTCACATTGTCTATTCTTTTTCCCATTTTAGTTCTCCTTATTATTTCCAGGGCCCGCTGCCCCCGAGGTTCATGCGCGGGAAGGTCCCGCTTCCTCGTAAAACGGCTTGGCGCCGGGCAGCCGGGAAAACCCGGCCTTCCGGCAGGCCAGCTGTTAATCTATGATGTCCACGCCCATGCTGCGGGCGGTGCCCTTTACCATCTGCATCGCCTGTTTCACGTCTTTGGTATTAAGGTCCACCAGTTTCAGCCTGGCGACTTCTTCAACCTGCTTCAGGGTCAGCTTGCCCACTTTGTCCTTATTGGGCACACCGGAACCTTTGGCCAGACCCGCGGCCTTTTTGATGAGGGCGGCCATAGGCGGCATCTTGGTGATGAACGTGAACGTGCGGTCCTCAAAAACGGTGATCACGACCGGTATAGGAACCCCTTGTTCGAGCTTGCGGGTCTTTTCATTGAACTGCTTGCAGAAGTCCATGATGTTGACGCCGTGCTGGCCCAGCGCGGGACCCACGGGGGGCGCGGGGTTGGCGGCACCGGCCGGGATCTGTAGTTTTATGAAGGTTTTTATCTGTTTTGCTTTAGCCATAGTGTTTAAATATTAAGGAAATTTCTCCTTAAATGTTTCTCCTTGCTTTAGACTTTTTCCACCTGCAGGAAATCAAGTTCCACCGGGGTCGGCCGGTCGAAAACGGTGACAGTAACGCGCAGCTTAGCTTTCTGCTCGTTCACATCCTCCAC
>MGVB01000066.1:10563-10807 GCA_001800275.1 Elusimicrobia bacterium RIFOXYA12_FULL_57_11
GAGCTGGCACGCCATGGCTACCGGTTGAGCCCGGGCACTCTTTATCCTCTGCTTCACGACATGGAAAAAAAGGGATACCTCAGTTCGGAGAAAAAGGAATGGAAGGGGCTAATTCGGCGCGTCTATACGGCGACCCGAAGCGGGCAGAAAGCCCTACGGGCAGCAAAGAATAAAGTGAAGGAGCTTTTTGGAGAATTGTTTGAAGAGGAATGAAGTGAACGAGAGAAAGCGTACAGCACCCTCA
>MGVB01000067.1 GCA_001800275.1 Elusimicrobia bacterium RIFOXYA12_FULL_57_11
AACGATACCGAGGAGAACCGCGTGAAGAACCGGCGCATAGAGATTATAATAATGCGCCAGGAAGACAAAAAGGTATAATTATTCCCCGACCCATGAAAAATTACGCCCCAGCCTTACTTACCGCTCTGCTGCTGGCCTGCGTCCCGCCCTGCGCGGCGCAGGAAGCCCCCCAGGCGGCCGCCCTGAGCGGCTATTACGACAAAGCCTTCGGGTACTATATGGCCGGCGATTACGCTAAAGCCATAGAACAATGGAACATCATCCTGCGCGCAGACCCCAAGCAGATAACCGCCAAGAACATGATAGATGAAGCCCGCCAGAAGATGGCCGGTTCCTCCGGCAGCCTTAAGTCCGGTTTTTACGCCCTGATGGAGAAAGGCCGCTACTCGGACGCCCTGATAAAACTGGAAGCCCTGCTTGGTTCAGATCCTACCAACCCGGATTACCGCAAACTGCAGGCCAGCCTGCGCCGCATTACCGCGGTAACCCCCAAAAAGCCGGCCGCCTCACGCCCCTGGAACGCCGCGGCAGCCGGCCTCAGCGCCTGGATAAACGAAAAAGCGGACCTGCCTTTCGCCTACGACGCACTGCGCTACGCCCGGGAACTGGCACCCTCCGACAAAGTTTTCGAGCGCCTGCTGGCGCTGCTTGAGGATGAAGACTCCGGGCTGAGGCTGAACGACACAAAGCCCGCCACTTCCGGCATACTGGACCATAAAAAAGAACTGGCGCTGCGCCAGATCTACGATTCCAAATTTTATCTGGCGGCAAAAGAGCTGGAAGGAGTTCTGCGCCTTGAACCGCAGGATATCGTCGCCTTAAAACGCATAGGGTCGGTTTACCTGCAGCTTAAAGATTACCGCCAGGCCCGCAATGCCTGGCAGAAAGCGGCGGGCCTTTCCCCCGAAGACGAACAGCTGAAGGAATACCTGGCGGCCCTGGATACGGCGGCCCCGGCCGCAAAAAAACCAGCGCCGCGCAAAAGATCCAGAAGATAAAAAAAAGCGCGGCTTTTAAGCCGCGCCCGCAAACCTGTCCCCTGACGGCGCCCGTTAGAACGAATAATTATACCTGGTAAGCGCGTTGACCTCGCTGGCATCGGCGGCGGGGTTAAGCTTGTCCGTTTTCGAGATCATGCCAACCCCGAAGGTAAAGCGCGAACCCTGGCTCTTAACCCATACCGTTTCCACATTAATGGAAAGAGACCCCAGGTCCACCGGGTAAAGCAGCGAATCGTTCTTGCTTGAAGACATAGTGGTCCACAACTGCACCGCCATGGCCTTACGCGGTATGGCATAGGACAAATTGCCGGTGAGGCTGTTGTTTTTGCCGGTAGTGGAAGCTATCTTGTCCGTGGTGGTGGAATTTACCGCGCCCGCCGATACGGAAAGGCGCGGGCTGAGCTTGAACGCCCCGCTGAAAGAGATCAGCGCGGTGTCCAGGTCGTTGGAAAGGCCGGTGTTGTCTTTGAAAGCGCTGGACTGGTAGCCCAGGTTCAGCGTATGCGCGGCCCAGGGCTGCGTAACAGAAAAATTCATGGTGGTGGTCTGGTTGTCCTGCACCCCGGCCGGCTTGCCTTTGGTGGTATTTGTGATAAGGGAAGTATTAACCAGCGTCTTGCCCAGTATCCGCAGCGTATTAGCGAAGGTAGTCTGCGCCTGCTGCGTGGTGGTCCTGGAAGCATCGGCGTCCAGGTTATCCTCATAACTGTTAAACCCGAAAGTAAAAGTTTCCCAATCCGCCGGGAAAAACCCCACCTCGCCGTCCAGCACCATGCGGTCGGCTATCACGGAGGGACTGGCGAATGAGGCGAACTTCGGATCAATGCGTGAAAGCGCCGTACGCACATTGAACAGCGACCCCTTGTATTTAAGTTCCTGTTTCCAGGCGCTCCCCCCCACCGCGGCTTCACCCGCGTTCATGTCGGCCTTGTAAGTGCTTAGCTGATAATCGCTGTTCCAGCTGAAAGCGCGCAGGAACTTCCATTCGGCGCTAAAGCCGTACACGACGTTCTGCTGGGGCGTCAGGGTATTGGAAGTGGTGGAGATGGTTATGGAATGTTCGTCGTCGCGGCTCAGCACCGCGTTGGCCGCCACTTTAAAGCCGGGCAGCAGCTGCCAGGCGGCTTTAAAGCCGCCGGTAAACCGCGCGAAGCGGCCCGAAGTGGAAGAGCCGGGCTCTTCCGGCGCGACTATGCGGCCGATAAGCGCGGTCAGGGCAAGGCGCCCGCGGGCGCGTTCATAGGAAACGCCACGCATGCCCTGCGCGTCCATGGAAAGAGGCGTCAGCGAAGGCGAGATATCGCCCACGCTGAGGTTGCCCCACGGCGCGTAATAATTCAGCAGGACTATGGACGGGGTTATGGGCCGGTGATAGGTGTGAACGATGTAGGTATTGAACAGGAACGAAGATTGGCGCACCTTGCCCACAAGGTTGGCCGCCGTTACGCCCTGGTGGTTATCCCATCCGTCGCGGCTGGCATTCTTGTAGCTGAAAGTAATATCGCCGCCGATCTTGAAATCCTGCGGAGTCGGCGGCCGCAATTCTTTTTCTATGACCTGGAAACCCTTATAGTCGGTTTCCAATATGCGCTTGCCGTCCTTTATCAGAAATACCCGGTAAAGCAGCCGGCGGCCCTGCATATTTTCTGGCACGGTAAACGGGAGCTGGGAACCATGCGCGGCGCCGGGCGCCACATCTTCAGGGGGTGTTATGGCCGCTGTCTGGGCAATAAATTTACGCGTCTCGCCTTCCAGGGAATAAATCTCCCCGGACCAGTAATAAGTGCCTTTACGCCAGACCTGCCCCCCTGTATTGACTACCAGGGTCTGCAGCCTTACCTCGTCGCCGGCCATCACCGGGTCGGGAGCCGCCACGGTAAACTGCAGGCTTGCCGCGTCCTGCGCCCGGACACTGGCCGTAAAGGCCATAAAACACAATAAAACGCCAAGCAGTAGCCGTGTTCTCATGCAGGATGTTAAATTATATGTATTTTGCGTTAAAGCCGCCATTCAGAAGGTCACCTTATCACCGCGAATTTCTTGATAACGGGTTTTGCGGCCGCACCCGCGTTGTCCTTTATACGCAATATAAACACGTAAACCCCGGAGGCTATCCTCTCCCTGGAGATATCCCAGACTATGGACTTACCGGGAGCCTTGATAACATCGGTGTCGTAGCTGGTAAGCGTTTTCACCAACCGCCCGGCAATATCGAATACCTCCACCTGCGCCGCCGTTATGGTGCCCGCAGGCTCAAAGTGGAAATTCACCAGTGTATTGGCCGGGTTCGGGTACACGAACACGCTGTCCTTGTTCAAAAGGTCGAATTTAGGCGTAAACATAAGGTTTTCGCCGGGCTGCAGTTTTACCGTGGCCATCGCGCTGAAATCCGTGCCGTTATAAACACGCACGCCGTAAGTGCCGGGCAGCAGGTTGCCCACCGCAAAACCGCCGCCGGCGTCCACAAAAGCGGTCCCTATGCGCCGCCCTTTTTTGTAAATTTCCACGAAGGGCTGTGCGGGCTCCGGGCGCACCTCACGCGTGGTATAGCGCGCGCCCGCAGGCATGGTATAACGCTGCGGCATGAAGCCGGCGGGAATAAACCCGGAGATACTGGCCAGCTGGTAGCTGGCGCTCAGCGTAAAATCAACGCCCGCCGCCCCGTTGGGAACCAGCCCCTTGGTGACTGAACTCTCGATATCCTGCGCGGTAAGGACCGCCCGCACCGACAGCACTTCGGAGTTGAGGCCGGAAATAGAATAATTACCGAAATTATCGGTATAATCGCTGCCCTCCACCGCGCCCGTCGCTCCCAGCGCCTCTACCAATACGCCGTTCACGGCCTGCGCGGAGGCGTCTGTAACCCTGCCGGTAAGGCCGCCGGAATTAAGAACACTTGCCACCGCCATGATCTCGGCCGAAGCCTGGGACCAGTTCGGCACGTCGTCAGCGGTCCACAGCGTTACATAGTAGGAAGCCCCGGCCGCCAGGTTAGCTATCAGGGTGGTCTGGGTAGTACCGGCGGTAAGGCCGGACGCCGGAATACTCACCTGCGCTGCGGAGGTGGAAACCACCGCGCCGGCATACGTGGAATAAGCTATCTTGTACGCTCCCGCGGACAGGTAGCCGGCCGTATCGTTATCGCCTACGGTAGTCCAGGAAATTTTTATCACCCCGCGCTGCCCGCTCTCCGAGGGCCAGATGTCTGTGGTCTGCGGCGGCGGGGTGGCGTCAAAGCAGGTGAAGGTGGAGCCGGTTACGCCGAAGCGTCCCTCGTTGGGCGTTACGGCCTGGTCCATGGCGCGCGCGGTAATATAATAGGAAGCCCCGTGCACCAGGTTGTCGCGCAGGTGCGGCGGGAAGGTGTAAGTCCAGTCGGCCGCGTTCACAATGGGGAGCGTAGTAATATCCGTATTCCAGCCCATGGCGCCATCCCACCATTTCCCGGTTGCCGCCGATTTCAGGGCGATATCAACCGCGGACAAACCGGACACGCTGTCCGCCGCGCTGCCGCTGAAGACCGCGCCGGAATAAACGGCCCCGTTCACGGGGGCGAGCACCTGCGTACCCGGGGGCTGCACGTCGTAAGTGAACGTATAAGTGGCGAACGACTGGGAATAATCCCCGGCCGAGTCGGAAGACCTGGCCACAGCCTGGTATTGCCGCCCGCCTACGAGCGGGAGGTTGTTGAAAGTGTAGGTGAAGGCCGGCGGAACGTCTGCGGCGTCAAACCACACGCGCGAACCGCCAGTGAAGGCCGAACCCGTATAATATTTCCCCGCGGTCATATCGAAAAGCGAAATCTCCGTCCCCTGCACCACGTGCCCGTTGGTCTCGGTTGTGTTGCCGGCAACAGCGGTGAAGGTAGACAGGTACGCGGGCAGGCCGGCGGGCGCGGTTATAGCTATCCCCGGGCCGCTAACATTCTTGCCAATGGCGAACACACTCTTGTATACATGCGTGGAGCCGGCGATATCCACCGCCCGGAAACTGAAGTAATTGGCAGGGGCGTTGGCCAGTTGCACAAAGTCATACGAAACTATAGGTTCGTAGAAAGTGGCCCCGGCGGTCAACGCAGGCATGGCAATAGTGGTCCAGCCAATAACTTCGGCGCCAGGATAGTCAACATCCGTACTTACGCTGTACTGGGCACGGTACAGGCCGCTCAGCGCGTCTTCAAAGCGCAGACTGTCAACATCTCCGGGGTATACGGTAAGCAGCCCTGCCGGCGCCACATAATTGGAAATTATAACCGGCGGCGTGGTATCTTTCAATACGGAGAAAGCGTCCATGTACGTAGTGGTGTTGCCCACCCTGTCCACCACCTGCAGCGAAATATAATTGGAAGCGCCCTCCATCATGGCTTCCCATACGCCCTGGGGAATAGTCCAGTCCTGTGTATAAACTCCCTGGTTTATGCCACTCAACGCCGGCGTCCAGGAAGCAAGGGTATCCCAGTTAGCTGTGGAAGATTTTACCTCAAACCGGTCCAGGCCGGAATTGCTGGAGCCCGAATCATCAAAATCCACGTCACAGCCAAAAGTGTTGGTACTGCGCCAGGACACGACCTCGTCCATTACAACATGCACCGTGGGGCTATCAATATCCATGGCCGGGTCGAACGAAGTGAAAACCGGCGGCAGGTCGATAAACCGGGAAGCGCCGCCGGGGGAGGCGTAAACCCTTACCCGGGCATAATAAGTAGTGTTCTGCTGCAGAGCGTCCTGCAAAATCTCATAATACTGCAGGCCGGAAACGTCCTGGACAGTGTTACTGGGCACGTAATTCGTGTTGCTTGAGTATTCCAGCAGGTAAGTAGTCCCCGACGGATTACCGTTGAAGAGCCAATTCAGCGTAGCGCTGGTAACGTATACATCGCTCCACGCGGCGGGGCCGGGGATGGCGGCACAGGTTACAGTGGAACCAATCTGGGAATACGCGCTAGCGAAACCCTGGCTGTTTACAGCCTTGGCACGCACATAATAACTTACCCCGGGCTGCAACCCAGCGAAACTCCAGTTATAGCCGCTCATTAAACCGGAGCTATGCAGATCCAGCGCGAAAGTCTCGTCCGAGGAGGCTTCCAGCACGTACCGGGTAGCGCTTAAAGAATTATAATAGCACGCCTTCGAAGGAGCGCCGCCATCGGAGCCGCCTAAAACATAAAGAGTGCCGCCAAGAGCCGCGCCGGCCGCGAATTGCCGGTTCACTCCCAGCGGGGAATGCGGCAGCCACGGGGCCGCTGCGCCGGCCGCTGCCGCCGCGCTGCTCACAAAAACCGTCATCTGAGCCGTAGAACCGTTATTGCCGCCTATAACATACAGCGCGTTGGCCGCGGCCAGGGTAATGTGCCCGTAGCGCGCGGCGGGCAGTGAAGTATAGTCGGTGTAACTGCCGGAGTTCTCGCCGTCCGTGCCCAATGAGTATACCCAGGCCTGGCTGCGGGCGGACGCCCCGTCCCGGCCCCCTATCACATAAAGGCGGTCAGCCAGGTAAGTCATGGTATGGGCGTAGCGCGGAGCCGGCAAAGTGTAAGTATCATCCCAGGCGGTAATACGGCCGGCCTCGTTGAACCTGGCGGAGAGTATCCCGGCCGAGACACCCCCGGTGGCATAGCCGCCGGAAACATGCAGCCAGTTGCCCGCCGCGGCCGCCGCGTGAAAGTAAAGCGGGTAATCCAGCGCCGCCTCGGGTTCCCAGGCGGACACAACTCCGAGGCTTGAGACATCCGCCGACCAGACCAGGCTGCGTATGGCGCTCTGCGTGCGGCCGCCTATAACATACAGGCGGCCCCGCGCGGCGGCCAGCTGGTGCCCGTACAGGGCCTCCGGCATAAAACCGGCCGGCTGCCAGGCCCCCAGCCCGGACTCCACGGTAAGCTCCGCGCGGTACACGGCGCTCGACGGGGAAATACCGTTGAAGCCGCCGGAAATAAACACATGGGAACCGTAAACCACCGAGGCCTGGCCGTAGCGGGCCGCCGCCAGTTCGTAAGCGGTACTGCCCCAGCCCGGGCCTTGCGCCGGCCAGGGATTTTCAAAAGCGGAAAAAGACAGGTTAAGGGTATTATGCCCTACGTCGTCGAAGCGGAAAGTGCCGGAAGACACCTCTGCCGCCAGGGTAACAGCGGCGGTGGCGGCAAAGGCGGCGTAGTCGCCGTCCATGTAATTTGCCTGCACGAAATTATAAAAACTCGTGTCGGGGTAAAGCCCTTCCACCGGGCGGCCGCTAGCGTCGGTGGAATAATACGCCATATACGGATCGGCCAGTTCCCAGGTGGAAACGAACACATCATAAGTGGTGCCCTGCGGATTAGCCGCGGCCAGCGCCAGCGTATAACTGAAAGTACTCGCTGTATTGTAATCCACCGAGGGGCTGGAAACCATGCGGGAATAAAACCCTGCTTCAAGCTGCATCGTTCCCAGCACAGGCTCGCCATAAGCCACGCCCCCCAGAGCGCCATCCACTACTACAGTGCCATAGGACTGCCCTACGGACCCGGCAGAAAATTCCAGGCCGTCGCCCAGCACGGTTATCCCGTTGGCTCCCGTTTTTTCGGCCGCCGCGCCCTGCGTGAGCAGCAGGCATAACACCGCGACGGCGGTAACCTTACATGTCCTCATTAAGTTCCACTAGTAACGTAAAGCCTAAATCTAAGACCTTAAGGCCCTCCACGCACGCATTTCACATAACCAGAGGCGGTTTTCATCAACGACATAATCCCCCCGGTGTTAAAGTTTACAACCACCGCGTTATTAACACTAGGCCGGTATGTAGTCGAGGTCCAGTAAGGCGTGGCCACTCTGGTGGCAGGAAAAGCCACGGAGTTTATAGCAGGAGCATACAGCCCATAATCAACAATGCTCATCAGTTCGCGCACATTGGGCAGGCGCCAGTCGGTATAACCCGCATAGCCGCTGCCAAAGTTCAAGCTTCCTGCGGTAATCCCCGCGCAGGAAGAAAGCGCGGTCTGCCAATTATACATTGTGGCGCTGGAGCTGCTTACCCACATAAGCCCGGTCACATTATCGATAGTGGTACCGTTACCGTTTACGGCAAAGCTGGGAGAGGAAATAGCAGGCTGGTAGGAGGCATCGTCGCCGCTGACGGCACTGTATGGTTTGGTAGAAGTATCCGGCAGACGCCAATCCCCGTAACAGTTCATTCCAGAATTAAAGGAATAACTGAACTGCGCCCGGCATGGCGCCGCCGCGCAGAACAACGAGCAGGAAATAAACAACAAATGCGGGAGGCGGTTCATGGCGGACCCCCTCTCACACACATCACATGATTGATTGTGACTGTAGTCTTGTCCTCACCGCCTACCAGGCTGTCGTAAAAAGACACTGACCAGGCGTAGGTTGGGAGAGTTGGGTTAGTAGTGGAACTCCAATAATAGGCGCTCTGCGCTCCCGGAAAAGCACGCAGGTCTATATAAGGTCCGCCGGAGGCGCCATAATCCAGAATGCTAGCCAGTTCCCGCACATTAGGCAAACGCCAATCACTATATCCGGCGAAATTGGAGTTCTCGCAGATTGACAGCGCAGCGGCCCAGGAAGGAACCGGGTTCCCATTGTTGCTGCCGGTACTCGCCCACATCAGCCCTGTACGATTGTCTACGGTACACATTCCCCCACCCGTCTTATTGTGCAAGGTATAACTCGGCTTGCCGGCAGATGACGTAAAATTAGCGTCCTGGCCGTAAAAAGCAAGGCCTAGTGTGGGGCAACCGATAAGCCCGGTGTCGTTATAGCATACCGTCTGGCTGCTGTCCGGAAAGCCGCAGTTAGCAGAAGTATGCGTAGCAGTACTCACCGCGCCGGCAGCTGGCCAAGCCAGGCACACAGCTAGTACGCCTGCCAAACGGATGCATGCTGGGTTCAACATCATAAAGCCTTTATGAAACCGTCCAGGCGCCATTACCGGCTATTACGGCCCACTTGACCGGGGACACCATCATTAAAACTATTGACGCGTCGGGAGGAGAAACAGCGTCATTATAGATGGTACCAGACAGGCTAGATGCTCCGACATAGTTAGAAGTTGCAGCCTGGATTATAACCTTGCCGGTGCCAAGTTTGACTATGGTTATCGTGGCGCCTATACTGGCGGTATTCGCGCCCGGCAGGGTTATTGTCTGTGTAAATGTATTACTGGATATTAGTATCTTGCCGAAATCGGCGCCGCTAAGGTTCCACGTGGCGCCGGCATTTGTTGCGGATAGGTACATAGAGATCCTGGCTACACCGTTCACGTCCAGCGTGGCTCCCGGATTAAGGGTTCCGATGCCCACTTTCCCGCTTGAAAGCACGGTCAGGGTTCCGCCGCCTACCTGGAACATTTCCTGGGGATTGGTGACACCAATACCTACATTTTTGGAGGACAGGTTGCCGAAGATAGCACCGCCGATGTTCAGGTGGTTGCTTGTGTCTGCGGTCGGCGCATCCGCGTTGTAACCAATCAATATATTGTTCGTGCCGATATCCACCGTATAACCCGCCTTGTGGCCCAGCATTGTGTTGTAGGAACCGTAACTGAGGCCAAAACCGCTCTGATAGCCAAGCAGCGTATTCTCGGTATAAGAAGTGGCCGAAACTCCGGTGCCTGCCTGGTAACCGACTATTGTATTACCGGTACCTGTGCGGTTAAATGTGGCGGCCTGGTAACCTATAACCACGTTGTTAGACCCTGTGGTGTTGTTAACTCCGGCCAAGGCGCCCACAAAGCTATTGTAATTGCCTATAGTGTTGGTAGAGCCGGCTTTTTGCCCCACAAAAGTATTGGAAACGCCGCTGGCATTTATCAGCCCGGCCTGGGAACCGATAAAGGTATTGTTGCCACCGGTATTGAATAGGCCTGCCTTGGAGCCGACAAAGGTGTTTTCACTGCCACTTAACCCTTCGGCCCCGGCCTGGGAACCGAAGAAGGAGTTGCCGCCGGAAGTATTTCTGGAACCGGCCTTATAGCCGAAATAGGCGTTACCAGTCCCCCCCATAGTATTATTGCCGGCCAGATAGCCGACATAAGTTACAGAACTGCTCGTATTCGTATACCCAGCCTTGTAGCCGAGCAACGTGGCAGCCTTGGTATCATCGAAAGTAACGAGTTCCAGTACCTGGAACCGGTTAGTGGGATAAAGTGTGCCAATACCAACATTTCCCCCCCCGTCCACATAAAAGCCGCCGTCGCTGTTAGGCTGGGTGCTGCCGGTAACCAGAAACCCGCCCCGGTTCTTGAACCAGGTGCGGTCCGAAACATTATTATCGGTAATCACACCCGCAGAATCAGCCCAGGTAAAAGCTCCGTTGGCGGTGGAGCTTGAAGCATACCCGCCAGCCCAGGAAT
>MGVB01000068.1:0-2881 GCA_001800275.1 Elusimicrobia bacterium RIFOXYA12_FULL_57_11
ATCCTGATCCACTTTTTCAAGCTTGCGCAGCGCCTCTTCACGCTTGGCTTTGTACTTGGAAACGCCCGCGGCCTCTTCAAACAGTTCACGCCGCTCCTCGGAGGTGGACGACAGCACATATTCCACCTCGCCCTGGTCTATAATGGCGTAGCCGTCGGTGCCTATGCCGGTGTCCAGGAACATCTCGCGGATGTCGCGCAGGCGGCACTGCACTTTGTTAATGAAGTATTCGGACTCTTCCGAACGGTAAATTTTGCGGGTTACGGTAACTTCGCTGAAATCCAGGGGAAGCTTGCGGGACTCGTTATCGAACGTCATGGCCACTTCACCCATATTCAGGCTCTGGCGCTTGGTGGTGCCGGCAAAGATCACATCCATCATGGAAGGCATGCGCAGGGACTTCCAGCTCATTTCGCCTATGCACCATTTTATGGAGTCCACCACATTGGACTTGCCGCAGCCGTTGGGCCCCACTATGCAGGTGATGCCGGGCTTCAGCGGCAGCTTTACTTTGTTGGCAAAAGATTTGAAACCGTAAATTTCAAGCGCTTTGAGGTACATTTAGATCCCCTGAAGGTTGAGAGATAGACCACGGGTGAGGCTTAAAGGAAGCCCGGGCCGCAACAAGGTCTATTATATAATTAAAAGGCCCGGGATTTCTCCCGGGCCCTTTTTCAGGCTGTTTTAGACTGCCGTTCAGTACGACAGCTGGTAGGACAGGCCCAAGGTATTACCGGTATAGTTTGCCGGCATGTACTTTTCGAACTTATTATTGGAACCCACCACCGTAAGCGCGTAATAAAGCTGCACCAGGGCGGTTTCGTTTATGCGCTTGCGTATGCTGCCGGTCATGGTGGTCATAAGGTTCTTCTGCAGGCCGGCCACATAATTATTGTTCTCATCGCGTTTTTTGCGGTCGGTATACTTGCGGCTGGTCATGTTTACGGCGCCGCCTATGGCCCATTTACCGGTGATATTCAGGTAAAGAGGCACGCTGAGTGTGAATTCGTTGTAGTCGTAATTTTTGGCCACCAGGGTAACGTCGGATGTGCCGGACAGGTCGGCCGGGTTGAGCACCGCGCCAAAGTATTTATAGCGCAGGAAGTTCTGGTTGGAACGGTGCATGGTATAGGAAACCATGGGAGACAGCTCGAAGATCCACAGCGTGTGGTGGAACCCCGCGTCCAGCATGGTGGTTTTGTCTTTCTGGTTATCGGTGAGGCTGTATACCCCGTCCAGGCCTATGACTTTCTGGTTCTTATAATCCTGCTGGGTGTAGGTTACGCCGCCGAACCATTTGCCCCAGGCCGGGCGCAGGCTTACCTGCTTTATGCCCTGGTCCTGCAGGCCGCCGTTGACGTTGGCGGTATTGCGGGGGTCCTGGAACTCCTTAAGCAGGTCGGTATAGTTGGGGAACTTTACGGACTTGGCCAGGTAAGTCAGCGAAACTATGCCGTTGCGCTCGAAGTCGAAGGTATAGTCCGCGGCCAGCTGCAGGCCGGAAGAGGTCATATTATACAGCCCGTTCTTCCAGGCTTCGTTGGCGCCGGAACGGGAATAGTCGGTGGTGAACGCCACTCCCGGCCGTACGCGCAGCTTTTCGGTTATGTTGCGGCGGTATTCGAAAGTAAAGGAATGCGACAGGCTGCGGTCCGTGAACTGTTTGGAATCCTGCGGAGTGAAGCCCGGGCCCGCGTAGTTGAAGTTGTACAGGCCGAAGAGCTGGTCCTTCTGCGTTATCTTGGTAAGCAGTCCCACCTGCGTGTTTATGTTGCCGCCGCTGAAGATATTGCCCACGCTGGGCACATAGGCCGCCTCGTTAAGCGACATATCGAAGAAAGGCGTGAAGATCTTTGAATCCTCCGCCACGGTGGCGTACAAACGCCCGGCCAGGCTGGCCGCAACTACCGCGCTTAAAATTATTTTTTTCATCTTTTTCTTCCTTAAAAGTTAAGGTGCATGTTCCACACCGGGTGAATAACAAGCACGCCCTCGGGGTAGATATTCAGGCCCAGCTCGAAAACTTTGCCGTACCAGCTTACTTTGCTGGAGAAGGTCTGGGTTTTAAGGCCGTAGTTAAGCTGCATGCTCCACAACTTACCTATGCCCTTGGGGGTTTCAATACCGGCTATTACAAAATCATCTTTGAAACCGGTATTAAAACTGCTTACCGTGGTCCCCAGCAATTCCGGCTCCTGGCCGGCCTTGAAGGCCAGCTTGGCCGCCATTACCGAACGTTTGTAACCCCAGAAAGTGCGCACCCTGGGGCTTACGGAAGCGCTTATTATGGCGCCCATGTAGTAGCCGCCGAACTTGGCGCTGTCTATGGTATCAGAATCCTTGGTGGCCATTTTGGCGGCCAGCATATCCCAGTAGCCGCCTATAAGGTCCAGCTGCGGCACGCCCGGGGCTATGCGGCCCTCGCCGTGCAGGCGCAGTTTGCCCGACACGTTAAGGTACGTAAGCGGTATGGTGGTGGGGAACAACCCGGTCTGTATGCCGAAGGTCTTGCCCGGCGGCAGCGGGGTGGTACCCTCAAGGTCCTGCTGGAAGTCGTAGAAGAAAGCCGCGGGGTTAGCAAGCACCTCGCCCAGCATCTGCATTCCCTTTGATTCCAGGTCTATAGCGGCAAAGGCGGCGCCGTTAAAGCAGAGCAGCGCCGTCAGCAAAAGTATTGTCCTTTTCATCAGGTTAAATCCTCTTTTGATTGATTTATTGGGCATCGCGCTTTAGTTGCCAAGCTCGGTGATGGCGGGCAGCATGCGCTGTACCGCGGCCAGGAACAGGTCCGGGATAAAGACTACGTCTATGTTCGGGCTCCTGGAGCCATAGGTGGCGCTGTAAGCGAACCTGTCGGTGGTATTTACGTCCGCCAGTACAG
>MGVB01000068.1:2898-10626 GCA_001800275.1 Elusimicrobia bacterium RIFOXYA12_FULL_57_11
CCGTTGGAGCCTGCGCCCAAACCGTTAACATACCCGCCGGCAGCTGTCTTTATATAAGTTATTGTTTCGGCTCCGCTGTTCTATAAGTATGGTGAACGGGTCCAGGCTGGAATTGGTGAAGTCCGAAGTCTGCTGTATACTGCCATTGTTGTTTATCACATAATTTTCCCGGGCGTAGAAGAGATAATCCCCGGCCGCGGCTACTGTTTTATTGCCAATGGCATAAGCATCGGCCTGGTGCTGCCACAGCAACGGGTCGCCCTCGTTGCTCCAGGAACTCACCCCGCTGGCGGGAGAGATATTCATAGCCCAGAGCATATCGGTATTCGCGCCCGTCATATCAACATAATTGCCTGCGGCATTCTTATATTCAAGAATCCCGCCATCAGAAGACTGCCCGGCGGCATCCAGTGTATTGCTTCTAATGTCCAGGCGGGAAATAGCGTTCAACATTTCCTGCGCTTTACCCAGAGTTCCATCGTCAGCCAGTATGCCGGTGATGATAGTATGCTTATCCGTGGTGTCGTCAATGGTCGCAATGGCGCCGGGATCGACCACGCGGATATTATCCACCAGTTCGTCGCGCGTCGCGTCATAACGGTAGCCTTCCGCTATTACAAAGATCTCGTCTTTGTTGGTGCGGTTGGCCGTTATGAAGCTGGCGTAAACGGGGTTGAGGCTGGTACTGTCAAAGAACGCCGGCCATTCCTCTATGCGCTGCGGCAGGGCCTTGTCGAAACTCATGCTCATCTGCATCAGGTCCAGGCGGTTCGTCTGCACGCCGCCGTTATAGGCGAACTGCCTGCCGGTAAAGTCCGCGTAATTGGGGCGCTTCACCAGGTTGAAGAACTGTATGGTATTGTTGTCCGGGCGCATCATGCGCTGGTCCACGCGCACCAGGTTGCCGTGCATGTCGGTCATGGTACGGCCGGCTTCCAGGTCGGATTCCTTTACTACATTAAGGAAGCCTTTTACGGTTTTTTCGGAACTGTTGGTGACCTTGGCGAATTCTTTTACCTGGGCCCGGTCGTTCTCTTTCTGCTTAAGCTCCCGCTGGCGCTCCTCCGGCTTCAAGCCGGGGTTCCAGTTCTCAAGGGCGGCCCTTTCGGTTTTGGCGTCCAGCAGGGCGGGCTTGGCGGCCTTGCCCTTCTCTTCCATCTTCAGGCCCTGGCCCTGGGGGATATTAAATTCCATCTTGCCCTTTTCCGGGGGCACGGTAAAGCGCAGCTTAACTTCGCCGAACAGCACCTTCAGGTCCATCTTGCCGTCTTCCGTGGTGTCCATGGTAAACTCGGTGCCGCGCACGGCGCAGACCGCGGCCGGGGTGCGCACTTCAAATTTTTCCTTACGCATAAGGTGGGGCACGCGTATCTTTATGCAGCCGAACACCAGCGCCAGGCGGGAAGCCAGCGTAGAGCGCTGCTCTATTTCCAGCGTGGAGGTTTCTTTAAGCCACACCTTGGTCTTATTGGGCATCAGCAGCACGGCCGCGCCGTCGCTGCCGGTACGTATGGCGCCGCCTTCGGCTATTTCCATTTTCTCAGAGGCGGAAGCCCACTGGCCCTCACGGCCCTGGCGCACTTCCACATTACCGCTTATTGCTATAACTTTGGCCTCTTCGGCCCCTGCCGCCAGCGGGAGCAGGACGAAAAGGAATAAAGAAATTATTTGGTTTCTCATATGGGAAGTTTAGCGGAAATTCCGCCTTGTGTCAACATCATTTTTTTGGGATAATGGAAAGAACTGCGCCGCGTTTTCCCTATGAAAACCACCGTTGTGTAACCGCGGGCACTTGTGATTTTTGTTACTTCCGGCCCGGGCAGCGCCCCGGCGGGCGGCCCGCGCGCCATAGGGGGACGGCCGCGGCAACGCGCAAAAAGCGCCAAATAAGCCAGGAGCTATGCTGATGAAAAAGGTAACTTTAGTTATATTGGCCGCTTTAACAGCGGGCTGCGCCACCGGCGCAAAAAAAACACCGTCGGCCGCAACCTGCCCACCCTGCCCGGAAGCGGCCGTTGCAGCAAAACCCGCCGAAGCCGCGCCCATGGTGCTTGCGGCCGCACAGGACCTGCCTCCCTTTTTGGACGGCGACGACCGCAAAACCCTGCTGAAGGCGGCCGCGCTTAACCGCAAATACTTCCAGGGCCTGAAAGCAGGCACGCCCTCCTACACTTTCGGCTCACGCGTAATAACGCCCAAAGAGCTTGCGGCCTCCACAGAGGAACTCATAAAACTGCTGGAATCCCCCGCCGAACCCGCGGAGCTCGACCGCCTTATTAAGGAAAGGTTCGACATTTACCAGATGGCCGGCCGCGATTCCACCGGCACCGTGATCTTCAGCTCTTACTACGAACCCACCATAGAAGCCAGCCTTAACCCTACGGACGCGTACAAATACCCCATTTACGCCAAACCCGACGACCTGATCTCCATGAACCTGGAAGATTTCAACGAGAAATTCCGGGGCGAAAAGCTTACCGGCCGCCTGAAGAAAGGCGAACTGGTACCCTACCTGACACGCGAAGAAATAGATTTCGAGGGTGCGCTGGAAGGCAAAGGCCTGGAACTGGCATGGTTCACCAACCGCGCCGACATTATGGACCTGCACATAGAAGGCTCCGGCCGCCTGGCCCTGCCCGATGGGCGGGTGATAAAGGCCAACTTCGCCTCCACCAACAGCCTTAAATTCAAAGGCTGGCTTACCGCCATGATAGAAGCCGGCGCCCTGCCGCGCGAAGGCATAAGCCACGAAAAGGGCAAACAGTACCTGCGGGACAACCCGGGTAAAGAGCGCGCCATAATGAGCGCCAACCGCCGCTATACATTCTTCAAGCTTGAGCAGCCCGCCGATCCGGAAGAAGGCCCCGCGGGAACCTACGGCCTGCCGCTTACCGGCTGGCGCTCCATAGCCATGGATAACGCGCTGGTACCAATGGGCGCCATAGCCTTTATGCGCACCACAATGCCCGATGTGGACGCCGAAGGCGCCCTGCTGGGCAGGAAAGAGGACAGCCGCTTCGTGTTCTGCCAGGACACCGGCGGCGCCATAAAAGGCCCGGGCCGCGTGGACTTTTTTGCCGGCAACGGTAAGAAATCCCGCACCTTCGCCTTCAAGCTCTGGGACCCGGGGCAGCTCTACCTGCTGGTGCTTAAGGACGCTAAATCGTAAACCGGGAGCCGGAGAAAGGAACTTTATGAAAAATATTTTCAGCCTGCTGGCCGTCTGCACTTTGCTGGCCGTACAGGCCGCCGCCGCTGACCTTACCCTTACCGGGCTGGACGTGCTGGAGCGCGACGGCTTTAAACAGCTTGAAGGCCGGCGGGTGGGGCTTATCACCAACCATTCCTCCGTAAACCGCGGCGGGGTGAACGCGGTGGACGCTTTTTACAAGGCCGGCAATTTCAAGCTGGCGGCTATTTTCTCCCCGGAGCACGGCTTCCGCGGCACCGAGGAAGGCGGCGTCTACATAGCCAGCTCCACCGACCCGGTTACCGGCGCGCCCGTTTACAGCCTTTACGGCAAAAATAAACAGCGCCCTACGCCGGAAATGCTGGCGGACCTGGACGTGCTTGTTTTTGACATACAAGACATTGGCGCGCGTTTTTACACCTACCTCACCACCATGGGCTACGCCATGGAAGAAGCCGCCAAGGCCGGGCTGCCGTTCCTGGTGCTGGACCGCCCCAACCCCATTAGCGGCGCCATAGAAGGCCCGGTGCTGGAAGCCGGCATCAGCGCTTTCACGGCCTATCTGCAGGTCCCCACGCGCCATGGTTTCACCGCGGGCGAAATGGCCCTGTTCCACAAAGCCCGGCTGGGCCTGAAACTGGACCTGGCCGTGATAAAGATGGAGAACTGGACGCGCGACCTGTTCTTTGACCAGACGGGGATAGTGTGGACCAACCCCTCGCCTAATATAAGGAACCTCGACGCGGAAGTGCTGTACCCGGGCCTGGGCTGCTTAGAAGCTACCAATGTTTCGGTGGGCCGCGGCACGGATATACCCTTTCTCTGGTTCGGAGCCCCCTGGATGAAAGCCGGGAAAATAGCCAAAGGGCTTTCCCGGGCCGGGCTCAAGGGCGTTAAGTTCTCTACCCTGCGGTTGACACCGTCAAAAGACGTGTACGAAGGCAAGCCCTGCGAAGGCGTGAAAATAGAGGTCACCGACCGTCCCGCGGTGCGCGCGCTGGATATTTTTACGCAGGCCGTGTACCTGTTAAAAAAACACAATGGCGCGGAGTTCACCCTTAAGCCGGAAGAAATACGCAAAATGACAGGCTCCGGCGACTTTTACCGGCTGCTGGAGGCCGGCGCCCCACCGCCCCGGATAAAGGCGGAATTCGAAAACAGCAATGCAGCTTTCCGCGCGCAGGCCCTTAACTTCCTGCTTTACAAGTAAAGAAGAATGTGTTAAATTTGTACCTATGGGGAACAAAATACTTGTTGTAGATGATGATCCCGAAATTTCAAGCCTGGTGCAGTACACCCTTGAAGCGATGGGGCACACCGTAAGGGTTTGCGACAACGGCCGCGAAGTCCTTGATACGCTGCGCTCCTACAAGCCGGAACTGCTTGTGCTGGACGTCATGCTGCCCGGTATCGACGGATATTCGCTGGCCTCGCAGATAGCCGACGACGCCGACCTTAAAGAGATGCCTATCATCGTGCTGTCGGCCCTTGAACCGTCCCGCACCATGTTCCAGCGCTTTTCGCAGGTGGCGGCTTTCCTCACCAAGCCCTTTAACACCGACGACCTTACCGAAGCCATAAAAACCGCCCTTGTAAAAAAATAAAGCCCGGCGGCGGGCCGGGCCTTGCGCGAAGAACCCCGCTGTCAGCGGGGTTCTTCGTTGTACGGGCACACTTCCTGGCAGATATCGCAGCCGTACACCCAGCCGCCGCTTAAGCGCGCCAGCGGCTCCGGTATTTTTTCTTTGGCCTGCGTGGTCCAATAGGACAGGCAGCGCCCCGCGTCCAGCGCCCCGCCCGCCAGGGCGCCCGCCGGGCAGGCCGCAACGCACCTATCGCAGGAGCCACATTCCCCGCCGCACGGCCGGTCCGGCTCCAGGGCGGCATTCAACGCCAGCCCCCCTATAAAGAACCAACTGCCCAGTTCCGGGGAAACCACAAGGGTGTTCTTCCCCCTGAAGCCAAGCCCCGCCAGGCGCGCAAGCTCCTTTTCCATAACCGGCGCGGTGTCGCAGAACAGCTTGCCCTCGGTGCCGGGAAATTCTTTCTTTAACGCTTCAAGTATGCGGCCAAGTTTTTCCCTAACAATAAGGTGATAATCGCGGTCCAGCGCGTAGCGGGAAATTTTAGCGCCCGGGGCGTCCGTCAATTCCGGCTGGTGCACTTTCCGGCCAGAACTTTTAAGGTAAGCGGCCGGGGCCCCCACGCCGCTTAAAGCGGCCGCGTAGTCCCGCTCCGGCGCCCAGTAACTGAAAGCGCAGACCAGCGCCGAGGCCGCCCCCGGGCACCAGTTCCCGATATTTTTTCTTTTAAGAGGCTCCCTGTTAAGGTAGGCAAGGCCGGCCGGCGCCGCACCGGCGGCCGCCGCGAACCTTCCAAACTCGGCCAGGTCGCCGGCCGCGGCTACGCCGCAGGCGGAGGCGCCGCACTCAAGCGCTATGGCCTTAAAGCGCGCAGCGGCCTGGCTTGCGGATTTCATGTAATTATTCCCGGAACAACAGTATATCTTTCAGGACCTGGCCCGGCTGGAATATTCCCAGGCGGAGTAACGCAGCCAGAAAATACGGAAAAATTCCTTAAGGAATTCTTCCCGGCTGACGGGCTTACCCGTTATGTCTTTCACACTTACGGCCGTGGCAAGACCGGGGGCGTTATTAAGGTTCACCCCTACGCCCAAGAGCAGCCAGCTGGGGGCTTTATTTATGGAAGCCGTTTCGGTGAGTATACCGGACACCTTAAGCCATTTACGACGGCGCGGGCTGAAGGCGTAAACGTCGTTGGGCTTTTTAACCCGCGTCTTTATAGCGTAAAGGGAAGTTACAGCTTCGGCGACGGCCTCCCCGCTGAGCACGCTCAGGTCGGGCAGGAAGCGTATGCCTACCTGGGGGCGCAGCAGCAGCGTAAGGTAAAGCCCGCCGCGGGCGGACTCCCATTCCCGGCCCAGGCGGCCGCGGCCGCCCGTCTGTGTTTCGGCCAGGACCAGGGTTTTTTCGGCGCTGCCTTCGGCGGCCAGCTCCCGGCCCACCGCCTGCGTGGAAACCACCTCGTCGAGGCAGAGCATCTGGCTTATGCCGGGCAGGGAGTCAAGGTCAAGGCTGTCACAGGCTGTTTTTTTCATTTTGATCTTACCTCAAAGGAGATATCCAGCGGTTTGGCGCCGCTGGTAATGGACCCCGCAGAGATGCGGTCCGCCCCCAATACCGAATACCGCGCGGCCCGGGCCAGGTCCACGCCGCCGGAAATTTCTATCTCCGGCCTTTTGCCCTTACGGGCCCTTATCAGGGCTATGGCCCGCTTCATGTCGGCAAAACGCATATTATCCAGCATGATAACGTCCGCGCCCAGCGGCAGGAAAGCGCGCACCTGCGCCAGGCTTTGCGCCTCAATCTCTATGGCCAGCCCCGGCCTTGCGCGCCGCATGGCGGCTATCCGCGCGGCCAGCCTGGCCGGGCTGCCGCCGGCCAGCGCCACATGGTTGTCCTTTATCATGGCCATGTCGTAAAGCCCCAGGCGATGATTGCAAGCACCGCCGCAGGCCGCGGCGTATTTTTCTACCGCCCGCAGGCCGGGCAGGGTTTTGCGAGTGTCGTAAATTTTTGTGCGCGGGTTCTTTATTGCCGCGGCAAAAAGCGCGGCCCGCGTGGCTACGCCGCTCATATGCTGCAGGAAGTTTAGCGCCGTGCGCTCGGCCGTAAGTATGGAGGCCGGGCCCGTTATCTTCATAAGCACGGCGCCCTTCTTTATACGCGCGCCCTCTTTAACATTTATCCGCACCCGGGAGCCGGGCGCCGCCAGCGCAAATACCCTTTTGGCCACGGCCAACCCGCAAACTATGCCCGCCGCTTTGGCCCGCATTTCGCCGTAAAACTGCGTTCCCAGCGGCACAAAGAACCGCGTGGTAACGTCCCCCGCCCCGACATCTTCTTTCAGGGCCGCTTTTATAACAAGATCGAATTCTTTCATCTTCCAAATTTTACCATTTTCCCCGCCCCGGCCCCGGCCCGGGGCCTACCGGCCCGCAAGCAGGCGGACCAATTTCATTTTTTCGGGCAGGAATTCCGGGTTCCCCTCCGGGTTGAAAGGCTTGCAGCCGGCCACCGAATACAGAGCGAAAGAAGGCAGCCGCCCGGCCGGGGCCAGCCTGCACTGCCGGGCTATGGCCTGGTAGTAAAAACCCTCCATTTCACCGGTGGTGTCCTGGCGTACAAGCATAACGGGCGGCGGCAGCAGTTCGAAAGGCAGGGGGTACTTACCCGCGTTTTCCGTGTCCGGCCGGGTAAGGATGTCCTTGTAAGGGTAGATGCGCTGTATGTTTACGGCCTTAAATTCCGTAAGGCAGCGCCACATTGCTTCCTGGTCGCGGCTGCCCACCAGTACGGTGATTTTACCCGCAACGCCGCCGCGCAGCAAAGCCGCCGCCTGTTCCACTTCCGCGCGGCCGCTGTGGGGACAGGAAATTTTCAGCGCGGCGCTGGCCATGGGATAAACTCCGGCCGCCACCAGCCCGGCCAGCAGCGCAAGCGCCAGCCACCGGCGCC
>MGVB01000069.1:0-9976 GCA_001800275.1 Elusimicrobia bacterium RIFOXYA12_FULL_57_11
CGCCAAAAAAGGTAACCTAGTATTACCTCATGAACGAAATACTCAGGCGGCGTACTTTCGCTATAATTTCGCATCCCGACGCGGGCAAGACCACGCTTACCGAGAAATTCCTGCTTTACGGCGGCGCCCTGCACCTGGCCGGCACCGTCACCGCGCGCAAGAACCAGCGCGCCACGGCCTCCGACTGGATGGAGCTGGAAAAGAAGCGCGGCATCTCCATCAGTTCCACCGTACTGCAGTTCGATTACGGCCAATACCGCATAAATTTGCTGGACACGCCGGGCCATAAGGACTTTTCAGAAGACACTTACCGCGTACTCACCGCCGTGGACGCCGCCATAATGGTAATAGACGCCGGCAAGGGCATAGAGAGCCAGACGCTGAAGCTGTTCGAGGTCTGCCGCCGCCGCCACATTCCTATTTTCACTTTCATGAACAAGCTGGACCGGCCGTCGCGCGAGCCGCTTGAACTTATTGACGAGCTGGAAAAAGTGCTGGGCCTCAAGCCCTTCCCGGTGAACTGGCCCATGGGCAACGGCCCCGATTTCCGCGGCGTCTACGACCGTCTTACCCGGCAGGCCCACATGTTCGAGCGCACCCCCGGCGGCGCCTACAAGGCCCCCGTTGAGGTGGCCGACATCAACGACCGCCATATAAAAGACAGGCTGGACGCCGTCAGCTACAGGAATTTTACAGAAGAGGTGGGCATGCTGGACGGGGCCGGCACGGAATATTCGGCCGCGGAAGTTCTGGCCGGCGAAACCACCCCGGTATTCTTCGGCAGCGCGGTGAACAACTTCGGCATACAGCTTATGCTGGAAGGTTTTGTGGAGCACTCTGCGCCGCCTGGCCCGCGGGAAGCCTCCATAGGCGTCATCAACCCCGACCTGCCGGCATTCTCGGGCTTCATTTTCAAGATACAGGGCAACATGAACCCGCGCCACCGCGACAAGGTGGCCTTTGTGCGCGTCTGCTCAGGCAAATTCACGCGCGACATGAACGTGCACCATTCGCGCACCGGCAGGAGCATCCGCCTTTCCAATTCCAATAAACTGTTCGGCCAGGAGCGGGAAACCGTAAACGAGGCCTGGCCCGGCGACATTGTGGGCCTGGTGGGGCACCAGGAATTCCAGATAGGCGACACGCTTACAGAGAACCCAGCCATAGTTTTCGACGAGATCCCACGCTTCCCCCCGGAATGTTTCACGTACCTCTACAACCCGGTTCCCTCAAAATCCAAATCATTCAAGACCGGCCTTGAACAGCTGATCCTTGAAGGCGTGGTGCAGCAGCTGACCGTAAAAGACGGCCCGGCCGCCTACGCCCTGCTGGCCGCGGTGGGACCGCTGCAGTTCGAGGTTACACAATACCGGCTGGAAGCCGAATACGGGGTGGAATCGCGCCTGGAAGCTTGTCCCTGGAGATTCATGCGCTGGCTGGACGCGGCAGGCGCGGAAGCCCTCTCAAGCGGAGATATCCACCTCGGAGACAATATAAGGCTTGGCGCGGACGCGGCAAAAAACCCGGTGATTTTCTTCCCCAGCGCCTGGGCGCTGAGATACTTCAGCGATACCAATAAAAAGATAAACCTCTACGAACTGCCCCAGGCAGTTAAAGAAAATTAATCCGAAGAGCTAATAAAATTAAGGGTTGGCCGGGGTTATACCCTGCGCCCCCGTTGCGGAAGGGAGGCTCCAGCCGCGGCGGCTGGAGGGAAACCACGCAAGGGTTTCCTCGGGCCGGGGGCGCAGGGTATAACCCCGGCCAACCCGAAAGGCTATCCCGTATAACACCGGGCCTCAATTCCTCTTTACAGGCTGGTAATCTTTCAGCGGGTCTACGGGCTGGGCGTACGGACCGTTCCAGGTTAAGCCGAAAACATCTTCAAGCACCTGGGCGCCGTGCGCGCCGTTTATAACTACCGCCGCGCCGCGGCTGGTAAGAAAATAGCCGGGACCCCAGTTGGAAGTGGTAATAAAACCGGTCTCCCCGTCCGCCACAAGGTACTTTAAATGCTCCACGCGCGAGAACGGGATAAAGCCGGAACTATGCTGCGGCAAAGACGCGATCTTTATGGAGATATTGTCGGTTTTAGCCAGCGCCTTGATGTCGCGGTCCGCCTTGCCGCCCATCCCCCAATCAGCGAAGACCAGTTCCACCTTAACCCCGCGGACCGCCGCTATCCGGATAGCCTCGTCCAGTCCGGCCCAGCGCTTTGACCCGTGCTCGGCCAAAGAGTAGGTCATAACCTGGCCGCGCAGGGTTTTTTTGGCCGCCTTTATCAGCCTGAGCATTGCCTCCAGTTCGGTATCGAAACCTTTAGGGATAAACCCCGCGGGCCCGAAAGCCAGGCTGTATGTTACAGTATGCGAGGAGCTTTCTATAAAGGCCTCTTCGGGGCTGGCGGCGGTAACCGGGTTCTTTGCTTTTTTTGAAAACATTTTTTTAGCGGATTTGCCGCCGGCAATGGCCCAGTCGGACTCGAAAACAAGGCCGAAATCGGCCGCGGCCCGCTCGCTCTTTATCCGCACTCCCAGCTCGTGAATATGTTTAAGCGAGCGCCAGTCGAAATTCTGACTGCCTACGAAAACTTCTTTTTTGTCCGCTATGAAAAATTTGGCGTGCTGCACGCCGCCGCCCCCGTTCTTCTTAAAATTTATCACCCGCACGTCCACCCCGGCCTCGCGCAGCGGCGGCAGTGACTTGCCGCTCTCCTTAAGCATCACGGAGTCCACTATAAACCGGGTTTTCACCCCGCGCCGCGCCGCGTCTTTAACGGCCTCCAGCACGGACTCCAGAATTTCACCGCCCTGGTCGGCTATGTAGAACTGTTCGATATCCAGCGTTTTTTTTGCGGATTTTATGATCTCCAGCCACACGCCCCAGGGACGAGCCGTGATCCGGGAGCCATAAACGGTTTCCTCCGGAACGCTTTCCACGAACTGCAGTTCCGCCGCACGCAGCGGCGCCGCCAGGAAGATAGCCGCCAGGAATATTTTTATCATGATTCTCCCCCGTTGCTGTTTCTTGCCCCTCAGACCGGCAGCACTTCTTTTTTAGCGGCACGCCTGAAGTTGAATTTTGAAAGCTCCCCTATTACCATGCCCGAAACTATGAACAGCCCGCCCAAAGCTTTAATCATTATAAATTCTTCGCCGCCCCAGGTCCAGGCGAAAACGGCGGCGAACACCGGCTCCAGCGTGAAAATTATCCCCACCTTGAACGGCTCGGAATGCTTCTGCGCCAGCATCTGTATAAAGAACGCCGTAAGCGTGGGGAAAACCGCCAGGAAAATTATCACCCACCAGCCGCCCGCGCCATTTACCGCCAGCGGGGCGCCCTGCAGCAGGGCTATGGCCAAAGACAGCGCCGCCACCATCCAGAATTGGTGAAAAGCCAGCAGCACCGTATCCGCTTGCGCTTTCACATACTTATCGGTCACTATCAGGTGCGCCGAATAAGCCGCCGCCGCCGCCAGGGTAAGCGCGTCCCCCAGGTTAACACCGCTCACGCCGCCGGTAAGCAGCCACATCCCGGCTATGGCCAGAGCGGCGGAGAGCCATTGCATTTTAGCGGGTTTCTCTCTACGGAACAGGAACATGAAAACGGGGATGAAGATTATGAACAGGCCGGTTATAAAGCCGGAGTTGGAAGCGGAAGTATAAAGCAGCCCGGTGGTCTGGGTAAGGTAAAGCGCGGCCAGGAAAAGCGACAGGAAGAAGCCTTCGCGCATATGCGCCGTTTTCACCTTGCGACTGAGCACCCAGGGCAGCAGCAACGCGGCGGAAATAGCAAAGCGTATGGCCACCATCACCACGGGATCCACCACGGCCAGCGCGCCCTTGGTGACTATAAAAGTAGCGCCCCAGATAGCCGCGCAGTAAAACAGGCCGATATCCGACCAGAATTTTTGCCCGCGAGCCGGTGTGGGCATATTTAAGCGCAATGAAACCTGAACTTTTTTCTGAGGCTGGAATAGAGCAGCCCGATAGCGCCATTTTTAAGCGGGTTGCGGGAGAGCACACGCCCCATAACATCGCGCCAGGGAACTTGGTGGCCGGCTATACGGCCGGCGTCATCCGCCAGCAGCGGACCGGCATCATTAACGGCTATCACCCTGTGCAGCAGCAGGCGCCCTTCATAGGCGTAAACCGCGCAATCGCCGGGTGAAAGGCCTGCCGGCGGGGCCTCGACAAAAACCACACCGCCGCCTTTGAACAGCGGGAGCATGCTGGAACCCTCAAGCTTGACGGCTTTGACCATTTCAGGAGAATTTTTTGAGCGTTTTGCAGGAAAGCTGCCCTGTGGGGCCGGTTATGCACTTGCCGCAGGCAAGCGCCGCCGTCTCGAATACCTTCTCGCTTTTTATGGCCGGTTTAACGTACGGTTTTTTGTTTTTCATTTTATCAGGCCTTTGGCCGCAAGGGTTTTCATGAAATCTTTAACATCCGCGGCGGCGGTTGCCGGCGCGACATCGAACTCGGCAGCCAGACGCACCGCAGTTTTCTCCGCGTCCAGGCCTTTTTCCAGGCAGTTCCAGATCAGCAGGGCCGCCGGGTTAAGGGAATGCAGGGTTTCGGCCTCTATA
Organism: Elusimicrobia bacterium RIFOXYA12_FULL_57_11; assembly: GCA_001800275.1. Taxonomy (GTDB): domain Bacteria; phylum Elusimicrobiota; class Elusimicrobia; order Elusimicrobiales; family UBA9959; genus UBA9959. The sequence continues at coordinate 4,589 of MGVB01000069.1, forward strand.
TCCACCACATAAAGCTCCCCCGCCACTTCACGCGCCGCCAGTTTTTCTTTAAACTTCATGGAGAAATTATAACAAATCAAGGAACGCGCGATTGTCTTTTGAGAAACGCAGTTCCCCCGCGGTTTTTTCTGCGGCCAGTTCAGCCGCCAGCGCCAGCATAAGCGCCGCCGTGCCCGCATCCTTCGCGAAATTCATTGAACAGCGCAGCAGCAGGCGCAGCATAACCCCGCCGCTGATACTTCTTAGCGAATTTGCGGCCGCCTTTGAGAGCTTGTAAACGCCGCGCAAAGAAAACCGCGTGTTCTTCCCCTCACAACGCATCTCGCCCCAAAAAGGCGAACCATAGGCGTAGAACTTTCCACTCTCCCGACGCACCGGCACAAGCTCGTCGCTCAGTAAAAAATGTTTTCGCGCGGCCAGCCTGGAAAGCGTTGATTTCCCGGCTCCGGACCTGCCGGGAAAGAGCCGTACGCTCCCGCCCTTTGCGAACGCTGCCCCGTGCACCAGCAGGCCGCTCCTGCGCGGGAGCAGCCAACTGTAAAAGGTCCGCAAAAAAGAATCAAAGGTTTGTACACGCTGCGCGGCTTTCAGGCGGCCAAGACCGGTTTTTAAATTAAGAACGCAGTCAAAATCTCCGCGCTTTAGCCGCAAAACCCCTCCCTCTTCTAAAATAACCGGCCGGAACGGTATCCGGCGCCCGGCCGCGGCGCTGACTGAAAAAACATAAAGCGGTTTACCAGGAGAAAAGAAGTTTTTATACCGCCGCGCCACAAGCGCGCCGAAGCGGGGTTCCGAAAACACAAAAGCCGCACGGATCCCGGCGATTTCAAGCTGTACCGGGGCCGGCGGCCTCATCAGGGCAGGGCCGCGGGCCATGCCGTAGTGACATCCTGCCAGGACTGTCTTACAAGGTTCAGGTTGGCGGTAAGAATATTTATCGCGACAACAGGGTCATAATAGATACGGCAGTGTGAATTTGAACCGATATCGGCTATGCCTGCGACAATCATAGAGCCATGCAGCAAATCGCTGCAGCCGCCGCCATTGGGGAGGGTGAGGTTTCCGCCCACATACATGAAACCATGAACTCCGGGGTTTATTACCTTGGTCACGCCCGTAGCGTTGTAACTGTAATTTATATTCCCGAAACACGGGGGAGAGGCCGGGGGCACCGAATCGTATGTTGCACGGTAATACGCCCAGGCGGTGGAATTGCAATACTGCTTCCAGGCCGCAGGAGGCACGGTTGCCGCGTACGCCCCCACCTGCGGATTACCGCCGTTATGAAAAGATAAATTGCCACGCACAATAACGCTCCCTATTATGGCGCTGCGAAAACTGGTCCAATTCCCTTCTATGTAGTAGGGTTTCCCTGTCAGGGAAGTACAGTTGCTGCTGAAATTGCCGGGCTGATAATAAGCTCTTCCGCAGGGGTCATTTCCGGAAGCGATCGCGGAACTTTTATATGCCGCGAAATCCACCGTGGGCGTGGGCGGCAGCGCGGTGTAATAAGAATGCCACCACCAGCAGTCAGGCGAGTCGCAGTTTTGCGGAGTAGAGCCGTTGGTATCCTTATCTATTGAAGCGGCGCTCCAGTAAGAAGGATAAGTTTTACTAAGAATGCTGATGGTTTTCGGGCTGGAAACAGCCCCCCATTCGACCTGGATATTGTTCCCATTCATACTGACGCCATTATCCGCTTGTATGCTTATATTGTTCAGGATCTGGTTGGCGTACACCGCCCGCAACGCGCGCACCTCTTTGTTCATTTTATCGCGGCCAACCCCGACAATAGTTACCTCCCCGGAATTTGGGCCACTGGTAACGGAAACGGCATAGGTCCCACCGGAAAGATCTGTAAATGAACAATTAAAACTCATGCAGGGAATCGCCTGCCCGTCCTGAATCTGCTTCCAGGTTTGAGTGGATTCTATAACCTTCTGGTAGCCCCTGTCCACCGCGCCCTCGGCCAGCTGGAAGGCGTTCGTGTTCTGCCCCTGCTTAACGCTCCACTTGGCCTCGTTCTGCACGTACATGACCATAACCGGGATAATGATGGCAAGCACCGCTACCAGCAATATGGCCCCCACTAAAAGCTGTCCGTGTCTTTTTCTCATCAGTTCATTATCCTCACTTTCTGGATGGAGAGCTGCAGCGCTTTTTTGCCGCCGCGGAAAGTAGCCGACTGTGCGGTTATGGCCACGGAAAGCAGCGTAATATCGTCCGTGCGCGGGAAGGTGAAAGCCACATAGGCAAGGTTTTCCGTCAGCATCGTTGTCTTGCCGGCCAGGCTCATATAAAGCTTGTTGCCTGTCTGGTAAAACACCACGGTCTCGCCCTGTATGCTGGTATAAGTCAGGCGTGAACAGGGCGGCTGGCCGGAAACAGCGTCTATGACCACGGTCGAACTTTTGGCCTGCCGGGCAAAGCGGTTTATCATGTCGAGGCTGGTACGCACGTCGCGCTGAATGGCGTTGCGGGCCGTGGTCTGCCGCCAGAAATTGGTCATATTCATGAGCAATGGCACAGCCATGCCGCCGACTATCCCGATTATAGCCACGGTCATCATTACTTCTACGAGGGTATAACCCCTCTTGCGCTTTAAGGCCATGAGAAATTCTTCCCCGTAACCGCGGCGCCGGCCCCTACTGAAATGGTGGAGGAACTCTTACTGGTAAAGCTTACCGTACCATTATTAACATCCACCACGGGGTAAAAAGCGCGCAGGTTATATGTGGCGGAGGTACTTGAACGCACCTCCAGGCTGTACGTTCCATCCGACTTGCTGGAAACAAAATATAAAACAGCCTGGGCCGGAGCGGATGACGCGTAAATCGTAGCCATCGTGGAGGGGATCGCTGCTGTGCTGGCCACAACCAGCACCCCCGTGGTAATGGCCGCGCCCCCGTCCGTGACGCTGCCATTAATAGTGCCCAACGCGCCTATCACAGTTATAGTGCCGGTAAACACCGTGGCGCCGGCCACGGTAACGCTGGATTTAAGCGGAGAAGTAGGCACCGAAGTATAACCCTGCAGCGGGTCAAGCTCCGGCGTCACGGTATAGGCAATGGTATCGGTAGCGGCGAAGATATAAAAATAACCGGTATTATCGGTAGTATCCTCATAAACCGCCCCGCCATTTGTGGCCCGCACGGGAATATTCGGGATGGCCCCGGTTCCGGAAGTAACATAGCCTTTCAGGTAACCGCCGCGGGACAGATGAAAATCCGGGATATTGGTAACGGCGCCCTGTAAGATGGTGGCATCCGCATCGCTGGTGGTATAATTTCCGTCGGCCGACTGATAATTGGCGTGTATAACAGCGGCGCCGGTGGCCACCTGCAGGAAATACCAGCCCTGAGTGTCGGTGGTGGTCCAGTTCCCGTCCGAAGAACCAACCCGCTTCCCGGACAGACGCATCCAGTAATCCGGCCCGGCCCCGTAAACATACCCGGAAGCCAGCCCGCCGGAATAAGTAGAAGACAGCACGGTATAGGTAAAGCCGGCAACCGCCCAGGTTGATACCGTAAGCGCGTTGGGGACATTGGTGCTGACGTTCTGCGTAACGGTAACGCTTGAGATAGTGCTCAGATAGTCCCCGTACACCGCGGTCACTTTCCAGATACCGGTGGATACGCCCACTATGGTAAATGAGGAATACGGACAAGCCTGGCCCTGCGGGCCGATAACGGAACTATTGGAAGACCGCGTGGCGGCGGAATTTCCGTCATCCACAAAAATATAGGCATCTACGGCAGGCACTCCGGAAAGGATAGTCTGCGTGGCAGGCGTGGACGTCCGGCTGAACGGCCTGTATGTTATACCCGCCGGAACGGCGGTATTGTTATAGTAAAAGTCATTGGTATTGTTCCCGGAATCATAGGCTCGCCCGTAGGTTATACCGACCTCGCAAGGGGTGGAAAAACGCACCACCTGGTCGTTACGCTTAAGGCCGGCGGGCAGCGGAATACACGAGACTTCGCAGTTATTCGGATTGCTGGCTGTATGTCTCCAGCCCACGGCATCAACGGTACCACCCGAAGCATCAGTAAACCAGACCGTGCCACTGTGGTCATACATCAGTATCGGCTTGGCCACAGGGGGAGTCCAGGGGTAACCAGAGGGACTGGCGTTTGTACAGGCCATATTTGCGGTGTCGGTGTAATAAGCATCGGCAGCAAACAAAATCCCTCCCACGGTAAAAGACGGCCTATTGCTGATGAGGTAATACCCCCCCTGCGGGACAAAAGTTGAAACATATATAAGCGGGACATCCGTACAGACCTGGGGCCCGGAAAACATACTGGTGTAGTTAAACCGCAAGGAATGATTGGCCGTATTAACCCCGACATCAACCGGCCCCGTACTGCCGTTGAATAGTTCCACATATTGCGCGTCGAAGCCGTCCGCCTGCACCGTGGAGGCCACCACCTGGCTTATGACCAGACTGGGATTTACGGCATAAATACTGGAGGAATTTATAGTGCCGGAGCCTATGCGGACCATTGAGAAATTTTTGGGCGTATAGTTGCCCTGGGAGACAAAAAGTTCGGTACTGGTGGTCTGCGAATAAAAACCGGCGGAAGAGGCGACAAGGGTATACGACCCGGGGGCCACCTGAAAGCTGTAATTACCGCTGGCGTCGGAATACCCCCGCCACTTGGGAACCCCGGCCACCTGCACCAGCACCCCCTGGGCAGGGGAACCGCTTTGCGTAATATTGCCGCTGAACCCGGCGCTCAATGTGGCGGCGGTGGGATTCTGGTAATAACTGTCCAGCTGAACCTTCCTGTCCGTGCCTTTCTGGTTCCACATCACATACACGGTTATTTTCTTCATCCCGGTATCGTCATAACTATACGGTATGGTTGAAATACTGGCGCCGGAAACGGAAGCGTAATCTATATTCACGGCCCGCGTCAGGGCCGGCATGCCCCACAAGGTTATAGTTTCCGGCGGATAGTTGTTCGCGTCATAAGCGAAGTTGGGGTCGTAGCCGGTGCTCAGAATAGTGGCGGTGGTAACCATTACCTGGAAATAAGATTTATTCTTGAGCACCTCCATTTTTTCCTGCGCAAGGTTAGTGGCAATGCTCTTAAGGCGGGACTGTGCCATGGCCTGGCTGATGTACTTAAAACTCCCCATAGTGCCCACCACGCCTATGGTGACCACCGCCATGGCGATCATCAGTTCGGTCAGCGTAACGCCCGCGCGCCGGCGCGCGGCAGCGGCAATATTCAGGAGAGAGTGACGACAGGCGGCAGGGCCCCTGCGGCCCGCGGAACACCCGGCAAAAACCTCAAGTTTCCGGAAGAGTTCCGGACAGCCCGCCAATAACGGCATTTAAAAATTCCTCACCCTCACGGGTAATAACCCGCTTCCGCCTCA
>MGVB01000069.1:10097-10798 GCA_001800275.1 Elusimicrobia bacterium RIFOXYA12_FULL_57_11
ACGGGACCCTCGCGGAGCTCCTCGTCGTCATGGCGCGCAACCCGGCGACCAACGCCATCACCGCCTTCGTCGTCGAGGTCGCTTGGCCTGGTGTCGAGGTGACCAGGCGTCTGCACTTCATGGGTCTGTCCGCCTTGGCCAACGCCACCATTCGTTTCACCAACGTGCGCGTGCCCAAGGAGAACGTCATCGGCGCCGAGGGCAAGGGGCTCAAGATTGCGCTGACGACCCTCAACACGGGCCGCCTGACTCTCCCCGCCGCGGTCGTGGGCGCCGCCAAGGGAGGGCTCGAGCTCTGCCGCAAGTGGGCCAACGCCCGCGAGCAATGGGGCGAGGCCATTGGCAAGCACGAGGCCATCACGCACAAGCTCGCGGGCATGGCCGCGAACGTCTACGCGATGGAGTCGCTCTCCGACCTCGTGCAAGCGCTGGCCGACCAGAAGGGCTACGACATTCGCCTCGAGGCGGCGGCGGCCAAGGAGTGGAACAGCGTCAAGTGGTGGCAGCTGGTCGACGACACGCTGCAGATCCGTGGTGGTCGCGGCTACGAGCGCGCCTCCTCGCTCGCTTCGCGCGGCGAGCCGCCGGTCGCGGTGGAGCGCTGGATGCGCGACGCACGCATCAACCTCATCTTCGAGGGCTCGACCGAGATCATGCACCTGTTCATGGCGCGCGAGGCCGTGGACAAGCACTTGCAAGTC
>MGVB01000070.1:0-10489 GCA_001800275.1 Elusimicrobia bacterium RIFOXYA12_FULL_57_11
TGAAGTTTTTCATTGTTCCTCCCCCTGCGGTTGCTGTCTTGTTCACCCATAGTTTAAAGTACGGGCGGATATTGAACAAGGGAGCAAAGGCCCACATGCGGATGGGCCTCTTGCCACATGGCTGTCCGCAATTGGCGGGGTACCGCTGGACCCTTGACAAAACCGGGGCCGCCCCTTATCCTATTACTTACTTTCGCGCATGCGCCGCCGCTTATTATGAGAGTGAAATCCTCAACACCGGTTCTCCTTACGTCCTTAATGGCCGCCAGCTTTTTTTTACAGCTTGCTGCCGCTGCCGGTCAGGTACTGGAGATGCCCAGTGAGACAATTGTCCCGGAACCCGAGATAATAGCCCCGGTCCCGCATAACGCGCAGGGGCCTCAGGGCGGTGATGATTTCGAAGTGTTCAGGCTCAGGGCGGCTGTCGGGCCGGAACTGTCCGCGGCGGCCCTGCTGCGCCTGCTGGGTGAACTGCCGGGAACCGCGCAGCGGGAGTTTCGCGACAGGCACTGCGGGAAAATAGTGGAAATGCTGACGGCGCTGGATAAAAGCGTCGCGGCCGGGCTTATAGCCGGCGCGGAGTATGACCGGCTTGCCGACCAGCTTGAATCCTTTAATATTCCGGTTATCCTGCGCTACTCCCCGGCCCCGGGGGGTGTTAGGAAGGGCGTGGGAAACACAGATCCCGTGGTGTCGCTGGTGAAAACACGCGCTACGATGAATGCCGGGGATGTGGAAAAAAGCGAGAAGGCGATAGTCGCGGTAATCGATTCTTTCCCCGAAAACCCGTCCGTGCGGGCCGCAGCCGCGGCGTATTACGCGGAGATACAGAATTTTGCCATGGCCGAAAAGACGGCCACCGACGCTATAGCGCTGGATTCTGAGTCTCCGGACGCTTATAGGACCCGCGCCCTGGCCAGGGCTTCGCTAAAAGACAGGAAAGGGGCGATAGAAGACATCAAGAAAGCCGTGGCCATAGATCCACAGGATGAGTCGGCCCGCGTGCTGGCAGTTTTCCTGGAAAGCCGCAAGCCCGTGCACACGCTTAAAACGGTTTCTTCTTTGCAGGCGATGCGGCGTTCGCTGGGGCTCCCGGATGACACTCAGGACGCGGTGAAAGGCTCCGTTGCGGCAGCGGGGCAGGAGCCTGATGCGCTTGCGGCGGCGCTGCCTTCGCCTGATTCCAGGTCTAAAATTTACCTTAAGACCGCCCTGTCAAAAAACCGCCTGGGGGATTATGAAAGCGCCGTAAGCTACGCGTCCCTTGCCATTGAGAAAGATCCCGACAACCTGGACGCCTATCTTGAGCGCGCCAATTCTTATAATTTACTCGGACGCTACGACGATGCTGTGCGCGACACGAGCTTTGTTATAGAAAAAGATCCGCGCAGCATGCAGGCTTTGAATATGCGGGCCTGGGCGCTTAACCGTAACGGGCGCGCCCTGGACGCAGAAACCGACGCCAGCCGCGCGATAGGTATTAATCCTAACTTTGCCGACGCCTGGTTCAACCGGGCCCTCTCATACGAGAAACTGGGCGATTACAGGCGCATGTTGGAGGACTTCAGGCAGGCCGCGGCCCTGAGCGGCGCTTATTCCGGCCGCTACCAGGACGCTGTGGCGCAGTACGGTCCGCGTGTGCCGGGTTTCGTTCCCGGAGGCGGCGCAAAGGCCTACCTGGGGGAGGAGGTCTCGGTTCCCGCGGGTTCCGGGCGCAGCCCGCTGCAGCGTTTCATGCTTATGCTGGTCTTTACGCTCACCGGCGGCGGCCTGGTGGCCATGGGGCTTGTCCATATAGTGACGGAGAAAAAGGAAAAGAACGTTGCAGCGGCGCGCGCTACTCACCCCGACGTTTTATCGCCGTCCGTTTTTTACGAGGGCGTGGCCACGGGGAAGTACCGGATAGAGAAGAAGGTGGGGGAGGGCGGCATGGGGCAGGTGTATCAGGCTGTAGACCAGTCCCTCGGGCGGAAAGTGGCCATCAAGAAGATGAACGAGGAAATAAAGGTGAACGACCGGGAGAAACAGCGGTTCCTCGACGAGGCGCGCACCGTGGCGCTGCTGCATCATCCCAACGTGGTGGAAATCTACACGATATTCGAGGAAGAAGGGGATGTTTACCTGGTTTTTGAATATGTGGAGGGCCGGCCACTTGATAAAATTATCGACGCCGAGGCCCGCGTGCATTTCCCCCGGGCCCGCGTTATTCTGGATGCCGCGGCGAAAGCCCTGGCCTACGCGCACTCTAAAGGAGTGGTGCACCGGGATCTTAAGCTTTCCAATATCATGCTCTCGGATGAGGACGAGGTGAAGGTGATGGATTTCGGCCTGGCGCGGCGTGCCAAGGAATCAAAAGCGATGTTCTCCAGCAAGGAAGTCGTAGGCTCTCCGGCTTACATGGCGCCTGAGCAGGAAATGGGGACGTCTTCGGTCGAGTCCGATATATATTCCCTCGGGGTCTGCTTCTATGAGATAATTACCGGCGTGCTGCCGTTCCAGGGGCCGGATTTTCACCGGCAAAAAACGCAGAGAGCGTACCAGGCGCCTTCGGCAAGCGTGCCCGGGCTGCCCGCTGGTGTGGACGTGCTGCTGGCTAAATGCCTGGCCCCGGAGCCGGAAAACCGGTTTCGCAGCGTAGAGGAATTCCGCAGTGCGTTAAACGCTATAGTCTGACAGGAGTTCGCGCCGGTCCGGGATTATTTAAACGGGCCGGTTTTTTTGCGCATCCATAGCCGCGGCTATGAATTTGAACGCCTTGCCGATACTGTAGGTCTTGTGGCCGGGGGGGAGGTCCTTCATCAACTGCAGCACCGCGCTCAAATCGTCTCCCAGGGTTACGATCGGGGGTTCTTTATAGCCGTTGGCCCAGGTCTGGGCGAACCCGGCAGTGGCCAGCAGCCCGTTGCATAGGCATACCCGGCCTTTGGTGTGCGGCGTTTTTCCGCCTTTGCGCACATATTCTTCTTCGTTTTCCGCGGGGCAGCGGAAATGCAGGTCCCCGTCCTCAAGATAGGCGCTCTGCAAAAATCCTATATCACAAATCCGTTTGCGGGCCGAGTAAACCGAGGCATCCGATAAGGTGCCGGGTATCTGCGCTACCTTGAAGGGGAATCCGCTGGGGGAAGTCCTCGGGTCCGTTTTGATTGCCAGTTCACTGCGGGAGATCATTTTCAGCGCCTGTATGCGCAGTTCCGGCGCCAGCCCGGACTGTCCGCTGAGGGCTGCGGCGGTGCCGAATTGTATACCGGTGGCCCCAAGGGCCAGCGCCTCCTTAAGGCGCCCGGGGCTTCCGTAGGCCCCGGCCATCCAGAACGGCAGACCCAGGCCGGCAATGGCCGGCACGTCTATCCTGTCGGCTTCGGTATATATAACTACCGGCTCGCCTTGTTTATCGAAAGCTTTGCGGCTCGGAGGGGCATTATGCCCCCCGGCCACGGAGCCTTCGATAATAAAACCATAGGGCCGGGAGTGCGGGTTGGAGGCCAGGGCTTCGGCCAGGGCGAAAGACGAAACGATGGCCAGGAATCTGGGCTTGGGTAAAGCGGGCGCGGAGGCGGCGGCGCCCAGCGTGCGCGGCCTTACACATACCGCGAATTCCCCGGATGCCGAGTCTGTGCCGTAAACGCGCAGCGGGAGCGCCGCATCCTCATGCCGGGAGAGCTTGTCTATGATCCCCGGAATTTCGGACGGGCTTCCTGCGCCCATCGCCACATAGTCCACTCCGGCCAGCACGGCGCCGTAGAGGGCCCATGGCAGGGGGCGCTCCACTTTGCGCAGGTAGTTGATCCCCACCCGCCCGTTGTGTCCCTCTTTGGCCAGCCATACTTCGGCGAAATTCGCGGCAAGCGTAAGCAATTGAAATTCCGCGCCAGGTTCCCAGAGTGAAACCGTGCCGCCCGCGCCCGGGATCCTGCGCAGTTTTCCTCCGGGGGTGGCTTTATACTGGGCTCCGACGGGTTTACCGTTTTCGATGAAATAGCTCTTTATGAGCGACTCGAGGGGGAGTTTCAGGGCCGGTACCCGGCGGATAAGTTCCGCGAAGGCGCGGCGCACGTGGCCCCCGGGGTCTCCCTGTTGCAGTATGCGGGCGTAAACGACGTCCAGGGCGGTTCCGGAAACTATGCCCATGCCGCCCAGGAGGGCCACTATCCGGGCCAGGACCCAGCAGGAGATCCAGATGCCCATGCCTCCGGAAATTATCGCGGGATCTTTCTGTGAGGTCATAAAGGAATGCGTCCTGTACGCGGGCTCAAAAAGCTGGATGCTAGGTAGTCGGACATTTTAATTTTACCCGCGACATATAATTATAGATTTTTTCACTCCGCGTCACAATGTCCGGCAGGGCGTAAAGCGCTTTTACGCGGCAGGCGGCCGTTTCGCGTCTTCGGGTTCCGCTTCAAAAGCGGTATAATATTTAAAAGACGGTAAGATTCCGCCGCGTGTTCCCCGCCATTTTTAAGGAGAGATCTATGAAAGCCCTGGTCAAAGCTAAACCCGAAAAAGGCCTCTGGCTTGAAGATGTTCCAAAACCGCAGATAACCGATAACGAGGTGCTGATAAAGATCAGGCAGACAGCCATCTGTGGTACGGATATACACATTTACCAGTGGGATGAGTGGGCGCAGAAGACTATCCCGGTCCCGATGCATGTCGGACACGAATTCGTGGGAGAAGTGGCCGAGTTCGGGAAAAACGTTAAAGGCCACTTCGTGGGAGAACGTGTTTCAGGGGAAGGCCATATCGTCTGCGGCCATTGCCGCAACTGCAAGGCGGGGCACCGGCACCTTTGCATCAACACAAAGGGCGTCGGGGTGACCCGTCCCGGCTGTTTTGCGGAATATCTCGCCATTCCGGCCGAGAATGTTTTTCCGCTGCCGGAAGGGGTTTCTGACGACGAGGCCTCGATCCTTGACCCGCTGGGTAACGCCGTGCATACGGCCCTGTCCTTCGATCTGATAGGAGAGGACGTGCTGATAACCGGGGCCGGGCCCATCGGCATAATGGCCGGGGCCATCGCTAACCATGTTGGGGCGCGGCATGTTGTTATAACCGACGTTAACGAATACCGCATGGACCTGGCCCGGAAACTGGGCATAAAAAACGTCATAGATACCCGCACGGAAAAGCTGCCGGATGTTATGCGGCGCCTTGGCATGACGGAGGGATTCGACGTTGGCCTTGAGATGAGCGGCAACCCGCAGGCGTTCAATGATATGATAAGTTCCGTCAAGATGGGGGCGAAAATAGCGCTGCTCGGCATACTGCCCCCGGATACCGCCATTCCCTGGAACCAGGTGATCTTCAAAGCGCTGTTCCTGAAGGGTATTTACGGGCGAGAGATGTTCGAGACCTGGTACAAAATGTGCGCAATGCTTACCAGCGGCCTGGACATAAAGCCCGTGATAACGCACCGCTTTTCCGCCAAAGACTTTAAAGAGGGTTTTGAGATAATGTCTTCCGGCAGGTCCGGCAAGATAATACTTGACTGGACAAAGATTTAGCCTTGCCATCTTTTCATGGAATATCACGAACATTTTGACGAGTTGTGTTCCGCCCTGGAAGGGGCGGGGGCGTTCCTCGTGGTGCAGAATGGTAAAGGGCGGATAAATATAATGACCATCGGCTGGGCCCAGGCCGGGGTAATATGGGGGCTGCCGGTCCTGACGGTGCTGGTGCGGCCTTCCCGGCATACCTGTTCGCTGCTGGCGGCGGCGTCCCATTTCTCGGTATGCGTGCCGCACGCCGGTGCCATGAAAAAGGAACTCGCGTTCTGCGGCTCAAAATCCGGCAGGGAGTATGATAAGGTGCGGGCCTGCGCCCTTACCCTTAACGAGGGGGCGGTAAAGAATGTGAAATACGTGGAGGGATCTGCCCTCGTGTACCAGTGCGAGATAGTAGGACGTTCCGGGTTGGAACGCGAAAGCCTTGCCGCCGCGGTCCGCGGCAAATATTATCCTGACGGCGATATGCACACTCTCTTCTACGGGAAGATTATAAAGACCGAAAAATTTAAAAAATGAAAAAATTCATCCTGTTCACCACTGTCTGTTGTCTCCTTCTGCTTTCAGGTTGCGGCCTTATCAAGCAAAAAGCCGCCGGTTATTATTTATCCAAAGCCCGCGCCGCGGCCCAGCTGGAAAATCCCGCAGCCGCGGACCTGGAGCAGGCGTTCGTGAACGTGGAAAAAGCCTCCGGCTACGCGCCTGATTCCCCCTTGACCGTAATCGCGCTGGAGGAACTGGCCGCTGCCAGCGAAAAGAGCGGTTTTGCCAGGGGCCAGGAATTGCAATCGGCTATTTTGAGGAAGATGGTGGCGCACAACCCGTTTTACTGGGCCGCGCGCGAAGCGCTTGTTGATTTTATGGCCGCCCGCGGGGACCTTAATGGCCTGGCTGGCGAAGCGATAGCCGCCGGAAAACTTGCCGCCGATAAAGACCTGAAAAAACGCTACTGTGCACTGCTGGTGCAGCTTACCGCCACCGCCTCCGCGGTGCCCTGGCTGGAGTCCGAGGCGTATCTGAATTTAAACAAGTCCCCTGAGGTTTTTTTCGAGAAAGCGGCCATCTACTCTTCAGCCGCCGCCAAGGTGGCGGAGATTAAAAGCGAACTTGAGAAAATGGCGACCGTCGATGTGGCCCTGAAAAACTTTCCCCCACAGGAACTGGTTTCCGCGGCCGAAGTGGCCTGTTCCGATGCCTTGAAGGACAAAGAGGAGATCTCCCGGGCGGCGGATTTTAACGCGAAAGCGGAAGCCGACCCTGTCTTTAAAAAAGCCGTGGCCATGACCGTGCAGGGCAATGCGGCGCTGGTCGGCAGGGAATATTCCAAGGCCCGGGCTTTCTACCAGGGCGCTTTATCTTATTATCCGGACATGATAGAGGCCCGGCGCCAGATGGCGGAAGTCGATTTCCAGGAAGGGGCCAGCCTTGCCGCGGTAGGGGAAAAGTCCGCCGATCAGCTGCTGGGCAAGGCGTACGGCGGCAGTAATGCCGTAATAAAGGAAGCGGTTTCAAACGGGAGCAATATTCCTTTTATGCCGCGCGACAAGTTTATGGGTGACACTTACGCGCTTAAGGCGGCGGTTATTTCCGCCATCCGGGCCATGAAGGGGAAAAAATTCAAGAAAACGGCCAGGCTTGAGACGGAGTTTAAAGCCGCGTTAGACGAGGCGCTTAAGCTCAGTCCGGAAGGCCGCCTGGCCCGGGAGCTGCTTGAACGTTATACCAAAGAAGGGTTTTAACCTGGGCATGCGGTTTGTGCGCCGGGTTTTTTACGGCGCACATCCGCAGGCCTGTTTCCCTGCCGGTAACCTTGGCCCGCGGTTCTTGCGGGTTTTTTTTGTTGCAGGCTTTGTTGTGTTCTGCGGCCGGGGTGCCGCCGCGCAAGGCCAGTATAAGCAGGGGGACGTCGTTGACTCCACTGTCCCGGCTGTGCCTGGTTACGTCCCTGCGCAGAGTAACCTGATGCTTAACCTTTCCAAGACTGCCGACTACTCGCGTCTGGGGCTGGATTATTCCGTGAAGTGGGATTTTTCCGACATGACATCTTTCCGGCCCGGACTGAAGCTCCTGTCTTCCGGGGTTAAGTCAATTTCATCCTGGGACATAACTAAAAACACCAGGCTCAATTATTACGGGTTTAAAACTAACCCCTGGAGGGTGATTCTGGCGGACGAGAAGCCGGCCCGCGTCCACGCTGCAGCGGGGCCCGCGGCGCCTGCCGGCGGCGGAGTGGTTAGCCGCGCCGCGCCCGCCTCCCGTAAGCGGTTCAGGCTGTCGGTAACCCCGCTGTTAGATGATTTTAAGTTGAATCTGGAGGATAACCTGCGCGATATGCTCCTGCGCGGCTCATTGGAGAACCTTTCACCCCAATGGGAGAAAGCCGGTAAAGACGGCCGCAGGGAATTTGTCCGGGATATCCTTTCGCTGGGGATATGGGATGTCCCGCTGCCTGGCGTAAAAGAGAGCCGTGGCGGCCTGGAATATCTGTCGGGCGGGGCACCTGCCGGGGCCGGGGTTAAAGTTCATAAATCCAGCGGCGCCTTCGCGCCCTGAGGCGTTTTTGGGGCCGGAATTCGGTTAAAGTATTGTATTATTCAGTGTGTCCGCGGCGGCGCGTATCCGGGGGAGAGAACGGCGATGGTTAAAATTCTGGCGGTGGAAGATAATCCTGCCATACTGGACTTTTACCGGGAGTTCTTCGGCGAAGCCGGCTTCGAGGTTCAGACCGCCGAGGACGCTTTTTCCGCTATAACCAAACACCAGCAGTTCAAATCGGACCTGATTATACTTGACTTGAATATTCCGGCGGGCGGCGGGATGCAGGTCTTTGATACTTTAAGAAACCGCCTGGCGGACCCCGTCCCCATTATTTTTTCCACCGGTAAGCCCGAGCAGCTGCCAAGCCTGGCGAATATCCACAATGTGGCCATAGCCACAAAACCCACTAACCCGGAACTGCTGATGGCAGAGGTTAAAAGACTTCTGCCCAAATTTTTCGGCCAGGCCATGAACCCGCTGCCTCCGCCCCCTCCGGGGCAGCCCCGGGCCGCCGTGTTTAAAATACTTGTGGTCGATGATGACCTCAGCGTTCTGGAACTGTACGGGGAGATTCTCTCCAAGGCCGGGTTCGAGGTTCAGACCGCGGAAGACGCTATGGGGGCGATAACTAAATTCCAGGAATTCCATCCCGCTCTTGTCATTCTTGACGTAGATATGCCAGCCGGCGGGGGCAGGAAGGTTTTTGAGCGCCTGAGAATACAGCTGGCGGCCCCTGCTCCTATAATATTTTCCACCGGGTCGCCGGAATCCGTGGCCGACCTGGAAAAGAATCTGAACGTTACGATTCTCAAGAAGCCGCTTACGCCGGAGCTCCTTCTTGGGGCGGTCAAAAAGCTTTTGAAAATTCCCTGACCTGCGCCAAGGTGCGCAGTTCCTCTCCGTTTAATGAACGAGCCGCTGAAAAAAACTTCAACACTGTGGTGGGGCCTGCTCCTGGCTTTAGTTGTTGTCAGGTTAGGGGGTTATGGCAGCGGTCTTTACCTGGCCTCTGCCCGTTTGCAGACCGCTTCGGCGGCATTGGTGAATAATTCCGCGGAGTCGAGGGCTATCGCCGGCGATATCCGCGCCGCCGCGGAAGACGCGGCTTTCTTCGGAGCTCTTACCGAGCTGTATCCCGAGAACAAGGGCTATTTGCGCACGCAAAAAGCTATAGCGGAAGAGGTCGACGCCCTTCGGCTGGAGGCCGGGCGCCGGCTGGGCGGCAGGCTGCACATTGCCGTGGATACCAGGGCGAATAAACTGTATTTTAAAAAAGGGCTGCGCCTGCTGTGGGAAGCCGACTGCTCGGTAGGGCGCGGTGGAGTTATAAAGGACAGGAAGACCGGCCGCACCTGGCAATTTACCACTCCGCGCGGGGAATTCAAGGTGGTCACTAAAATAGACAGCCCGGCCTGGATCAAGCCCGATTGGGCCTATGTTGAAAATAAGGAGCCGGTCCCGCCTCCCCTGGACCCTTCGCGGAAAGTTGAGGGGGAACTCGGGGCCTACGCGCTTAACATAGGGGATGGCTACCTGATACATGGCACAAAGAACGAGGCGGCCCTGGGGATGCCTGTGTCCCACGGGTGCATAAGGCTCGGGGCCCAGCCGCTGGAAAATCTTTACAAATCCGCCCCGGTGGGGACCAAGGTGTATATTTACTGATGCCAGTTATAGAAGCGCTGAAAAAAGAAATCCCGCCGGCCCTGCTTGCGCCCTTTGGCGCCGTTTTGCTGGCCTTGCTGTGGCTGGCCGGTTCTGTAATGGCAGGCAAATTTAAAAGTGTCAACGCTGACGCCGCGCGCCTGGAGGCGGGGGTCGGGGCTTCTGCGCTTTCCCTGGAAGAGCTGCGCGTGCTCAGGGAACTGAAACAGAATGACGCGGGCAGCTATAAAAAGGCGCTCAGGGACCGGGCCAGGTTTAAGAAAACCGTTTATGAGGCCGGTGCCGCCCTCCAGGAAGAAAAACGCCTGCTGGAGAAACAGCTTGAAATAATTACCGCGTACGTGGAGATAAAAGAGGAGGCCGGCAAAATAAGCCTGATGCGCGGCGATCATTCGCTTAAGGATTATACTTTCCAGTATTCCCCGCTGCGGGTTTTCGGCATCGGTAAGCAGGCGATGCCGGCTTCGGCCAGGATAATTTCGAAAGAACGTTTCGCCCATCCCCAAAGGGGCAGTGTGGAAGAGGTGAACGGCAAGATTTACTGGGAGCCGCCCCAGGCCGGCAAAGATCCGCGGAGCGGCGGTCTGGGCGAGTTCGTAATTTTCACGGACAGCCCGCTTGTTTTTCACGGGCCGCCGCCAAAAAAAGAGCTGCATGAAGCGTTTCCCCACGTCTGCGCCGGGCTGACGGCCTATACCGCGCGCCGGCTGTATGAAAACACGTTTATAGGGGCGAAGATTCTTTACCTTAAAAATAAAAAGGTTCTGCCGTGACCGGACCGCATG
>MGVB01000070.1:10505-12907 GCA_001800275.1 Elusimicrobia bacterium RIFOXYA12_FULL_57_11
ATAATTGCGGTTGTGAGCCATGCGGCGAGGCGTCTTGAACTGGGTTTTTTACTATAATTGCCTGTGGCCGCCGGTCAATAAAAAAGTATGCATAACCGTATTAAACGCCTTGAGGAACTGGTCAGCGGTGCCGCCGCTATGGTCCAGCGCCTGCAGGAGGAAAACGAGTTGCTGCAGGGGCAGGTGCGGCTCTTGGGCGCCGCCCGCGGCAAAGCAGGCGCCAATACGGCCGCGGTCCGCGAACTTGCCGGGTTTAAAGATAAGGTGCGCCGCCGCCTTGAACGCATCTGCGCGAAGATAGAGAAGATAAACGACCTGCAGCCGGGTTTGTTCGGTGAACATGATGAAGAATAACGATTTTGAGGCAAAGGTACGCAACCGCCCCATACGATTTCCGGCCGTGGACGGTCTTTCCCCCATAGAACTGAGCACGATAGTGGGCCAGGTGGAGGCTAAAATGGACAAGGTGGAGGAGAAACTCGATATAGTGGACTCCTCCAAGATAGCCATTGTGGCGGCTTATGAATTCGCGGTGGAACTTTATAACCTCAGGCAGCAATCCGAAACCAACCATGCCGCCGATTCCAAAAAAGTCGAAGATATGATAGCGCAGCTTGAAAAAACCGTGGGGAATAAGTAACCGGTTTAACGGCAAGCTTTCCCGCCCCCGGGGTAAATGTTACAGTCAGTTCGGTAACCTTGTATGCCAGACTCTCTTTTTGAAGAAAAACCGGCCGTCTCCGAAGCCGAGGGCGGGCCGGCCTATGCCCCGCTGGCGGCCAGGCTCGCGCCCAAAGATCTGGCCGATTTCTCCGGCCAGGAGCATATACTGGGTCCGGGCAAACTGCTGCGCCGAGCCATAGAATCGGACAATCTTAAATCCGCCGTTTTCTTCGGCCCGCCCGGTGCCGGCAAGACGGCCCTTGCCCGCTATATCGCCTCGCGCGCCAACGCCAAAACCTTCGACCTGAACGCCGTAATGGCCGGGGTGGCCGACCTTAAGAAAATAATAGAGTTCTCCCGCGGTCTGGGCAGCGGCCTGGCCCAGAACCAGCGCGTGCTGCTGGTCCTCGACGAAATACACCATTTCAACCGCACCCAGCAGGACGTGCTGCTGCCGTCCGTGGAAAAGGGCGAGATAATCCTTATCGGCATGACCACGGAAAACCCGTTCTTTTACATCAACCAGGCGCTGCTGTCGCGGTTCATAGTGGTGGAGTTCAAGCAGCTTTCCATGGAGCATCTTTCCACTATTTTTGACCGGGCCCTTACGGCCGAGGCCGGCCTGAAATCCTTGAAGCCCGAGGTAACGCCAGGAGCCAAACGCTACCTGGTGGAAAATTCCTCCGGGGACGCGCGCCGCCTTTTGAACGCCCTGGAACTGGCAGTGATTACCACCTGTCCCGGGGCCGGCGGCAAGCGCCTGATAGATGAGGCGGTGGCCCGCGAGTCCATACAGCGCCGCAGTCTGCGCTACGACCGAAGTTCCGACGAGCATTATGACCATATTTCCGCGTTCATAAAAAGCATGCGCGGTTCCGACCCCGACGCCGCCGTCTACTGGCTGGCCAAGATGCTGGAGGCGGGCGAAGATCCCCGCTTCGTGGCGCGGCGCATCCTTATCTGCGCCTCCGAGGACGTAGGCAACGCTAACCCCATGGCGCTGATGATGGCGGAGAGCGCCTTTAGATCCGCCGAGGTGCTGGGCATGCCGGAAGCCAGGATAATTTTAGCCCAGGCCGCCATCTACGTGGCCTGCTCGCCAAAATCCAACGCTTCCTATCTGGCCGTGAACGAAGCGCAGGCCGAGGTTAACGGCGGTGTGGAGCGCGCGGTGCCAAACCACCTGCGCGATGCCTCCAAGGACGGGAAGGCCCTGGGCCACGGCCGGGGCTACAAGTACCCCCATGATTTCGAAGGCCATTATGTGAAGCAGGAATACATGCCCGCTCCGAAGATTTTCTACCGGCCCTCCGAGCAGGGTTTTGAGATAGAGATAAATAAGCGCCTGAAGCGGCTGCGGGGTGGGGTATGACGGAGCCCCGGATCTATTCCGTCAGCGAACTCAGTCAGGGCATAAAATACCTGCTGGAGTCCTCCTTCCGCGAACTCTGGGTGGAGGGGGAAATCTCGGGACTTAAGATCTCGTCGCTGGGGCATTCTTATTTCGAGCTCAAAGACGCGAATTCCAATATTTCGGGTGTGCTGTTCCGCGGCCACGCCGCCAATCTCAAGTTCGACCTGGCCAACGGTCTGCTGGTGCGGGTGCGCGGCAATATAACTACCTACGACAAGCAGAGCAAGTACCAGTTGATGGCAAAAGAGGTGGTGCCGGCCGGCGTCGGCCCCCTGCAGCTGGCCTTCGAGCAGATGAAAAAGAAACTGCAGGCGGAAGGGCTTTT
>MGVB01000071.1 GCA_001800275.1 Elusimicrobia bacterium RIFOXYA12_FULL_57_11
CAATGGCAGCCCGTCGCGCCGGAACCGGTTCTTAAAAACGCGGGTTCCGGAGGTCCGGCTGCCGCCGCCAGGCCCGGGAGTTTCGCCGCCGCCGCTGACAAGGCTTACAGGCATTACCCCAACTATATAACATTGCAGACAATTCCCTCTCCCCATCCCATGGATTGGAGCACAATTTCCTCGCTTTCCGCCTCTTTTGTCCGCAACCAGTGGCTGGTAAAGACCGCCAAGCAGACTAACGCCATAGGGCATGTGACTTTTGAAGTCGGCTGCACGCTGCCTGACGGCAGTCGCAGTCTGGTGATGTCAGGCCAGGTGCCGGTGAAAATGTCAAAATTCATGGCCCAGGTAAAGGAAGGCGCAGGGTTTGGCGCCCTGTTCGGGCATGTTCCAGGCCGGCTGCAGACCCGGGCGGAAGTCGAGACCAAACTGGACATGCTCTCCAATATTCAGGGCGAAGCCGCCCTTGTCACCCTGAAAGTCTCCGGTGAATCCTGCCTTGAGGCGCAGCGCTATGTAAAAGCTTATCAGGACGAAGGGGTGGCTACCCGCTACGGCCTCGGGGTACGGCCGCTTTACAAAGAGGGCGGCGGCTGCGCGAATGTCGGCGTAAGCGTGGTTGAGGTCGGCGGGCCTGCAAATTTCAGCGGTCTTTCCTCTCCCTGGAGCCGGACCTTTTATATCCCGGATGCGCTGCTGGGCAATGTCCAGAACCCGGTGGGGGTGACCGACATTGCGCACTACTGGAAGTATGACTGGTCAAAAAAACCGGCTTCCGCTCACAGGAAGCTTTTCTTTTATGATCCCGACCTGATCTATAACTGGGTTCAGACCGCATATGACAGCAAAACCGCTGAAAATCGGACGGTTGAACGCTACCTGATCAATAAATCCAGGGGTGTCACCCTTGATTACACCATGGACAGCCGGCCGTCCGTCTGGTGGAGGACGGACGCGGAGTAAGGTTTCGCCGGGAGCCGTGTTTGCGCCGGGGCTGCCGTCAGGGCGGCCCCGGCGTTTTGTGTGGTCCGGCCGGTACGGAGGCCTTTTTGTATAATACTTTTATGCGTTTTCCGCCCGGAGGCGATTAAAACCACGGTGTGTTCATGTTAACTATGGAACTCGAATTGTCGGATTTTTGCGGGATGAAAAGTATAGACGTTGTGGGGCTGGCGTACGGCTATAAAAAAATAATTTCAACGGGTTTTGACGCGGCCAGGCTGGAAAGCTTTAAGGCCGTGTTTAAGAAATACGGTTTTCTTTTCGAAATACTCGATTCCGCCCACGATTACAGAAGCCGGAATTTTACCTGTATAATTTCAGAAAAATCCGCGCATATCAGAGCGGCCGTTGCGGCTTACCGGGCAAATCGCTTTGACCTGGTGGGCGCCCTGCTGGGGTATCCGCCATGCTGCGTAAAGCATTATTACGCTGTCGTCCGGCGCAGGTCCGTCGCGGACGAGTTTGTGCGGCGGTGCTGCGGAAATTCCGGAAAATACTATTGGCCGATAAATAATATCCTGGATTTCGACGGGAGGCTTTGCGGCTCAAAAGCGGCCGGCCTGGACTTTTCCGGAGTGCCGCACTCCTCTCTTATCGCCCACAACCCGTGTTCGTATGATTGTAAAGCCAGCCTTAAGATAGCCAGGTTAAATTTCCTTAACTTGCGGAAAAATATTCTTAACCAGGGGACGGGGAACGGTTATTCCATACTTGCCAAGCCCGTCCTGTATGCCGATGATTACAACTTCGCCATACTTGACGGGAGGTCCGGCCCCGGAGGCGCGGTATACGGGGGTACGGCGTGCGTTCTGGGTTTTGAGGGCATCCGGGGCAAGATCGGCGCCGGTGATAGCGTTACTGTGCGGGGGCAGACCCTGACGATTTCCCTCCGGGGGAAAAGTATTTTAAGGCGGAGTTTCCCGAAAGCGCCGCTTATACTGCCTTTTGACCGCTATGCGGTTCCAGGGTTTTGACCGGGAAAAAATTCCTGCTGCATAAATGCATGCCCGAGACAGTGCCTTATGGCTGAAATCATACTTGCCACTTTTAACGCGCGTTACGAGCATTGTTCGTTCGGCCTGCGCTATCTCATGGCCGGCCTCGGGGAACTTGCGCCCGCGGCAAAGCTGCTGGAATTTACCCTGGAAACGCGGACGGCGGAAGCGGTCGAAGCTATCCTGTGCCTGAGGCCGCGCATTGTAGGCCTGGGGGTATATGTATGGAATACGCAGGAATGCGCCCGGCTGGCGGCCGAACTTAAACGCCTTTGCCCGGAAGTGATGATAGTCGCGGGCGGGCCCGAGGTAAGCCATGAAACGGCGGAGCAGGATATCTGCCGTGCCGCGGACTTTGTTATAACCGGTGAGGCGGAAGCGGCTTTTGCCGGGTTATGCCGCGGGCTGCTTTCCGGGTCCGCGCAGGGCGCGAAAATAATCGCCGCGCCGGCGCCGGACCTGGCCACGATGGCGCTGCCGTATGACCTGTACAGCGCTGAGGATATCGCCAACCGGGTAATTTATACGGAGGCTTCCAGGGGCTGCCCTTTCGGGTGCGATTTCTGTTTATCGTCGCTGGATCCGGCGGTGCGCTATTTTCCGCTGGAGCCCCTGTTCGCGCAATGGGACAATCTGCTGGCCCGCGGCGCGCTCCGTTTTAAGTTTGTAGACCGTACGTTCAACCTCGATATCCCCCGGGCCTGCGCTGTCCTTGACTTCTTTCTTAAACGCCGCCGCCCCGGGCTGTTCCTTCATTTCGAGATGGTCCCGGACCGCCTGCCGGAGGAGATTTTACTCCTGATAAAACAATTCCCTTCCGGGGCCCTCCAGCTGGAAGTGGGGGTGCAAACCTTCAATGAGGCGGTGGCTTTGCGCATAAACCGGCTACAGGATAATGCCGCCGTAGAAAAGAACATTCTGCGGCTGCGCCGGGACACGCGCGCGCATATTCATGCCGACCTGGTTGCGGGCCTTCCCGGGGAGGGACTGGAGAGTTTTGCCGCCGGGTTCGACCGGCTGGCGGCGCTGGGCCCCCAGGAAATACAGGTGGGCATACTCAAGCGCCTGCGCGGTGCGCCAGTGGCCCGTCACGACGCGGAGTGGGGTATGGTTTACAGCCCGTATCCGCCGTACGAGCTGCGCGCCCACCGCCTGCTGAATTTTTTCACAATGCAGCGGCTGCGCCGCTTTGCCCGTTACTGGGACCTGATAACCAACAGCGGCGTTTTTACCCGGACTGCCGTGTTGCTGGCCGGCGGGCTTTCTCCTTTTAATAATTTCCTGTCCTTCAGCGACTGGCTTTACGCCCGTACGGGGCGGACGCACGCAATCGCACGCGCCCGTCTGCGGGCCCTGACGCTGGAGTATCTCATAGAGGTAATGAGACTGGAACCGGCTGCCGTGCGGGTGGCGGCGGAGCAGGACGCTCTGGACTCTAGCCGGCAGCCAAAAGACGGCGCCCCTCAAAGACAGGCAAGGCATACCACCCGGGATTGATTACTGAAAGCTTGTTATCCGCGGGTGATTGCCAGCCTTGACAAGGCGGGTCGGGCATGTTAGGCTATGCGTGCCCGGAGGTGAATTGTAGCGGGCTCGGTTGTTTTACCAGCGGTTGTCGGACGGGGGCTTGCATGAAGATACTGATAGTTGATGATAACGCAGGGACAAGGAGCATGATAAAGATCATCCTTGAACGCACCGGGCATAAGGTGGTGGGGGAGGCCGGCGATGGCGACAGCGCGATAAAAGCTTTCGCGGAGCTGCGCCCGGAAGTCGTGCTTCTGGATATTATAATGCCCGGAAAGTCGGGTATCGAGGTGCTGGCGGAAATCCGGAAAACAGACCCCGCCGCTAAGGTAGTGCTCGTTACGGCTATCGATCAGGACGA
This sequence comes from Elusimicrobia bacterium RIFOXYA12_FULL_57_11, assembly GCA_001800275.1. GTDB lineage: Bacteria > Elusimicrobiota > Elusimicrobia > Elusimicrobiales > UBA9959 > UBA9959. The sequence goes on from MGVB01000071.1 coordinate 3,886, forward strand.
GGTGAATAAGGAACTTTTCGCCAAGGGCGCCGCCGCGGTCATCTACAAGCCTTTCGCATATGACGATTTCGATAAGGTCCTGAAGCGGATAGCTTAACCGCGCCGGATATTTATGAGCAACCAGGGAACCGGGACATTAGAAAGGCTGGCCGCCGTGAGCCTTGAAAGATGTCTCCTTAAAATTTCGGGGACTTCGGGTGGGGGCTGGCGGCTGGCCGGTATCAGCGTCGCCAGCGGGACCCTTGCCGAGGCCGTTAACCGGCATGAGTTTAAAGCCGCGTCCGCCGCTGCCGTTTACATCCATGTGCAAAGCGGGTTGCCTTTTACCTCGGTGATGCTCTTTGACCCGGACGATATTCCCCATATCGCGAAGTGTTTTGTAGGGGACTCCCTGGCCGGGGCCGGCGCCATCGCGCAGTTCGGGGAAGTCATGCTTTTGGAGCTGGGGAACATTGTTCTTAACGCGGTTATAAATTACCTGCAGAACGTGCTGAAGAAAAGCGCTATCCCTTCCGTTCCGATGTTCCTTAGCGGGGATCCCAGTCATATCTCCGGGGGGCTGGGTGTTTATATGGACCCCCGGCAGTTTTTCCGGATAGTATCCGCGGAAATTAACGTGAGCGGCGGTGGTTGTGTAAGCCGCGGCGCGGTGGTAATCATACTCCCCGAAGAACTGGCGGCGGCGTTGGAATTGCCGTAGCCCGCGCCGCCGCGTCTCCCCTTTTGCGTTATTTGTTATAATTCTTCATAATGAAGACCACTATCGTGGTGCCGTCCTATAACGAGATGCGCACGCTTCCGGCGGTATTGAAGGCCCTCGCGGCGGTCCCGCTCGAAAAAGAGGTCGTAGTAGTGGACGACGGTTCCACTGACGGGACCAGGGAATGGCTGGACGGCGCCGTGGCTTCGGGTGAATTTCCATTTGAACTTAAATTCATAAAACACGCCCTCAACACCGGGAAAGGAGGGGCTTTGATAACGGGGTTCAACGCCGCCTCCGGGGATATCGTGATAGTGCAGGACGCGGATCTTGAGTATGACCCGGCGTATATCCCGGCGATAGTCGCCCCCATAGCGGATGGCACGGCGGACGTGGTTTACGGGTCCCGGCTGCTTTCAGGGCAATCCAGGACGTATAACCTGTTTTACCTGTGGGGCAACCAGTTCCTTACCCTCCTGATAAATATATTCTTTGGCGCCCGGATGACGGATTCTTATACCTGTTATAAGGCTTTTCGCGCCCCCCTGCTGAAAAAACTGGGACTGGTCTCCCATGGTTTTGAGATCGAGGCGGAGATTTCCTGCAAGATCTCTTTTTTGGGCCTAAGGTTCAGGGAAGTCCCTATCGTTTACGCTTCCCGGTCCCGGGAAGACGGGAAAAAAATAAATTATAAAGACGCCGTTAAGGGCGTTCTCAAGATACTCCGTCTGCGCCTTACCCTGTCCCGGGCGGCTTTCAACCCATGAAAGCCCTGATTATAGGTTCTTCCGGCCAGATAGGCGGTTTTCTGGCAGCCGGGTGCGCAGCCGGCGGCATGGAGGCCTGCGGGGCCGGGGTCGCGGGGGAGGAATTTCGTCTTGACCTTGCCGTGCCGGACTCGATAAAAGAGACTTTTGCGCGCGCCAGACCCGGGATAGTTTTTTTGTGCTCGGCCATGACGCACGTTGACGGCTGCGAGCGGAATCCGGAGCTGGCCCGCCGGGTTAACGCCCTCGGTCCCGCCCTTGTGGCGGAACACTGCCGCGCCGCCGGCGCCAGGCTTGTCTATCTTTCCACTGAGTATGTTTTTGACGGTGTGGCCGGACCTTACGGGGAGGACGACCCGACGAATCCTGTCAGCGTTTATGGCCGCACCAAGCTGGAGGGGGAACTGGCGGTCCTGGCCGTAGCGGGCGCTCTGGTGATAAGGACCACGGTGGTTTACAGTTATGACACCGCTGCTAAAAATTTCATTATGCAGCTTATCGCCAATGCCCGCTCAGGTGCCGCTATGCGGGTGCCCAAAGACCAGTTTTCCAATCCCACCTACGCGCCGGCCCTGGCGGCCGCCATACTGGCCCTTGTGTCCAAAGGCGCCGCCGGTATTTATAACGTGGTAGGGCCGGAACTCATGGACCGTTACGCTTTCGCTTTGCGCGCCTGCGCGGCTTTCGGTTTGGAACCCTCTTTCCTGGAGCCGCAGTTTACCTCGGAGCTGGAGCAGGCTGCCGCGCGCCCCCTGAGGGCCGGTTTGAAGACCGGAAAACTTGTTGCGACCCTGGGGCAGTCCCTGCCTCCGGTGGATGAAAGCCTCGCCGAGATAGCCCGCGCACTTAAATGACGGATCTACTGGAAAATTTCCGGCTGTACCTCATAGCCTTCCTGCTGCCGCTGGGGCTGTCCCTGTGCCTTACCCCGCTGCTTCGCCTGCTGGCCGTCAGGTTTGGGCATCTGGATAAGCCTACGGAGATAAAGACACACAAGGTCCCTACCCCGCTATTGGGCGGCGCGGCTATTTTCCTGTCTTTTACCGTTGCGCTGGTGGCGATGCGCTACTACACATCTTTTCCTACAGGGACGCTGCGCGATCTGCGCGTTATTCTGTTCGGCGGCGGGGTAATGTTCGCGCTGGGGCTTGCCGATGACCTGTTGAAACCCGGAGGGCTTGGGGTTAGGACCAAGTTCGCGGTGCAGTTCGCGGTAGCTGCCGTAACCGTTTATTACGGTATCCGCATAAATTTCATCCAGCCGCATTACTTCGATTACGTTTTAAGTGTACTGTGGATAGTGGGCGTGTCCAACGCTTTTAACCTGATAGATATTATGGATGGCCTTTCCGCCACCCAGGTAGTGCTGGCGGCTTTCGGCTTCCTGCTTATAGCCTTTCCGTCGGAGTCTGTTTACGTGAATTTTGCGTCGGCCGCGCTGGCCGGGGCCGCGCTGGGCTTTCTGCCGTATAATTTTTCCAGGAAGTGCAAGATATTTATGGGAGATTCCGGCAGCCTGTTCTGCGGCTTTGTACTTGCCCTGATCGCCATGGGGACCAGGTACACGGAGGTTAACCCCCTTGGCGTCTACGCGCCCCTGTTCATACTGGCCGTGCCTATCTACGATACCCTGTTCGTTTCAGTAATGCGCCTGCGCCGCGGTCATTCTCCTTTCATAGGCAGCCATGACCATTTTGCGCTGCGTCTTGAAAAACTTGGCTGCTCCCGCCGGCGCGTGGTGTGGTTGGCTTCCCTTTCCACGCTCTCGCTGGCCTTTTTCGCCTGGCTTATTACGCAGGTCTCCCTGGAATGGGGCGTGCTTATAGCCGCGGTAGTAGCCGCTGAATTCCTGCTGGTCAGCACCGCCATCTCCAAAATTAAAATATAAAGCAAGGTTCGGAGCCGGGTGCGGGTACCGAAACGCAAAACGCGCTCGGCCACCCCGTGGCCTCGCTCCTCCTCATGTCTCGGCGCTGCGCAAGCCTCGGCATTCGGAAGGTTTTGCTTATCCGGTATCCGCACCCGGCTCCTCCAAGTAGCGAATAGGAGGGCTGCCCGGGGTGTGGGTTCGGCGGGCCTTCACGGAGGCCGCCGCTTGCATAAGCGCGGCGGCCGAGTGATGAGGGCGAGCACGGTGTGCGAGACCCGCGCCCGCCGGGCCCACACCCCGGGCAGCCCGACGCCAAGGTTATTTATTCGGCGGTTATTTCGAACGCGGGGGGGCTGTCCATGGTGCGTTTTACGAGGCACTGTTCGGCGGCTTTTATTACGGCGGTCGTATATTTGGGCGGGAAATCCTTCGGAAGCTTTATCTTGAAAGAGGCTTTTTTCAGCAGGTGTGTGGTTTCGTCCCTTTCAAAGGACAAAGTTATCCCCAGGCCCTCGGCTGAAAGCCCGCGGGACTGGATAAAGCCCAGGGCGAAGATGCCGGCGCAGGTGCCAAGCGAGGCCAGGAAAAGGTCGAAAGGCGTGGGCGCCGCGCCGGCGCCGCCGCCCGCCGCGGGCTGGTCGGTGGCTATTTCAAAACCGTTCCACAGGGCGTTAACTTTTTTTCCTCCGGGGAACACTATTTGCATATCGTTCATGGCAGTCTCCTTGTGTTTCGCTTTATGCCTTTTGGATGCAAAAACAGCCTGAAAGTTTCAGGCTGTTTTAAACCGGCAGGCGGCAGCCCGGCGCGTCAGTAAATGTGGCGGTTGATCTCTCTTGTTATGCCGGGGATGATGGTGGTCTTTCCGTCCCCGGCCATATGCATCTTAAGTATGTCGTCGTACACTTTTTCAAAAGCTTCCACCACTGCCGGATCGAACGATTTCCCGCTTTCTTCATTTATATACTGCCGGGCTTTTTCCGGGTCCCACTTGGGTTTATACACGCGCTGCATGCATAACGCGTCGAATACGTCGGCTACCGACACCACCCGCGCGTAAACAGGTATCTGTTCGCCTTTAAGGCGGGCGGGATAGCCCGTTCCGTCGAACTTTTCATGATGGGAGGCCGCTACTTTGCACGCTATCTGCAGCAGCGCGCTTTCCGCGTTGCAGAGTATTTTGGCGCCGTAAACCGTGTGCTTTTTCATCTCTTCGAACTCATCGGCGGTCAATTTACCCGGTTTAAGCAGGATGGCGTCGGCGATTCCTACTTTTCCGATGTCATGCAGCGGGCTCGAATAACGGATATTCTCTATTTCCCTCTCCGGTAGCCCCAGCCCATGCGCTATCAGCGCGGAATACTCGCTTATATGGCGCAGGTGGATGGCAGTGTCGTGCTGGTCGCGGTATTCGGCGGTGACGGCCAGGCGGTAGATGGTTTCAAGCTGGGATTTGGAAAGGCTTTCGTAAAGCTGGGCGTTCTCTATGCCAGACGCCGCCAGGGAACTTATCAGCTGCAGTATGCCTTCGTCGTCCACATTGAAGCCCTGGCCGGCCTTGTTCATGGCTTCGAACACGCCTATTATATGGCCGCTTACGTTCCTCAGCGGCGCGGCCAGGATGCTGCGCGTGCGGTAGCCGGTAAGCCGGTCAAGGTCGTGGTTGAAGCGCGCGTCCTGGTAAGCGTCCGGTATGTTGAGAATCTGCCCGGAGGACGCGACATGGCCGGCGATGCCTTTGCCGAAAGGTACCCGTATTTCCGTGTGCTGCATCCCGAGAGCCACCTTGGACCACAGTTCGTTGGTGCGGCGGTCAAGAATGAAAACGCTGCAGCGGTCGCAGTTGATAATGGCCTTTACCTGCTCGGCTATGAGTTCAAGCAGTCTGGTAAGGTTGGTTTCTTTTGAAACAACCCCGCCGAAATTTACGAGCAGGCGCAGCCTGTTCTCAATTTCTTCAGCCCTTGTCATAAAAGTATTTTAGCATAGCTTAACGGTCTGCGGCTGTTTTCTGGTCCAGAAAAACGCTGTAATGCACCGCCTGCGCCTGCGGGTAGGCGGCCCGGAGCCCCGCGTTGATCTGGATGAGGCAGGAAGTCGCGCCTACCACCACGGTCTGTGCCTGGATAGAGGCGATGTTCCGCAATTTCCGCTCCAGTACGCGCGCGGCAATTTCCGGCTGGGTAAAGGCGAAAGCCCCGGCTCCGCCACAGCACGATTCGCTTTCCGGCAGTTCCACGTAGCGGCGTCCGGCCAGTTTGCGTATTACGGCGCGCGGTTCGCGCCGTATGCCCTGGCCGTGGCAGGCCCGGCAGGAATCGTGGTACGTCACCACCCCGTGCGCGGTTTTTTGAGCTTTTGCCGCGGGGGTCAGGGCTTCGGGCTTTAGAAATTCCAGGATGTCTTTGACAGCGCCGGAAAAATCGCGCGCGCGCGCGCGCCAGGTTTCATCCGCCGTAAAAAGCTGCTCGTAGGATTTCATGAAGGCCGCGCAGGAAGCGCAATCCGCCAGCACCGGAAAGCTGCCGTGCACCGCTTTCAGCTCTTCATACCTGGCTATATTGCGGCGCGCGAATTCCCTGGCGTCTTCCAGGCGCCCGTAATTATGGGCCAGCAGGCCGCAGCACTGGTTAGCAATGAAGATCCCGTCACCGGAGTGTGTTTTCAGCAGGCGCACCGTCGCCAGGGCGACTTCCGTGAAAAGGTAGTTCGGGCCGCACGGAGCGAAGTAGGCCCAGTTTATCCGGGTCCTGCCTTCGCTGCGCAGCTGCGGGTCTTTGCGCAATATCTCCGAGGCGAAGCGCAGAGGGACTTTTTTTATGGAGCTTTCGGCTTCGGCCAGGCCGGGCATCCCTATGAAGTGATAAAGCCCCATGGCGGCCGCCAGGCGCGGAATGCCTGAGAGCTTTGCCAGATAAGCCAGCTTCAGCCAGAACGCGAACAGCCAGGGGACGTTAAGGAGCGTAAATACCGCAGCCCTTGAGGGCAGGTTGTCTCCGTAGCTTTCCAGGCTGCGGCGGCCCTCAAGTACGATGTCCGGCGTGGGCACTTTCGCGTAGCACGCGCTGGTGCAGGCGCCGCAGAGCAGGCAGGTGGACAGGGCTTCCTGCGCGTCGGCCGGTTTTGCCGCCTTGCCTTCCAACAACAGGCGCATGAACTGGTTGCGGCCGCGGGGGGACAGCGTTTCGCGGCCGGTCAGCGCGTAAGTGGGGCAGGCAGTTTCACAGTATCCGCAGCGGTTGCACTGGGCGGCGGCGTCGTAAATGGTTTTTTCCCCGAGGTCGGTCAGCAGGGTGTCGAGGTGGCGGTGCGCCAGGTCATGCGGGTATAATTCGTTGGTGGCGCTGACCGGATGTCCCGATGACG
>MGVB01000072.1 GCA_001800275.1 Elusimicrobia bacterium RIFOXYA12_FULL_57_11
GATAAATTTCTCTCCCCCGCGGCTGCCGCTGTACTTCAACCTTGACGGCGGCGCGGAAGCCTCTCCGGCTGCGATAAAACTAAAACTGGCGGCGGCGCTTAACCATCCGGTGCTCTGGCAGGAAACCATACAGAACCTGCTGGACCGCGGCGTACGGACTTTCGTGGAAATGGCTCCCGGGGCCATGCTGACGGAATTCATCTGCGCGCTGCCCCCGGATGCTGAAGTACTGCGCACGGATACGCCTGAAAACTATAAACTCGCGCTGCGCCGGCTTACCACCAGATGACCGGCCCCGGCACGCTGTTTAATTTCCACGACTGCAAACTGCGCTTCAATTCCCGGGACAAGGAACTTCTAAGCTGGCTTGCCCGGGATTTTTCCGCATTCACAGAGAAACCCGGCTCAACCCCGGATATCTCAATAACCGCCGTATTGGAAAACCCGCGCCGGGAGAATCTGCCAGCGGCGGCCTTAAAAACGAAGGTGTGGCACCTGTTGCCGGCCCCACCCGGGTGCCGCCGGGTCTGGTACCCGCAAGGCGCGCTGTGCGAATACGATTATACCGCCCGCCGCGGAACAATAATCAGCCAGGACCGGGACCTGCTCAAAGAAATTTCCTATCTCCTGATATTGTCGCGCGCCGGGGAAGCGCTGGACCTGCGCGGCCTGCACCGGCTGCATGCGGGCGCCCTCGGATACCGCGGGAAAGCAGTAATCTTATGCGGCACCCAGGGTACCGGCAAAACGACCCTGCTGCTCGAACTTTTGAAAGATAACGATTTCTCTCTTCTTTCCGACGACACGCCGCTCATCTCCGCCACGGGCCAGGTGCATCCTTTCCCGGTGCGCATAGGCCTGGCTGAAAACAGCCCGCATACCAGGCTATTGCATGGGGCGCGCTATTTTCACCGGAGGCATTATCCGCCCAAGCGTCTTCTTGATATTGCAGGCAGCGGCATAAAGCTCTCACCGCCGTTGCCGCCGGGCCGCGTCTTCAAGCTCGTACGCGGGAGTGCCGCGCTGGTTCGCGGGGCCCGGCCCCGGGAAGCCGTCCCCGAGCTGTTAAAATCCCTGGCGGCCGGGTGGGGCGTTCCGCAAATGGCGGAATATTTCCTGCGCGCGTCACCCGCGGACATTTTGCGTAAATCAGCCATACTGGTTTCCCGGCTTGCCGCCACAGCCGCACTTTACCGTAAAGCGGATTTTTTTATTTTTGAAACCGGCCCTGAGCCGGCGCTTAACGCGGCGGCCCTTAAGGCTTTTCTTCGCAGCGGCAGCGGCCGGGACGCGGCCGCCTGAGTATATTCTCAAACAGCACTTCTACAGCGCCATATAGCCACCCCGCGGCATACGCCGCGTGCAGCGCAGGGAACAACGCAAAAACTGCAGGCTTGACCGCCGGCGCGGCACCGCACAAAGCCGCGGCGCAGAGTGAAACTGCCATGTATAGCGCCCCCGTCCAGGCCAGCAGCCACGGCGCCGTAATGCCCAGAACCGCACCCAGCAGCAGCGCCCCCGGCGGCAACAGGGTGAACCGCGAACAGGCCGGGCGATAAAGCGCACTTATCTGCGCCCGGCCCCGCCCAGAGCCAAAAACCTGCCTTATAAAACCACCCAGGTCCCTTCGGCGCCGCTGTATAAGGTTAAGGCTGCTGCTCAACACCATTTTCGCACCCGCGCGCGCCATACGGTTGAGCAGAAGGTTTTCTTCGGCGCTGGTAAGGTGTCCTTCAAAACTAAACCCGTGTGACCGGAGGAAATCCCCGTCAAGGGTGAGGTTGCAGAGAATGAATTTCTCCGGACCGGCCCGCCCGGTGTTTTGTACCGGGGAGAATCTTTCCGTGAACGGCCCCCCGCCCCAGGGTGAGGAGAGCAGGCTGTAGACCGTACTTTCAAAATAGCCGGCGCCGGGCTGAAGGCCCTGTCCTCCGCCGAAAACAGAGACATCCGGGTTATTTTCTATCAGTTCCGCAAGACGGCTGAAATAACCCGGAGGAAGTACCGTATCGTCATCCAGAAAACAAAGCCAGCGCCCCAGCGCGCGCCCGGCCAGGCACGCACGCGCTTCCCCGCGGCACATGCCGGACAAGGCCACTTTTTTTATACGGCCTTTGTATTCCTCCAGCAGGCGCTGGGAGGCGGGATCTTCGCCATTCACCCCTATTATATACTCCAGCGGCTGGACGCCTCCGGAAAAAGCGCTATCGAGGAAGGCGCGCAGCAGCTCCGGGCGCGCGTGCGTAATAATGACAACGCTTATTGCTGTTTCAGCCGGCATTCGCAAGATGTCCTAAGTCGGTAGTATACTCCGCGATAAAGCGATAATTAACCGCGTCCGCCCCCCCTGCCAGGTATTCCTCCCACGAAGGGACGTGCGTATCACCCCGTATTGAGTCCAATACGGGGCTAAATCCCCCGGGCCTGGAAAACGGCAGAGCCAGGCCTTTTTCAAGCAGCAGACGAAGCCCCAGCGCCCTTGTGTAAAAGTAGTGCGGCGGCATCCCGGGCCACAGTGACCGCCAGGAAGCGCAAAAGTGCCTGGCAGCAAGCGAAGCGGTGTCCCGAAGCTGCGCGGGCGGCAAAACCGTGCCTTTATACGCCAGGTTGTACCGGTATATCCCCCCGTACTCCGGATTCAGCCCGGACGGCTGGCCGTCAATGCACATATCCAGAGAAAAAACCGGGTTATTAAGGTACGGCAGGCCGCATAACAGGGCAAAGGCGCTCTGAGTGAGGACCAGCGGCGACGCCCCCAGAAGAGGAGACCCGGCCTGGGCGCGGCAAAGGGCGGCGCATGCGCGCAGGTACGCCTGCCTGTCATGCGCCGCAAGGTCGGGCACCACCACATAAACACGATAAAGCGGGTCCAGAATAACCCCCAGGGAGAGACCGCAATCTTCAGCCAGTGCGCGGCACACTTTGTTAAACCATCCGCCGGCGGCCGGACTGCCAGCCGCCGCTATTTGCCCCCCGAACTCTCCGGCGGATTGGTGCAGGGCCAGGAAAGCTTCATAAGCCGCGTCGCCGCAATCTACCGACATGAAATTTTCCAGGGGAAGACCAAGCAGACGCGCGTAGGCGGAACGCGAAACTCTTTCCGGCGAAGGCGGCGCCAGGTAGCGTTTTGTATCCACCATATTTTTAAGGCAGTTCCTGCGCGAAAAAGCCCGGGGCAGGCCTGGAACGAGGAAATGCCGCATCAGAAGAGTATAGGCGTAAAAGGCTTCGGTGAAATCCCCCGGCCCCGCGGCCGGCGGCTGAAGCTGCAGGGGAACGGGACTGCCTGAAAGGAGCCGGGAGGATGTGGAAAACTCGGCTCCCTTTACGCCCCAGCAGTTAAAGAAAGCGGCAAAATCACCGGCTGTGGCAAACATCACCTCGCCCATGAAAGGAAAAACAGCCTTCAGCAGGCGAAGGCGGCTGCACAGTTTTGAATATAAAAAATAATCCTCTGCCGGTCCGGAAGGGTTGAGAACACAGGCCAGGTCGATATCGCTCAGGCCCGGCACCCAACCTTTGGCCGCCATGCCCCGGTAAAGATATAAAGCCTTCACCCCCGGGATGGTCAGTAAAACACGAGCCACCGGCAGGGCGGACAGATAAAAAAGACGGTACAGCGCGGAAAAGCCCGGACGCAGCGCGGTAGCCGCCGCGAACCGGAAAAGCAGGCGCGCCAAAGGGCGCGCGTCTGCGGCAACTGCGGGAAGACTGGTATTTATTCCCGTCACTCTGCACGCCGCGGCGCTGTCACCGTCGAGCAGCAGCGCCCGGGGGCCAGAACCAGGCACCAGGGCGTATAATGATACGGGACCGCGCTTGCGGATCTCGACCTTGAAAACATCCGGCCGCCGTTTGGGAAGAAGGCCTTTAATTACCCCTCCGTCTTTAATAACAGGTTTGCCGCCGGAAAACGCCACCGCTTCGATAAACGGCATCCCGACCGATTCCAGGACTATACCGGTGCCTGAGTTTTCTTCGGCTACGCAATCTGCAAGGCGGACAGTATTGTGAACTTTTGCCGTGACGCCGCCGGAATTAAGACTGAAAACCGCGGCTTCCGCGGAAAACCCCGCGGCGCCGGAAAGCACAGCGCCATGACAGGTATTGCCGCTGAAACGGCAATTCTTCATAAAAATTCCGGCCTCACCCGCGGCGGAAATACCGTCGTTACAGTCCTCCACGTCAGTTCCGGAAAAGGCGGCGAATGAGCTGCCGGAAACTTCAATACCCGGGCCCGCACAGGCCCGGACATGTGAGCCGTTCACCGCGGCGGAGGCCTGGCCGGTTATTTTCAGGCCATGGCCTGCGGACCCGGAAATTCGGCTGTTCAAGGCCGCCAGCGAAGCCCTCCCGGAAACCTCCAGCCCTCCCGCGCAGTCCACAAATTCACAGGAGCGGATATCAATGCGCGCGTCATCCCTGCCGCTTAAAACGCAGGCGGCGGATCTTTGAGATCGGCAGCTTTCAAGTTTAATCTTCCCGGCGCCCAAAGCGTGCAGGCCGCCAAAAGACGGCCCCGTGAAAATAACCGGATCTTTGGCGCTACCCTGCGCGGAAAAACTGCCATAGACCAGGATCTTGGCGCTGGCGCTTTCCAGTTCCGACATCTGCCCGTCCGTGCCCACCCGCACTACCGGGAAAAACCCCGGCTCCCGTCTTTCAAAAATCAACTCGGTGCCGGGAAGCAGGCTGACGCGAACGCCGCGGTCTACCACAAGGTAATCGGCGACCACTATTCTTCCTGACCAGGTTTCATCAGCCCTTATCCGGCCGCTTTTCAGTACCACTGAAACAGGCGCCGCGCCGCCAGGTTCCGACGGCCTGACGACACGCGCCGCCAAGTCAACGGCCGCCGGGTAGAGCCGGGTTTCCCAATAAAGGTAAAGAGCGTTCAAAAGCCCGGAAAAATACCGTGGCAGAAAGAACGCGGCGGCCGCGAACAGGTAAAACACCAGAAAAACCCATACCGAAAGGATTTTGCCGGCGGCAAATGAATACGCGCAGGCGAACGGCCAGGACAGTCCGGGTCTGGCGGACCAGATGCGGCCACCACGCACGATAGAGACGATCCTGGCTATAGGCTGGAAAGCAGATGGCGGCAGGTCCAACAGGAGGTTCGCGTCGCCCTTTGTGAGAAGCACCTGGCGGCCTGCCAGGGAGAAGTTAACAAGAACGCGGTGTATTACATAACCCGAAGGCCGGCCGTGGAGCCATTTCACCAAAAGGGCCAGGTCGCCGGGCCCCGGCTCACCGGGCGCACAAGGGCGCGCGACGGCATGATCTCCCGGCTCGAGGAGGAAACGCATTGAATGGCCAAGAACCGGATATGTCTTTTCCAATCAACCCTCTTATTTTTTAGTATTAAGCCGTCTCCCGTCGGTCTCAAGGTACGGGTCAAGTTCGTCCAGGAATTCCAGCGCTTTGCGGCACCACTTATCCACGAACACCCCCCGGTTTTTAACCGCGCAGGCATGGAAATGCTCGGGACCGTTAAAACTCGCGTGGTGCCGGTGCCAGACAAAAACATCCTTCGGGACCTTAAGGGTCCAACCGGCCTGGCGGAGCCGCAGGGAGTAATCCAAATCCTCAAAACAACCGGTGCCGAAACGTTCGTCCAGCAAACCTACGCTTTCATAGGCCGCGCGCCTGAGCATCAAGCAAAAACCCACCAGGCGGTGGACTTCGAACGATTCTTTGGCGGAATGCATGCGCATCGCTTGCGCGAAAAAACGCAGGGAAGCCGCGTCTTTTTCCACTTCCGGGGCCAAAACAACGCGCTGTACGCCCACGGTGCGGTTGGTAAGCGGGCCGCAGGCCCCGGCCCGGGTATCCGCGTCGAGGCAGGCCTTCAGGCCCTGCAGCCCGCCCTCGAAGAATACAACGTCGCTGTTCACCAGGGCGATATAATCCCCGCCGGCCGCTTTAAGCCCCTGGTTGACGGCTTTGGAAAATCCGAGGTTGGAGGAATTGCGTATCTTGACCGCGGCCCTGACGGAAGCGATATAATGGCGCGTTTCGGGGCCCGAAGCGTTGTCCACCAATATCAGTTCATAAATGCCGGCAGCGGTGGCCTCAAGAGAAGCCAGGCAGGCTTTAAGATCCTCCGGCGCATTATGCACCGGGATCACAACACTTACTTTTGTCAGTTGCGGCATATTTTACTCAATTATAGCATTTGCCCCTGAGCAGGCGGATTCTCTCAAAACCGGTAAAACTGATTTCCGCCTGTGGCCCCACAGCAAGTCTTACGGCCAGGTGCGCAGCGGCGCTAGGCGGCCAATTTGCGGGTGACAGCAGCAAACAGCCCATAAAAAAAACCCCTTACAATCCTTAAAGAAGAATGATTCATGGGGAGCCAGTATAAAAGCGGGAAGATAATCTTGGCGCGGTAATAGAACCGGCGGTACGCCAAAGCCCGGATCCGGCTGAGGTCAATGCCGGTAGCCTGCGTCCAGACCGGAGAATCAGCGTAATAATGAAATTCGAACTTATCCCAGTCGCTAAAATCAAAACCGGGGTAGGCCTCCCTGGCCAGGCGCTCAAGCTCTATGCCCGGGTAGATAACAACCGTCAGAAAAAGACTCATTAACAGTTCCGAATCCAGGGCCCAGCGCACGGTAGTTTCTATTTCCTCCGGGGTTTCCCCGGGGAAACCCATCATAAAATAGCCTCGCGGCAGGATGTTCTCCGCCCGGGTCCAGGCGATAGCCTGGCGGACTTTTTCAAGGTCAAGATTTTTATGGATCACTTTCTGGAGCCGCGGAGAGGCGGTTTCGATAGCGTAATAGATGGAATAACAGCCGGCCCTCTTAAGTTTCCTGATAAGCTCCCTGTCCATCATATCGCCCCTGATGCCGTTGGGAAAAGCTATCTTGATGCGAAGCCCCCGCGCGATTATAAGATCACATATCTTTTTTGCACGGACCAGATCAAAGTTGAATATATCGTCTATAATATGTATCTCTTTTACTCCGTATTTCCCGGCCAGAAGTTCTATTTCCTCCACAACATTTTCCGGACTGCGGAACCTGGTCATTTTTCCAAAAATGTTGTGGCAGTACGCGCAATGAAAAGGGCAGCCGCGGCTGGTAAAAATGGCGGCCCAGGGAACAGAATGCGTGATAATATTCATGCTCATTTTGACATTGGAATATTTTTTAAAATCGACCAGGTCCCAGGCCGGGAAAGGGAGTTTATCCAGGTTTTCAACTGGTTCCCTCGGGGGAGTCAATATCGCCCGCCCGTCCTTCCTTAAAGCCAGACCGTTCACCTGCCACAGCGGCTCGCCGGCAAGGAGTTTTTCCGTTAATTCCACGAAAGTCGCTTCCCCTTCCCCTATTACGGCAATGTCGATGTTGGCATCCTCCAGCACCCGGGCGTAAAACATGGACGGATGCGGACCGCCCAGGATCACCAGGCAGCGCGGGTTCAACTCCTTTACTATCTTGGCTATTGCCGCCGCTTCTTTTCTTTCCACCGACATACAGGCCAGGCAGACAATATCCGGCCCGAACCCGGCTATCCTTGCGCGCACCTGGGCGGCATCGCACCCTGAAATATTATTTTCAAACAAGTCCGTCTCGAATTTGTCGGGAAAATTTCGGCGCAAAGCGGAGATCAGATAAAGCAGACCCAGGGGCGGCTCATACCTTGAGGGTATGCCATGGTTGGGGCTGACAATGCCTTCTCCGGGCTTAATGAACATTATTTTTTTAATAGTCATCGCCATAAAACCTTAAAAGAATGTCGGGATGCAGTCCACAGAGCCTGCATTTGAGATCGGGTCATTATAAGGCCCCAGACACTTCTGGTCTTTAGCCTGGTATCCGGCCGCGCAGCCCGCGTTCCTGTTGCCGGCCCGGCAGCCGCCGCCGCACACCGAAGCGTGTGAACATCCCGCACAATCCGCGGGCAGCGTTTTAAACCCCGTCAGGTCCGCGTGGGTATACCTGTCCCGGTAAATCTCCCATATCGTATTTGAGTGTATATTGCCTATGGGAATATCGCGGATAAAAGGACAGGGGTGGACTGTGCCGTCCGCCTTGATGGAAAGCATATAGTTGCCGCCAACACATGAATTGCCGGTCAGCCAGTACAATGACCGCACATGCTCCCCGTGAGCGGCATTCTGCTCTGTAAGCACCCAGCGCTTGATGCTATGCCACTGCGCCGGCGCGATCACAAGGGGATCGGCAGGTTGTTGCGGTATATACTGGTAGAACAGGGCATGCGCCTTAAGAGTGCCGGCAACAAAAGAGTGTATCTCGCGGTAGTCCAGGTAATTGTCGCGGTGGATGGCGGTGAAGGTATAGACGGTGATCCCGGCGTCCCTTAAATTTTTGATTCCTTGTGTTGCCTGCTCCCACGCCCCTTTCCGGCCGACAAACTCATCATGCACCTCTTTTTTGGCCGAAATTAAAGTTACAAGCGCGGCGTCAAGCCCCGCCGCGGCCAGAGCGCGCGCAAGTTCCCCGGTAGCGAGCACGGCATTCGTATAGACAGACACGAACGGTACCCGGCCGTGCTGTTTAGCATAGCTTACTAGCTGCGGGAGATCGCTCCTCAGCAGCGGTTCGCCTCCCAAAAACTCCAGCCGGATTTTATATCCGCGGATCTGGTCTATGATCTCCCGTATTTTCTGCGCTGGCAATTGCAGGTCCTGCTGTTTTGCCCCGGAGTAACACATTTTGCATTTCAAAAAACAGGCCGTGTTCACGTCCAGTTTCAACGTGTACAGATAACTGCCCGAAATACGCCTGTGCCACCTGGCGAGGAACATCGCCAGGGGCGACCTGGCCGCAAAACGCCCGAACAGGGCAAGCATCTTTAAATTCAGCCTGTTTACCAGCCAGGTGCCGGTCTTGAGCAGCCAGACCGGCTGCCCGCACCAGGTTATTTGCGGGCCGTAATCAGACATTTGAACTTTTTGAAACTGGCCGGGCGGACAAAAAACAACCGTAACGCTTAAGTTCGTCGAGGCGGCAGGAACATACCAGCTGCCCGTTCCATGGCGTCATGTCCGGACACCCGTCGCACATGGCCTGGCGCCCATCGGGCAGGTTATAAGCGGGGTTAAGTATAGTGACGATCTGCATATACACCGGGCGAAAAAAGGTCACCGGCCGCAGGAGACCCGCGCACAGATATCTGAACAGTGCCCGGGCGGCGCCTTTATCGATAACGGCCGCCAGGAACTGCCATTTGGCCGCAGCGTGCGTAGCCGCATCCACAGGCCCGAGATACCGGCCGGCCAGGAAATGATACAGGCCCTGCGCCATTTCCATTACTTTCGGGCCCAGGTAACCGTATATCGCGTCGCTTGTCCCCAGGCGGATAGTGAACAGCCACCGGAAAATATCCGGCGTTTCGAAAGCGTTAAGATACGCGCAAGGCTCATAGGCCGGATAGTCCCTGCGTATTTCAGCCACGACATCCCCCACCGAGATATCCAGCCCCCCGTCAACCGCGGGACCGCGTACCGTTTGTGGAAGTGAAATTTTGGTTTTGCCGGCATAATATTCAAACCGGTCCTGCGCGGACCGGAAGATTATAAAATTCATCCCGTGCACTATAGCTATGTGCTGCTGCGCCCATTTCAGGAGTTGCGGCACATCCTTAAGTGTATCCGGGTAAACGGTGGTATTAAAGGAACAATAAAGCCCGCCCACCTTCTCCGTCATACGGGCCATAGCCAGGCGCAATTCGTTAAGCTGCGCCTCGCTCTTCCCGGTCCAGCCAGGCCGGCGCTGATAACTGTCGATATGGAACGAGAATTTCTTAAGCCCGGCGGCTTTAAGCCGGCGCATCATATCCTCTGTCATGGCGAGGGCATTGGTGTTCAGCAGCGCTTTATAACCTCGTTCTGCAACCAGCGCGACTATCTGCTCAAGCTGCGGGTGCAGGAGGGGTTCCCCGCCCGCTATGCAAACCGCGTCGCATTGGCGCACAGCGGACAACGCATCCAGCTCCCCGCGTATTTGAGCGAGGGTTTTATGGCTGCCAGGAGAGTTTTCACTGTAACACCCTTCACAGTAGATATTACATTCCTTGGTGGGCTCCAGCCAGGAAAACACGTTATCGGAGATGCTCCAGGGAAGCCGGTAATACTTTTTATGATTCAGGACCATGGTTATATTGCGCTATTGGTGGTAAACGCCCGGTCAGAGACCTGTTTCTTTGTCGCCGGTTGCCGCCGCCGGCACCGTATCCAGGAAACAGCCGTAATACTTGATCTCGTCGAGCCGGCAGGACCAGACAAGCTGCCCGTTCCAGACCGTCATATCCGGGCAGCCGTCGCACATGGACTGCCGGCCGTCCTTGAGGACGTCCAGCGGCTGAAGTA